>NZ_JBHXLO010000048.1:0-57001 GCF_042721395.1 Lentzea sp. NPDC058450
CGCCCGGCCCCGGGGGGGGGGGGGGGGGGGCGGGGGGGGGGGGGGGGGGGGGGGGGGGGGGGGGGGCGGCCGCCCCCCCCCGGGGGGCCCCCCCCCGCCGCCGTGCTGGCGCGCGAGGTGCTGGCCGTGGCGTCCGGCCCCGGGCTCTTCCGCCTCACCGACGTGCTTCTGGAGTACCAGCTGTCCCGGCCGAGCGCGGCGCTCGGGCCGTTGGCGGAGATCGTCGCGCCGCTGACCGAGGAACTGGTGCAGACGCTGGAGGTCTACCTCCGCCGCGGCTCACGGCGGCCCGCCGCCTCCGAGCTGCACGTGCACCCGAACACCGTCGACTACCGGCTGCGGCGGGTGGCGGAGCTGACCGGCCTCGACCCGACGCGCATCGAGCACGTCACGCTTTTGACGGCTGCGCTTGCTGCACGGCGCGCGCGACCGTAGTGCCGAACACCTTCATGCCCGCCGCGTTGGGGTGCAACGGCGCCGCGATCGTCGTCGGGATCAGGCCCTCCAGGTAGCGCTCGGACGGCTTGGCGCACGTGTCGTGGCCGACGCTGACCGCCGCCAGGTCCACGTAGGACGCTCCGCGCTTCTCGGCCTCCGCCTTGGCCGTGGCGCTCAGCAGGTTCACCGAGCCCTGGATGAAGTCGGCGTCCCGCGCCCAGATCGGCTGCACCGGGTAGCACCCGCCGGGCCGCACGTACGTGCCGTAGCCGGTGACGAGGATCTTGGCCTGCGGTGCCCTGCGCTTGACCTCGTCGAGCGCGGCCCCGAACTCGGGTGCCCACTGGGCGATCTTCGCGGCCACCTGGTCGCCGCCCGCCGTGAGCCGGTCCCTGCACGACAGGCCGACCGGTTCGGGGAGCAGGTTGATGCAGCCCAGCGCCGTCTGCACGAGCCCGACGTCGTTGCCGCCGATGGTGATCGACACCAGGTCGGTGCTCTTGGAGAGCGCGTCGTACTGCGGCTTCACGAACCCGAACTGCCGTCCGGCGAAGTCGTCCGTCGTGGCGCCCGAGCACGTGACGTCGGTGAGCTTCGCGCCGAGGATCTTGGCCGCCACCTGCGGGTAGTTGTTGTTGCTGCTGCGCAGGCACCACAGCGCCGGGTCCTGGTTCGGGATCAACGGACCGGCCGCCGCCGAGTCGCCCATGGCCACGTACTCGAGGACGTCCGCCTGAGCGGTGCTTGTTCCGGCGACCAACATCGCCAGAGCCGCCACGCCTGCCACGATTCGCATCCCGATCCTCCAACGTCGTTGTCAGGTGAGCTCATCGTGGTGGCTCAGGTCACGCGCGCGGGTAGGACGTTGCCCAGAGTCATCCGGTCGTGTTTGTGACCGATCACAATGGAGCACGTGACTCCAGGCGAACTCCTCTCGCTGGCGGCCGACTCCTGCGTGGACGCCGCCAAGCTCCTGCACGACGTCCAGGTCGACGTGTCGGCGAAGGGCACGTACGACCAGGTGAGCAGCGCCGATCTGGCGGTGGAGGCGTTCCTGCGCTCGGCCCTGGTCGCCGGTGCGCCCGGTTCGGCGGTCGTGGGCGAGGAGCTGGGCAGCGCGACGGCCTCGGTTACCTGGTACGTCGACCCGATCGACGGCACCCGCAACTTCGTGCGCGGCATCCCGTTGTCGTGCATCTCGGTGGCCGCGGCGGTGGACGGCGAGCTGGTCGCGGGGTGCGTGCTCGACCCGTTCCGCGACGAGCTCTTCACCGCGGCTGCGGGCGTGCCGTTCCGCGTCCGGTCGACCGGGCTGGTGATCCCGCCTGGTGGCGGGCCGCGGCCGTTGGTGCTGACCGACATCCCGTTGCCCGGCAGTCCCTACTCCGGCGAGATGGAGCTCCTGGGCGACCTGCTGGCGATCGCGGACGTCCGCCGGGTCTACTCGACGGCCCTGTCCCTGGCGTGGGTCGCCGCCGGACGGGCCGACGCCGTCGCCAACATCGGCACCTTCCCGTGGGACGTGGCGGCGGGCGCGGTGCTGGTGCGCGAGGCCGGGGGCACGTTCGTGGAGATCGCCGCCGACGCGTTCGCCGCGGGGCGTGGTGAGATCGTCGACTGGCTGGTCCGTCGGGTGGAGGGCATCGTCTCGTGATCGATCTCAGCGGCCAGGTCGTCCTGGTCACCGGCGCGGGCGGCACCATCGGCGCGGGCATCGCCGACTGCTTCGTGCGCGCGGGCGCGACGGTCCTGCGCCACCTCGGCCGGGCGGACGGCGACCTCCGCACCGAGGCCGAGCGCGTCGTCGCCGAGGCGGCCGCACGGCACGGCCGGTTGGACGCCGTCGTCAACAACGCGGGCGTGCAGCCCGTCGAACCGTTGCCGGGCATGACGACCGCGCAGTGGCGATCCGTTGTGGACACGAACGTGACAGGGCCGTTCGCCGTGACCCAGGCGGCGGTCGAGCACCTGCCGTCCGGTGGGTCGGTCACGCACATCGCGTCGATCGAGGGCACGCACCCGGCGCCGGGGCACGCCCACTACGCCGCCTCGAAGGCCGCGTTGATCATGCACGCGCGGGCGGCGGCGCTGGAGTACGGGCCGCGCGGCATCCGGGTCAACACGGTCTCGCCGGGGCTGATCGGCCGGCCGGGCATCGAGGAGCAGTGGCCGGAGGGCGTCGCCCGGTGGCGGGCCGCCGCGCCGCTGGGCCGGCTGGGCACGCCCGAGGACGTCGGCGCCGCGTGCGTGTTCCTCGCGAGCGACCTCGCGCAGTGGATCACCGGGCACGACCTCGTAGTGGACGGCGGAGTGGTCACTCGGCCGACCTGGTGAGCCGACTGCGACGGCTGCCATCACTTAGTTAACATCTTTACGTCACAGTACGTAGTCGTTCACGCGCGTAGCTCAGTTTGCACACCGTCGAACAGGGCCTAAAGACCCCTCTGCGGCTTTACTTGCGTTATTACATACGACCTGGTCAAGAGCAGTCCGTCACACGGCAGCCACCGTGCGTATCAATCGGCTATGCAATGTCTCAACTGGGTCACAGCTCAAAAATGGACTACCCAGCGTGATAACACACACGTCCTCTTCCTCGAATGTTCAACGAGTCGACTTCGACCGGAGGGGGACGGACGACATGGCATCCCAGCACCGACCGATTTCCCGACGAACGCTCCTGACCGCCGCACTCGGCGGCGCCGCAGTGGGCGTCGTCGGTCAGGGACTGTTCGCGGGGACCGCAGCCGCAGCACCCAAGGCAGCTCGCAAGAAACTTCTGATCGGCAGCGTGGACCGCCTCGGCAACGGGGTCGTGCAGCTGGCCGACCCGAGTCTGACCGGCGAGCAGTCGCTCATCCCGGTCAACGGTCAGCCGAACGCGATCACCGGCTCGCCCGACGGAGTGCTCGCCTACGTGGGGACGGTCTTCGGGCCGGGGCTGAGCGTCGTGGACGTGGACGGCGGCAAGGTGACCACCGAGATCCAGGTCGGCGGGTTCGTCAACGAGGTCCTCGTCTCGCCCGACGGCAAGACCATCTACGTCGCGACCGGCACCGCTGGTGGCGGTGGCTCGCGCGGGCACGTGGCCGTGGTGGACGCGGCGACCGGACAGGTCCGCACGCTGATCAAGGCCGGCCTGCTGCCGCGCTCGCTCGCTCTCACGCCCGACGGCAAGCAGCTGTTCGTCGGCGACGAGCGGGCGAAGGGCGTCACGATCGTCGACACCGCCAAGAACGCGGTGTCGGGCAGGTTCGAGACCGAGAAGACGCCGCTGCTGCTCGCGATCGACCCCAAGGGCAAGAACCTCTACGTGGCGTCGTCGCGCGAGCTGGCCACGTTCGGCCTGCGCGGCGGGAAGGCCGGCGCGACCGAGCTCGAAGGCGTGCCCTGCGGTCTCGCGGTGCACCCGAACGGCACGTTCGCGGCCGTCAGCCTCTACGCGGGCCGCAACGTCGACGCGCAGCTGGTCACGGTGAACGTCAACTCCAACAAGGTCAGGACGAAGGAGGCCAACGGCAAGGGGAACGGTCCTCTGGCGATGAGCAAGGACGGTGGCCGCACGTTCGTGCTGGACAAGAAGAACCGCAAGATCACGTCCGCGAACTCCGACTCCGGCAAGCCGGAGAGCTCACTGTCCACCCCCAACTCGAACACGCCGACCTGCGTCGCCGTCGTCGAGACCGCCTGAGCGCCGGGAGGAGCCCGAGATGCCTTTCTCCATGTCCGTGAAGACCCTGGACTACACCCCGTCCTGGCCCACCTACCCCAGCCTCTGGATGGGCGGCTACTGCGGCGCCCCGCGCGGCAACCAGGGCGCGGTCGACCGCCGGCTGCGCGCCCAGTGCGTCGTGATCGACGACGGCGCCGGCCCCAAGGTCATGCTGCGCGTCGACGTCGTCAGCATCCCGCGCTACGTCCACCAGGCGATCCGCTCCGCGGTGCTTCCCCTGGTGGGCAACAACAACGGCAACTTCCTGATCATCGTGAGCCACACGCACTCCGGCCCGATGATCGGCACGACGAGCCCCAGCCCGTACGTGATGATGGACCTCGCCCCCGCGGACATCAACGCGATCGAGGGCACGACGACCGTGTTCATCAACCAGATGGTCGCTCTCGTCCAGCAGACCGTCGCGATGGCCCGCACGCCGGTCACCTTGTGGTACAAGGAAGGCAGCACGACGATCGGCTACAACCGGGCCGAAGAGCCGCACGTCATGACGACGATCTCGGCGCTGATCGCCCGTCGCACCAGCGACAACGGGCTGCACACCGTCCTCTTCGGATACGCCTGCCACGCCGTCTCGCGCGGCAACGACAGGACGTTCTGCAGCGACTACCCCGGCGCCGCCACCGACGTGATCAGCAACGCGCTGGGCATCCAGGCGTTGTTCTTCCAGGGCGCCGCCGGCGACCAGGAGCCCAACGACCCGCACTCCCCCAGCATGGTCACGAGCCTCGGCACCACGCTCGGCAACGCGGTCGTGTCGATGGTCAACTCGGGCGGCTGGAACGCCGTCACCGGCCCCGTCGCCACCTACTACAACGAGATCAAGATCCCGCTGCAGGTGGACTTCGGCGACCCGGCCGCCGCCATCAGGGCCCGCAACTCCTACAACGACAGGCTGGACACGTTCCCGCCGGACGACTTCGCGTACCGCCACGCCGAGGTCATGATCGAGAAGTTCCACGGCCCCGGCCTGCCCAAGGTGTTCCCGATGCCCATCCAGCGCTGGAACCTGGGCGGCCTGAACATCCTCGCGATGTCGCACGAGGTCCTCTCCCAGTACTCGGTCGTCCTGCAGAACCAGACCCCGGGCTGGCTGTGGATCATGGCGTACGCCAACGAGACCGAGGGCTACGTCGCGGGCCACAGCGTCCTGCAGGCGGGCGAGTCGAAGCACTTCGGCTACGAGGCCGGCTGGACCGACGACGACCAGATGTCGGGCCCCGGCTCGTGGACGACGTTCTACGCCTGGCCGGCCCCGCTGAAGTTCAACCCGAGCGGCGCCGCCGCGGCCGGGTCCACAGAGCGTCTGGTTCTCGACGCCTGCACCGCCATGCTGAACCTCTGAGGGGTGGAGTGAGACATGCCAGGACCCAGCACCACGTTGTCGGCCCGCTACGGACTCGCTCCGGTCTACCCGTGCGACACCGCGGGTGACCTCTACTGCTTCGAGCACTCGACCCCGGCCACCGGCACCTTCGCCTGGGGCGAGAGCTACCAGATCGGCGCGGGCTGGCAGGGCCGCGTGCTCGCCGGCCCGAGCGGCTGGACGTTCAGCATCACCACCGGCGGCGAGCTGAGACTGCTGCACTACAACGGAACCACGTGGGACAGCTTCAACGGCAACGAGTACCTCGTGCTCGGCCAGGGCTGGTCCTACAGCGCCGCCAACACCCGTTACCGCATCTCCGTCGACGAGGACGGCGTGATCTACACGCTCGACGCGGCCGGCAACCTCAAGGCCCACTACTACAACTTCACCACCCAGCAGTGGGCCGTCCAGGGCGCGCTGCTGGACACGGGCCTGACGCAGTACAACGCCATCGTCGCCACCAGCCGCGGCGTCGTCTACGCCCGCAACGCGGCGGGCGCGATGTACCGCTACTACATCGACTTCTGGACGGGCGCGACCGCGACCTGGGTCAAGCCCACCACCACCGTCACCACCGGCTGGCAGAACCTGAAGAACCTCAGCTCGGCGGGCGGCGAGACGTTCTACGCCGTGAACCAGAACAACGGCAACCTGCTCTGGTACAGCTACAACCCGGTCACCAAGGTGTGGAAGAACGCCAAGGTGATCGGCGGCGGGTGGAACAACGAGCAGGACGTCGTGGTGCAGTCGAACGCCTGCTCGCGCTTCCCGTGGGACACCGCGTGCAACTCGTTCGGGATGCAGGACGGCGGGGCCGTGATCACGCGCCTCAACCAGGTGAAGAAGAACTGACCCGCGTTCTGCTAAGGCCCGTCCTCGGCATCTGCTCCGGGGGCGGGCCTTTCACCTTCCTAGGTGCCCCAGAAGGGCCCGAACGTCGCTGAACTCCAATCCGCTCGCCACCGCCGGTCCTCTTCTTGGGGGCGTAGTTCGACCACCTCGTCGATCCGTACCGCGCACCACGAGCATGGTCACCTGGGTCTCGGCGTTGAGCGCGAGACCGAGCAGGTGGATGCGGTGGTCCCAGCGATCAGCTGATCTTCGACTTGTTCTTGTTGAACAGGTCGTGACGCACGTGGTCGTCCTGACCGACGAACGCCTTGAACCTGCCCAGCTTGAACTTGGGCGCAGCGGGCTTGTCCCGGTCGATCTCAAGCTCGAAGTCCTTGCTCAGCAACGAGATCCTGTGCTCCAGCTCGTGCGCCTCGAGTTCCTTGCCGATCGCCTTCGAGATCTGTGCCGCGGTCCGGAAGTCGCCGGCGTCGCGGAGCGCCCGGTAGATCGGGTCGTGCTCGGTGTCGATGTCGCGATCAACCGGGTCGCCCTCTTTGAGGAGCGCAGACTTGATCGCGAGTCCCACGGCCCTGGCAACTGGTGGCGGGAACGCGTTGCCGACCTGGCGGTACCTGGAGGTCTTCAGGCCCACGAACTGCCACTCAGCTGGCTGCCAGCCCTGCAGGAGCTGCACCATCTCGGTCGTGAGCTTCGGCCCGACCTTGAACTCGTCGTCCTCGGCCGGCGCCTCGTTGGCGATGCCCCAGGCGTCAACGCCCATTTGCTCCCAGGCCTTCTTGGCACGCGTCGGGCCGAGGTCGGCGCCGCCGTGCTTCTTCGAACCACCAACAATCGTCGGCGCGATGTCGTTGGCCTTTGCGACCCACTCGTCCAGGCCCTTCCAGCCGCGAGCGCCCATGAGGTCTTTCAGGGTTTCGCCGACGGTGAGCGGCTCGGCCTGCTTCTTCGGCCAGTGGAAGTACGGGGCGAACTCCTCTTTCAGCGCCACGAGAACGAAACGCGGGCGCAACTGGGGCACGCCGAAGTCGGACGCGTGCAGGAGCCGCCACTCGGCGACGTACTTCATGTCGATCAACTGGTCGAGGATCTCCTGCCGATAGGCGGAGAACCTCGGCGTGCTGAGGCCGCGGACGTTTTCGAGGAGCAGCGCGTTCGGCTTGAGCGTCTGGCACTGGTGCACTGCCCACGCGAAGAGGTCGCGTTCATCAGTCGAGCCGTGCTGCTGCCCGGCCAGGCTGAACGGAGGACACGGAACGCCACCGGCCAGGAGGTCGAAGTTCTCCGGGATGGCGACACCCGCCTTGCGCGCCACCTCCCAGACCTCCTTGGAAGCCACGTCGCCGGTGATCACGCCATCGACGATCTGGATCGGAGCGGGGGCGTCGGGTTCCTTCTTCTTGCCGCCGCGTTTCGTGGCGAGCAGTTCCTCTCGCACCGGCTGGCCGTGCCGGGCCAGCAGGTTCACCCGGAGGGTGTCCGCCGCAGTGGGGTCAAGTTCGATGGCGAGCTCGTGCTCGAAACCAGCCTGCATAAGCCCGAGGGCCTGCCCACCAGCGCCAGCGCAGATCTCGACGACCTTCAACGGCGTCGCGGCCTTGGGGGCTTCCACAGGCCCTCCTCTCATGGTTTGGTCTTCAGCTCGCGCTGGGACTGAGGTATCTTCCGGCACCGGCTACGAATGGCGCAAAGTTGCTCGCCAGACGGGATGAACGTGCCAGACGAAGATCGCAGTGCTCGTCGTGCGAAGGCTCATGCTGACGGCCGCTACCCCGCCCCTCTGAACGAGGGCCGTTCGCGGAACATGCAGGCGAACCGGCGCTCGGGAACCAAACCCGAGGTGGCGCTGCGCAGTGCGCTGCACCGACGCGGGATGCGCTACCGGAAGGACCATCTGCTCCGGTTCGACGAGGGCGTCAAGGTGCGTCCGGACATCGTCTTCACCGCTCGCAAGATCGCGGTGTTCGTCGACGGCTGCTTTTGGCACGTGTGCCCTGAGCACGGCCGGCAGCCCACGACCAACGACTGGTACTGGACGCCGAAGCTCAGGCGCAACATCGAGCGGGACCGGCGGGCCGACGAGGTGCTGACCGCGGCGGGATGGGCCGTGATCCGCATTTGGGAACACGAAACCCTGGACACCGCGGTTGAGCGAGTGGCAACCGTCGTCGAACACGGGTTCGAATCTAGCTGATCTAGTGCGTTGCCGCACTCGTCCGCGCCGAGTTCGGGCTCACCCGAGCACTACATCGTCACGAACATAGGGCGCCTGAGCGAAATGACCCATGGCGACATGGATGCGGGTGGCCTGTTCGGTTCCGAACCTGCCAATGCGCGCCTCTTCGCCGTTCCTAGGCTGCACCAGCAGAAAATTGCGCCGTGTCAGCCTGACGTCCCGGATCTCGGCCCAGGTGAGGCTCGTCCCGCGCCACGCGAGTCCGTCGGGAGAAACAGCGATCATCGGCCCTCGCAGCGCTTGCCACGCGACGGCGAGGAGCACGAGACCGACCACCGCCCAGGACGCGGGGTGAATGAACACACCTGCACACCCGAGCAGGAAGACGACGAACAACCACACTCGCCGATGCCCGCCGAACACTCGCACTGTGCGATCAGGCTCGGCCGCACTGTCAGGCCGTTGGTACCTCACCGGTTTCCGCCGAGCCTTCCTGCGTTCAGGCAGCAACGGCCAAGCGATCCGGATGTAGACGTAGAACCAGAGAACGCCGAACGGGAGCAGCAAAGCCATGCCCCATCCCGCATAGGGGCGCTCCGGATACAACTCGCCGCGCCGGAAGCCCGAACCGGCCACCTCGGTGCCGATGAGTTCGGGCGTGAGGAAGCCACGTGTGGTTGCCGTGGTGACGTTGCCGTTGGTCTTGTTCTCCACTTTGGCGCGGCAGTCGTAGACGTAGCCGAAGCCGCGCAAGGTCAACGGCCCGCTGCGTTCGCAGGACGTGGCGGTGATGACGAGGTCGGCGCCGTGGAGGTCGGTCTCGACCTTGTTCCAGAAGTGGTTGAAGATCGTGGCGCCGAGCAGGTAGCCGAGAACGGGCACGAGCAGGAACGCGGAGAACCTGTGCAGGACGCGGACAACCGTCATCCGCCGTTGGCCTCCCTTCTCTTCTCTTCCTGCTTCTCCTCTTCTTCCGCACGTAGGTCGCGCCACGTCCGCCATCCGCCGCCGTCCTTGGCCTTGTCCTCCCAGTCGCGGAACTTGGTGGACTCCTTGGTCGCCTCGATCCCGAGCTTCGGAAGGACCTCGGACGGCACGCTCTTGATGCCGTCTGCGGCGACCGTCCTCGCCTCACTGAGTGCGTCCTTGGCCATGCCGGCGATGGAGAAGTCAGCTCCGCTCCGTCGGATGTCCGCGTCGATGCTCTTCTTGAGGACGTTCACGAAGTCGTCGCCGCTCTTGGAGAGCGCCGTTTTGGCGTTGATGAGGATGTCGTCGAGCTTCTGGAACAGACCGCCAGCGTTGCGGAACGCTTTGGTAAGCCTGCGGCACGCTTCCAATGCCTTGTTGGCCCATTTGATCGCGGTCGGCACGCACTCGGCGATCGCCCCGGCCAGGCCCGCACCAGCCGCCGCGACCGCAGGCGCCCACCGCAGGCAAATGGAGATCAGCTTGCCGATCGCCTCCGCGATGAGGTCGCGCACGATGTCACGCACCACCTTGAGCACGATCTTGCACATGCGGACCAGACCCGCGATGCCTCCGGCAGCCGTCGCGACACCGGCGTAGGTGTCGGCGCGATCAGCACCGAACGTCTTGTACTGATCGCTGTCCTTTCCTGCCCACGTGGTCGTGTCGTTCCTGACCCAGGTCCGCAGGTCTTCGGAGGTCTCCTTCATGAACCCGGAGACGGTTTCCCAGGTCTTCGCCATGCCGTCCAAGGCTTCTTGATCTCCGACGAGCCAGTCGAGCGGCTCCTTGAGGAAGCTGACGTGCTCGATCAGCCAGCCGAAGCCCGCACTGAGCAGGGCGGCCATCGGATCAGCGAGAGCGCCGGCCACACCGGCGGCCGTCGCCCCGGCGTTGATCAAGCCCTCGGCCCAGTTACCGCCCGAGAAGCCCTTCACGGTCTCCGTGGCGTCGTGGAAGATTCCCGCGCCTTCGGTACCGGCCGTCTCCTCCCCGGTGACGATCAAGGGGTTCGGCCCAGGTGCCGGGGCAGGTCCAACTGTGGTCATCGTTCGTGCATCCCGTCGAATACGTCAGTCTGGAGCTGTTCGTGTTCTTCGACGGACTTCCTCCAGGAGTCGAACCGCCTGAGATGGTCCGCCGCGGCATCCGAGGCTTGGCGCAACGTGTCCATCGCCGAGTTCTGTGCGACAGAGCAGAGAGCCGCGAGCGGAAATCCGAGCTTGCCGAACGCCTCTGGGCTGGACACGGTCTGCGCCGCGCCCAGCGCCTGGTTCACGTGCGCACCCACGCTGTCGAGCTTGGCCGAATGTGCTTGCATCTCAACGAGGTCGATGCGGTAGGTCATCGCAGAAATCCCTTGTCGCCGAAGTCTTCCTCGTCGTCTTGGGACGAGCGAGGCATCTGCGGACGGGGCCGGGCCACCGGAGGCGAAGGCGGCGCGTCGTCCTCGATGGCGCCGAGCCGATGCGGCTCGTCCCCGTACCCGCCGCCTGGCAGGTACTGCGGGGGTGGCAACGGATGTGCGCTGCGCAGCTTGTCCACGATGAAGTGCATCGCCTCGGAGTCAGCGCCGAGCATCGGCGACATGGCCTCCTGCACGGTCGCGGCCACCCGGCTCTGCGCACCTTGCAGCACGCGCAGCACCTCCTGCGCCACGCTGTCGCCGTCCTTGCGCTGCAACGAGGTGCCGAGCTTCAGGTCCACGAGGTTGCCCGCGTCGTTGATCGTCACGACGATCTGGCCGTCAGCACTGCGTTCCACAACACGCAGGTTTGCGAGTTCCTCACGTATCGCGTCGCTCTTGCGCTGGGCGTCTGCCAGCTTGCCTTCGTATTGACTGAGAATGGCGTCCGGATCGGTCATCTGGCCTCCACGATGCGTAACCGAGGCCATACTGCCAGTCAGCAATTGCACCGGCAGGCCGAGCGAATCCTCAAAACCCGAGGCCACCACCAGCCGTGCGCCCTCGTGATGAAGACCACATCGATCAAGCGTCCGACAGGGCGGCGAGTGGTCCAGAACCGCGGTGCCACCTGGGCGCGAACGGCCCGTACAGGCAGTCACGAACGGAACGTCACCGGCAGTTACATGATCATCCCCTGACCGCGTACTCGCTGGTCAGGGTCTGATCCATACAGGTGAACGGAAGTACCCCCGACACGGTACGCACTAGTCCCTTCCCTGCTCACGCCTGCCGTGACCTGCACATATCTGCGGCGATCCCGCTAAAGCATCGCCGCCGTCAAAGAAGCGGCCCGCGTCTGGGAACAGTCGCCAAAACTGCACACACAGCATCTCGCAGGATCTCGATGTAGCGATCGAAGGCAGTGGCACGACAGTATCTAGCGTGGTGGTCGCATCGAGAGCAAAGCGCGCACTTGTCCCAGGTATCGGCGGTCTCATCGCGGTTGCCGCCGCGTTGAGCGTCATCTCCGGCTGGCCGGACTGGATTGCCGTGGGAAGAGCCACGCGCCCGCACCTGCCCGAAGTGGCACTCTTGATCATCGCCGTAGTGCTTCTCGCCATCACCGTCAGACGCCTGATAGTCCCGCCAAAAGAAAAGTCTCCTGACACGCTCAACTTGAGCGGGTGGACCGTTGCAGCGTGTGGCGCCATCGTCATTGCAGTCGGATGGCTGACAACAAGCTGGCTCCTCACACAGGCGAACCAGGCAAAGGACCCAGCGGCTGCCCGTATCGAAGCAATAAAAACCGGACTTAGCATTGGCGCCGGAACTGGTGGATTGTTCGCGTTGCTCCTAGCAGTACGCCGCCAATGGCATCAGGAGATCACCGCAGCGGACACTAATCACGATGCCACAGAGAAGAGAATCACCGAACTCTACAACAATGCCGTCAATCAGCTTGGCCACGAGAACGCCGCCGTCAGACTAGCCGCCCTATACGCCCTGGAACGTCTCGCCCAAGCCAATCAAAGCCATCGCCAGACGGTCGTGGATGTAATTTGCGCATATCTACGCATGCCCGTTAATGAAACCGAAGACAAGCAAGATAAGAACAGTGCTTCCACTAAGGAGAACCCGAGCGAAAAGGTCCGCATTCAGCAAGAGTCGGAAGTTAGAAATACCGCACAACGGCTTCTTTGCAAGCATCTGAAGTGGCCACACTGGAACAAAATAGCCCCAGTCGACTTCTGGTCGAACATCGACATCGATCTGACAGGCGCGAAGCTAAGCCACTTCAACTTTGAGAACTGTCGAGCACGACAAGCACTCTTCAACTCAACGGTTTTTACGAGGGGCGCGTTCTTCGTTAGGGCAACATTCGAAGGTGAACCATGGGGAAGAAAAGGCCCATCCGGCACAGGAGGCGTGCGCTTCATCGGAGCAGAATTCGAGGAAGGGGCAATTTTCGAGGACACAATGTTCCTCGGTGACGCCACCTTTAGTTCCGCGTCATTTAACAAGGAGGCATACTTCGGAGGAGTGCACTTCTATGGAAAGTCCGATTTCGACGAAGCGCGATTCGACCAATACTGCCTATTCGAAGGATCGGAATTCCACGACACGGCAAGCTTCAAAGGGACCCACTTTAGGGGGCTCGTCTCATTTCAGCCGGAAGGAATCTACGCCGAAAGCGCCAGGTTCCGCGACGAAATTTTTACCGACTTCAGCGGAGCAACTTTCGACAGTGGCGCACTATTCGGAGGAGTCATCTTCGATGCGGAGGACTCCGAGCGCAACAACTCCGTTAACGGCGTCTTCTTTGGTGGTGCCAAAATTTCCAAGATCAAAGATCCGAACCTGAGGCGCTGGCCTGACGGCTGGAAGGAGAGCAGAAATGATCATGATCCCTATGGCACACTCATCCCAACCGATGCCGACCGCGCCTCAGAGTTGAAGAAACAAAAGAACTTTGCATGGCGGCACGCACAGTAGAACTCACATCATCTAAATAGTTAGGCTATCCATATCGGGGACACTTGCCCTGACAGCCGAATACGCGAATTCTTTACCTCCGCGCGCCGCGCCGACAGCCCTAGTTTTTCGAAGTGCCCCCACGGCAGCAAGGCGCTTTAGTCGGTTGTTAGCATTCTGAGAACTGATACCCAAACGTTGAGCCAGGTCATTTGCTTTAAAATCACCCAGGTCCAACGCTGCATCGAAAGTCTCAGGGAGCGGCGCTGCTCCATCGAGCTTGAGCGTGCCATCCCGACCGAGGACAACCACTTGCACGTCTCGCCGTTCGCGACAGATGGTGACCGTCTCAGCGTTCTCAACGTTCAAGCCAGCGACCTTGAGCGTCACGTCTTGACTCGCGGCATCGAGCGAAGCCAGGAACTTACCGAGGAACTCGTCAGCGAAGCTGATGGTCATCGCAGTCACGGCGGTGAAGTCGATAGTAAGATCAACTCCAGTCTTACCTGCGAGGATCCCCTCCAGCAAGCTACGACCATCGCGGGCCTTGCTACGCGTAGCGGGGAACTCACCCAGCTGAACGACGTTGAAGACGGCTACGTGTGTCATGGTTTCTCCGGTTTCATTGTACCGATTGAACCATCCTTACGGGTGTTGCGGTAGTTCATGGGACAGCCACGCCCAAGTACCTCGGGTTTGGTCAGGACGAGAGCGTCGCGACACGGTTCGAGGACGATCGCCGGCAGTGACGGTGATCTCACCTCTGCCCGAGCGTATATGGAAGCGGATCGTGCCGTGCTTCTCTCCACCGGTTATGAGGTCGCCGAGACCGTGGCCTCGTTTGTCGGATGTGCCCGTAACGCCGTCTTTCAAAGCTTCTTCGAGTGCGTGCACATCGGCGTTGAGGTGCTGATATTCCGAGTTCTGGCGCAGATGCTCTAGCACTCCAATGCCGTTGTCGCAAACCGCCAATTCCAAACGCGGTTGTTCGGTGGTCTCGCCTGTGTAGGTCTGCGCCGCGATGAAGGCTCCTTCAGTGCTCTCGCCGTGTTCAACCGCGTTATCGAGAAGCTCGTTGCAGGCTTTCGTTAGAGCCGGTCCAACATCAGGCGGATAGAACTCGGTGATCAAGTAGCCCACCTTCTCGGCTAGATCATCCACCGTGGCTCGAGTAAGCGGTGAAACCTCAAGCAAGCGATGCGGTAGATCCACACGCTTCTCGGGCGCAACGCGGCCCAATATTTGGGTGTGCCTAGGCATTCGGCGCAACACATCCATCCGCTGAAAGTAGGAGGCTGTGTTCGGCTCCCTGGGAAGGAAGAAGGTTACGGGAATCGCTACCGCGGACGCCCAGTGCGCAATGGCGAGCATTCCAGCCAGGTCCAGCGGGCAGACGAAGCCGATCTGCCTCGCGTCGATCACCAGAACCTCGGGACCCACCAAGTTCAGCATGGCTGCCGTGGCCAGCGGCTTGTCCCCGATGAGGTTCAGCTCCATGTCTCCAGTCTCCCCGAGGTCCGCACGCACCGACAGTGGTCCTTCCGCGACTCGGTTTCACGGAGTACAGTGAAACCGATGATACAACCGAGGTTGGGCAGGCGGCATCCGCCAAACAGGTCCTGAACAGGAGGTCTAGAGGTGAGCAACACCAAGCGGCACGTCGTGCCGAACCCGGACGGCGGCTGGGACATCAAGAAGCCCGGTGGACAACGGTCGAGCGGCCACCACCCCACGCAGCAGCAGGCGGTCGACCGTGCCCGCGAGATCGTTCAGAACGCCGGTGGCGGTGAGGTTGTTACTCACGGCCGCGATGGCCGGATCTGCGACTCCGACACCATCGCACCCGGCCACGACCCGTTTCCCCCGCGCGACACCAAGTAGCCATGCCATGACGGCTCACACGCCGTCGAGTACATCAGGGAGTAGTCGATGACGACCGCAGAAGTTGACAAGCAGCACCCCGGTCACGACAGCAAGACCGTGACCATCGTGGTCAACACCCGCGAGCACTTGTGGGACAAGAAGGAGATCTCGTTCGAGCAGGCCTTCCAACTCGCCTACCCAGGCCACCAGCTCGCGGAGGGCGAGACCGTGACGATCCAGTACTCGCGCGGCCCGAACGAGAAGCCCAAGGGCTCGCTCACCGCGAACCACAGCGTGAAGGTCAAGAACAAGATGGTCTTCGATGTCTACCTCACCACTCGTTCGTGACACCGATCTGGGGCGTCTTCTGGACGACGGCTACGACGTCGTCGTCCAGGAGGGCCACCTGATCGTTCGCCAAATCCCATACGTCACAACCGAAGCGACCGTTGCGCAGGGCTTTCTTACGTACCCGGTAACGGTTGCCGGCGACCGCGTCGTTTCCGGAACCGATCACCGCATCTGGTTCGGCGGCAGCACTCCATGCGACGAGCGTGGCCAGCCCATCAAGTGCGCGACTGCAGAAGACCATGCCGTCACTGCCGACATGCGTGCCGCTTTCATGCTCTCTAGCAAGCCGCGGCCCAATGGGTACGCCAGCGAGTACGAGAAGGTGACCGCGTACGTCCGCATCCTGTCCCACCCGGCCGTCGCTCTCGACGAGAGCGCTACCCCGACTCCTGGCGCAGCATGGCAGGAGGTGGAAGACGACTTGCCCTTCCGCTACCGGGACACCGCCACCGCTCGCGCTGGGCTAGCTGCACTGAACAAGGTCTTCTACAGCCAGAAGATCGGCGTAGTCGGCACCGGTGGCACAGGTGGCTATGTCATCGATCTGGTAGCGAAGATGCCAGTCGCCGACATCGCACTGTACGACGGGGACACGTTCGACAATCACAATGCCTTTCGAGCACCTGGCGCCGCCGAACTAGAGGTTCTTCGCACTCGACCAAACAAGGCGGAGTACTTCGCGCAAACGTACGGGCACATGCACACCGGCATTACCGCACACCCGGTCTTCATCGACGAAAACAACCTAACACTACTTGATGATCGCACTTTCGTCTTTCTGTCGATGGACAACACTCCAGCCAAGCCCATAATCATCAAACACCTCAGGGCACGAATGATTCCGTTCATTGACGTAGGAATGGGAGTGGAGGAGATCGACGGGAAACTCTCTGGGTTACTTCGCGTAACCCTGAACCTGCCCGACTCCGCCTCGGCCGATACCCAGATCCCAACAAGGCACGACGATGCCGAGGAGGATGACTACAGCCGCAACATCCAGATCGCGGATCTCAATTGCCTGAACGCAGCCTTCGCCGTCAGCAGATGGAAGCGCTGGCTCGGCTTCTACGCAGACGGGTCCGAGGAGACCTCCATGACTTACTCAATTTACGTCAACGAGCTCTCCAACGAGGTTGACTAATGAGCGAAGAAACTCATCTTCGACCGGAGTTCGTGGCATCATTCCCCACTCCTATGGAGCGCGGAGTGATGTACGTGTCAATCGAGTACAACAACTGCGGACACCTCTGCGCCTGCGGGTGCGGCCTGGAAGTGATCACACCGTTGTCGCCAGCACAGTGGGCGATCACTTACGACGGCGAGAGCATCTCAATATGGCCGTCAGTTGGCAACTGGTCATTGCCGTGCCGATCACATTACATCGTGGACCGCAGCAGAGTCCGCTGGGCTCGAAGCTTCACTGAACGCGAGATCGAGCGAAACAGGACACGCGATCGCGCACTTCTTGAAGAACAAGACAGCGAAAATGAACAGCTGATCGACAAGCGAACCGACTCGGCCGGGATCACGTCCGACTTCCTCGGCGCCGACAGAAGCCGAGTCGGCACGTGGAAATGGCTCATTAGCCGCGTGCGCCGTCTCATGAGCTGATAGTCCTCACGTCAACCCGCCTGTTCGTCCTCTTCTATGGGCTAACAGAGATTCGCAGCAGCGGGTCGACACATGCTCAGTACTTGAGGCCGTCTGCCTTGGTGAAAGCGAGGAAGCTGAGCCACGAGTTCGCTCCGACGGCGACCGACGCGCTGTCTGGATCTTTACTGTCCCGCACCTCGGTCTCAGCCTCGCCGACGGCGAGCTCTACGCAGTTGTTGTCTGGTGCGGTGTAGCTGGACTTGCGCCACGTCTTCTCAGGGTTCGTCATCTCGCTGGAGTCTCTCCTTGAAGAGTTCAGCCTGGTCGCGGATGACCTTGAGCGACTCTTCGGGCGTGAAGGCCAGCTCGTCCGCGATCTCGTTGAACGACTTGCGGAACTTGTCTACGTCAACGTCATTCTCCACCCACCGACCACCTCCCCTGGTCTCCAGGTAGACGACGTCAGGGAAGTCCTCGTCGTCGAAGCTCAGGATGGTCACGCCGTCGATGGCGTAGGCGCCGGCGTCTTCGCCGATCACCTGGATCGTCACGTTCGGGAGAGCCGCGGACGCCTGCAGGTGGAGCAGCTGCGCGTACATGGCAGCAGGGCCGCCGACTGCGCGACGTAGAGCTGCGATGTCGATCAGGAAGTGCGCTTGCAGCGGAACGTCGCCGTGCAGCCGCATCTGGCGGCTTTGGCGGGCGGCGACGGTGCGGTTGGCGGGGACCTTCGGGTTGACGAAGAGGTGCGCCGCTTCGCGGAGGGCGAGCGTGTACTCCGGGACCTGCAGCATGCCTGGGATCCAGACCGCTTCTACCTGCTTCAGCTTTGAGGCGTCGGCTTCGGCGCGAGCGTATGAGCGGGCCGCCTGGTTGTACGCGGCTGGGTGTTGGACGCGCGTGCTGTCCTGCTTGGCGTCTTCCCAGTACTCGGTTGCCTTGCGCCGGCGGTCTTCGTCCGCCTCTACGAGGTCTAGGTACAGGCCGAGGTCTGCCCAGCCGAGGAGGTTCGTGCCGTTCAGGCACTTCGAGAGGTGCGCCTCGGTCTTGCGGAGCTCGCTCGCCAGGTAGTTGAGGTCCTTGCCCGCGTCCTTGCGCAGCTGATCGAGCAGGCGGCCCAGCTTGGACTTCCTGTACGTCTTGTCGCTCGGCACCCGGTTGCCTCCTCGCGCTGCGGAACTCGTGATCACCCTAGTCACGCGCAGGTCAGGGCAGGTTCACACGTTCTGGTTATCGCATTAGGGGTTAATTAACCCCTAATGTAGTCGCTGTCGACGGGATCCTTGGCCCCTTGTGGGAGCTGGTCTGGACGGGCGTGTCCGGGCTGGTAGCGCGCCACGCCCAAGGGTTCCGTCGGCCCCAGGTCGGTCCGACGGAGGGTTCTGGCGATGGAGCGTGGTGAGGAAGTTGTTCACGTCGTTGTGAACCTGACGCGGACGCAGACCGCGGTGCTTTCGCGCGCTGCTGTGGTGGTCACTTCTGCCTTGGATTGCAGGGAGGCCAATGCTGCGGAGCAAGGGCTTCTTGTGTTCCGGCAGGCGGTTGCGCGGGCCTTCGCCAACGACAGGACATCGGAACCGGCCGAGCGTCCTCGGTGTTCCCGTCTCCGAGCCAGCTAGCCGAAGGGCGTGTCGCCATGGGCAACCTGGTCTTGTTTCCGAGCTGCGCCGACGGCTTGTTGAGCACCTGGATCTTGTGTCGCGAATTGCTGCTGACGGTGATGTCACGTCCGCGCTGTCCATGGCACGGCACGAAGTTCCGCGGTTGGTGGCCGCGTTGCGTGTGTTTGTCGACGAGCACCAAGCGGACGCGAATGGCTGGTGCAGGAAGTGTCGCGGCGGGCCTGTTTGGCGGAGAGTGCCGGCGCCTTGCCGGATGTTGCTCGACGTTCATCTTGCCGTTCAGGCAGCGACTGCGACGACACACGAGCGTGCGCGTTGGCAGCCGAAGAGGCACCGGGCGTGAAGCTCACGGATCGAGAACAGGCTGATGGGATATGGCTCTACAACTGGTCAACGGGAGAGCAAGTCTGGAGGTCCGTGCTCTGAGCCGGACAGTGCTGGGCTGGCGGATGAGGCAGGACTGGTCGCTCCTCGAGTTGGGCGCTCGGGTTGGCTTCTCCACCGCGAAGTTGTCGCACCTCTGCCGAGCCGCGCAACGCATGTCGCCTCGTGAGGTCGTCGTGGTTGGGGCTGCGTGTGGCGCGCCCGATGACGAAGTTGAGCTGTGCATGCGGGTTGCGCAGCGAGCTGTTGATCCGCAGATGTGGGATCGGATCAACGGCGACGCTTGGGCTCGGCTTAGGGGGCACCGTGGGATGTCCTGGCTGAGGCGAGTGAGTTGGTGATCGTGGCGGCGGAGACGCTGCCTGAGCTTGTACGTACTGGTGGCTACCACGCTGCTCTCGTCGCGGCCGGTGCAGCGGCGAATGACCTCGATGTTGTAAAGCAACAAGACGCCCTGAGCCGCTTGAGAGCGGACGTCAAGCAGGCGTCGAAGCTGCGACGGCTGAGCGTCCGGCTGATCGTGACAGAGCGGGCGCTCTGCGGCGTTGGCGATTCGAAGGTGTTGGCAGATCAGCTGGAGCACCTGGAAGAGCTGCGCGAGCTGCCTGGATTCGAGCTTCGAATCGTGGACGGCGATGTAGGGGCCTACTTCGGCATGGGCATGTCCTTCGCCGTGATGCGGTTCGTGGAGAAGCGGTTTGACGACGTGGTTCTGCTGCACACGCTGCATGGTGGCAATACCTGGCTTGAGTCCGCTGCCGAGCGCGCCCCCTACGAGCGAGTCCTTACCGCGCTCGACGATGTTGTCCGCACCGAGGAGCTGTCCTTGCTCTGGTTGAACGAGGCCTCGCTGCGGCTTCGGGAACCGGCACGGCATTTGCAGCTGGTTACCGATCAAGCGAGGAGCTAGGTATGCCGAAGAGGATCTCCACCGCGCGTGGCCGTGAGCTTGGCGCTGGCATACGAGCGGCCATCGCGGGAGCTGGCATGACCTCGCGAGGGGCCGCTGAGGTCATGGACTGGGACGAGGCCAAGGTCTCGGACGTGCTGAACGGAAAGGGCGGCGCCAACCTCGTTGAGATTGCCGCACTGCTCGGTGCCTGCCGGGTCAAGTCCGATGAGCGCGCTCACCTTCTGGCTCTACACAGCGAGACGGGTGTGGTGGGTTGGTGGCAGCAGCACGGGGTGTGTTCGCCTATCGAGCTTCGCACTGTCGTTGAGAACCTGGCGGTGGCGGAGACGCTCACGTGCTGGCACACGCACGCGGTGCCGCTGTTCTTGCAGACAGCCGATTACATGCGTGAGGCATTGCGCGCCTCGGTCACCTCGCCGGCTGATGCGTTGGAAGCCCGGGTTCAGGCGAGCCTTGCGATGCAACGGCTGCCTCGACAAGGCACCACTTGCACGTTCTTTATTCACGAGTTGGCGCTGCAGCTTCAGGTTGGTGGTGCTGAGGTACAGGCCGGGCAGCTGCTGCAGCTCATGTTTATGGCAAACCGCCCGAACGTCGAGATCAGGATCTTGCCGGTCGCGCGAGGTGCGCACGCAGGGTTGGCAGGGCCGTTCACCCTGCTGACGTTTCCGAAGTACGAGCCGCTGGTTTGGGTTGGCGCCGAGAACTCAACTCTTCTTGCCGAGTCACGAGATGCGGTCGCGGGATACGACGCTGTCGTTCGTGCGCTGGACGCGGAGAGCCTCGACAAGGCCGAATCCAAGGAGCTGCTTCTCCGCCTTCATGACGTGACGAAGCCATAACGATCGGCGACCGCGTGTCCCAAGAAGCCTCGAAATCCGGAGTTCAGGAGTGCTTGAGCGATCACCGCTTGAGCAGCTCCGGAGGGAGAGGCCGATGGGTGACAGCGCGGGTTGGTCAGCGCGTGGTCCGGCACATGGGGAGGCGGGTGTCCGGCGTTCTGAATCCGCTGCCCCAACCGCCGAGGCGCGAAGTCACGTCACCGCACTTCAGCAGTGGTATCGAGGAAGGCCGACCAAAAGCCGACTGAGGAGTGACAACAAAGGAACTCCACACACTCGTGGACGGCGCGGCGGCCGAGTTGGCGAGCCGGATGCGGCCTTGTGGTTTCGGCTCGTTGAGCGGGATCGACGGATCCTCGCCCTCCTGCACGAGCACAAGGTGCTCACCACCAACCAGATTGCGGCGATCGAGTTCTCCTCGGTGCGACGTGCTCAGGATCGTCTGCGACAGCTGCGTGAGCTAGGTGTGGTGTTCGCGTTTCGCGACTCTTACAGCACCGGCGGCACCAGTCAGACGCGGTACGCGCTCGGTTACCGCGGGGCGCGGGTGATCGCTGCGCAGCGCGCGGAGAAGCCGCCGGTGGCCGGTGCTTACGCAGAACGGCTGGAGCGGCTGGGGTTGTGGCCGAAGCTGGCGCATCAGCTTGGCGTCAACGACTTCTTCTGTGGGCTGGCTGCGTATGCCCGCACTCGGCCGGACGCCGGCCTTACGCAGTGGTGGTCGGAGAAGGTCTGCACGGACTTCTTCTGGCACGGTGACATCAAGCTCAGACCCGATGCCTACGGCTGTTGGGATGAGGGCGGGCGACGGGTTCGGTTCTTCCTGGAGCACGACACCGGGACCGAACGCTGTCCAAAGTGGTGAGCAAGCTCGGTGACTACAGTCGGTTCGGTACCGATGTCTTCGGCGTTCTGCTGTTCTCGATCCACTCGTCGTTGCGAGAACGGAACCTTCGCTCGGCGATGCGCCAGCAGCTCGGCTACGAGAAGCTCGGCTTCGTCATCGCTACCGCGTCTCGTGATCATGGCCATCCTGATGGACCGGCTGGGCCGATCTGGGCGTTGTGGTCCGTCCAAGACCAGGGTTCGGAACGGCGGCGCCTGGCAGAGCTTCCGCAACGTGGTCCGCGCGTCCCAGAGCACTCGTCGCCCCTAGGAATCCCCTTCAGTGAAGCGTCATGGGATCCCAAGAACACCACCGTGGTTGGACAGATCACGGGAGTTGAGAGGCGATGGGCATGAACATTGTTCCGCTGCCTCAGAGACCACCCGTTAGTGACATGGAACCTCTGTGCGACAACGGTTCTGAGCATCCGGAGTGGCACTACAATCAGATAGGAAACCGCACGAAGAGCTGGGCTTTCTCCGGTCACGTGCGTTATGTCAGCGGCGCCGAAGGCGATCGTCTGCGCGGCGAACTGGCCGCCGTGATCAGAGACCTCCTCGACTGGGCTGCCAGTCAGCGCGCCGATCAGGCCGATGATCAGGAGGCTGCCTGATGAATCAACCGCGGCTACAGGCCGTTCCGTCTGGGCCGTCCGGCCTGTCGGACTATGCAGTTTCACCGCTCGGTATGCCGGTTGCGTTGCTGCGCAACGAGGTTCGGGTGGCGTTTCTCGGCCGGACGTCCACCGACGACCAGCAGGACCCGCGGCAGTCCATGCTGCGGCAACTCGGGAACTGCAAGGCGTCCATCCCTGAGTCCTGGGTGATCGTGGCGCACTTCTACGACGTCGAGTCCGGGCGTATGGAGTTGAACCAGCGTGGGCGCGGCGAGAACTACGAGCGCTATGACATTCCGATCGCTCGTGACGGTGGTGTCAACGACCTGCTTGACGAGGCGACGCACAAGGGCCGCAGGTTCGATGTCGTGATCTGCGAGAGCGTCTCGCGCGTCGCTCGGCGCACGTACGAAGGGCTCTCGATCGAACGAGAGTTGGAGTGGGTCGAAGTCCCGTTGTTCGCCTCCAACGAGCCGATCACGCTGACCGGGAGCAGGGCGCAACGGATCCTGCAACGGCGGATCAACCAGTCGGTGGCCGAGTACGAGGTGCTCAACACGCTGGAGCAGTCGTGGGGTGGGCTGTGCACCCATGTCCGCGAAGGCTGGAACATCGGCAAGCCGCCGTACGGTTACAAGGCCAAGACCTACCGGCATCCCAACCCCACGAAAGCGGCCAAAGGGCAGACGAAGACGCGGTTGGAGCCGGACAGCATCATGGCCGAGGCCGTCACCCAGATCGCCACGTGGCGCCACCACCAGGGTTTGGGCTACGGCACGATCGCCGACCTGCTCAACGCCGACCTGGCCAAGTACCCGCCGCCTCAACCGCCCAGCAAGGCACGAGCCCGAGGCGCTTGGAGCAAGTCCAGCGTCTGCGACCTCCTGCGGAACCCGAAGTACACCGGGTTCCAGGTGTTCAACCGGCGGGCGACCCGCTCGAAGCGCGGGAAGGTCAACTCGCCGGTTCTGTGGGTGTGGTCGCCCGAGCCGGTGCACGAGCCGCTGATTCCGAAGTGGATGTTCGACGAGATGGCCGCGAAGCGGCGGGCGAGGCAGGGCTCGCGTGACGACGACGCGAGTGTGCACTCCACGGCCACGCGTACGTACCTGCTGCGCGGCATGGTGGTCGACGCGTGTGGCCGGCGGATGTATGGCAGCTTCCGCAACAAGCGCGTCTACTACATGTGCTCAGCGCGCAGCAACAACCGCGGACGGCCCAACAGGTACTCCGACCATGCCGAGGTGGTCTACGTCCGCGAGGACGCGATCCTGGAGGGCATTGCGGCCTTCTTCGCGGATCGTGTGTTCGGTCCCGAGCGCCGCGCACTGCTCGAAGCCGATCTTGCGAACGTCGACGATCGTGAGGCCGAGGAACGGCGTGCTGAAGCCGAACGGGTCGAGCGGGCGCTGGCCGACATCGAACGGCGACAGGCGGCGATCCTCCGTCAAGCCCAGGACGGCGAGGATGCGTTCAGCCGCGGGCTGCGGCAGACCTAGAACGAACTGGACACGCAGAAGCAGTCGCTCGTGACGAACAACACAGCGATTGGTACACCAGTGCCAACTGGGCCGACAACCGAGGACATCGCGCTGCTCGACGCTCTTCCGCTCCTGGTCACGGACCTGAGCAAGGCTCCTGACCTGTTGCTACGGCGGCTGTTCAAGATCACCCAGCTCGGCGTCCGCCTGAACGATGACCATGATCATCTTCTGGTTACTCTCCGGCTCCCCTCCGCGCATCTTTTGGAGGTAGCCGACGCGGCCGAACGGGTCGCCGAAGCGACCGGTAAAACCGGAAAAACGCCTGATCAGGTACCGGATCCTTGTACGGATCTAGTTGGTACCCCCGACGGGATTCGAACCCGTACTGTGATCCTTTTAAGGGACCTGCCTCTACCGATTGGGCTACGGGGGCGCGGTGAGCCTAGGCCTTGATCGTCGGCTTGTGTGAGCGGATGGTGGTTTCTCGCCCGAGCGGCCCAGCGAATTGGACTAGAGCGAGCATCCGGGTAAGCGTCGAACGGACCCGAACATCAGCGGGTCCTCCCTGCGCCGAGGAGCTCCTTGAAGCGGAGCGCCACCCAGTCGTGGACGGCCGTGGAGACGCTGGTGTCGTCGGCGCGGTGTTCGAACCAGCGCCAGTCGCAGTTGACGTTGATCTCCAGGAACACGTGGTCTCCACCGGTCACGAGCAGGTCGAACGCCGCTACCTGGACGCGCCAGTGGCGGGCCAGGGCGAGCAGTTTGTCCGAGAGGGACGTCGGTACCTCGGTGGGTGTGACGCGGACTGCGTCGGGATCCACCCAGAGTTGGGCCGGGTCGAGTTTGTCGACCTGGTAGGCGATGCACTGCTCGCCGACCACGAAGACGCGCAGTTCCGTTTCGGACGGGACGTACTCCTGGACGATCACCGGCGCGGGTTCCGGGGTGTCGGAGGCGCGGGAGGTTTCCAGAGGGCGGGGGAAGAGGCCGTGCTGGACGCCCGGGCGGGGTTCCAGGAGGTGGCGGCCTGCCGTTTTGACGATGCAGGCGCCTCCGCCTGGGCGCGTTCGGCCTGGGCGGGTCGTCACGGCCGTGCGGGGCACACGGAGACCGAAGGCCGATGCGTCGGAAAGCTGCGTGAGACGGTCCAGGTGCGTCGAGAAGCGCGAGGGGTTCACATGTGCCCAGTCGGCGCGGGAGGACAGCCAGTTGGCCACTGAAGCCCACTGGTCGACCGCGTAGGCGCCGGCGAGGGTGCCGGGTTCCACGGGGACCGCGGAGAGTTCGAAGTGGCGGCGCCAGACCAGCAACGGCCTGAGCAGCCAGCGGTCCAGCTCGATCAACGGCTGGTCGGTGTAGACGGACAGCGGGAGGTCGACACACCTGTCCGCGTCTATGCGGGCCATGCGGATGCCGCGTTCGGCCAGGGCGATGGAGAGCTCGTTCATCTCCATGTCGGCGGCGCGGGCGAGGACGAGCACGCACGGTTGCGGGTTGCCGTCGCCCTCGTCGACCATGCCGAGGCGGTGGACCTGTTCCTGGAAGTCCAGGCACTTGGGCGGCGATCGGAAGAGATATTCCTGGCCCTGGAGCAGAAGGGGCCTGGCAGCCTCGGACGGGGCACCTGGCACCCGCCCGTCAGCCGACCTGGTCAATCGTCCTTCTTGCTGCGGAAAACTTGCCCCGCCTGCGCGTACTCTGCGGCGTACTGCGCCAACGCGGGGTCCTCGATCTCACCGCGACGAAGCTGTGCGGCCAGCTCCTCGAGAGACATCGGGATCACCTCTCTCCCCACATGGCGAATCACGCATTCAGGTGATGCACCAGCCGTAGTCTCCGAAACACGTAACGCAATGTCAAGGCGACCCTCGAAGCTTTACTCCGTTTGGGCGCTCAAGTTAAGCCCACGGACCAACGAAGTGCCCCGAACGAGGTCTCGTTCGGGGCACTTCGTCACTCACTGAGAGTAGTAATTAGGACTGCACAGCGCGGTCGAAGTCCGACTTCGGGTCGTTGATCTGCCCCAGGGCCACGATCTCGCGGCCGTAGAACAGCGCCTGCGTCCAGTCCATCAGCACGCGCAGCTTGCGGTTCACGGTCGGCATGAACGCCACGTGGTAGCTGCGGTGCATGAACCACGCGGGCACGCCCTTGAAGCGCAGGCCGAACACGTCCGCGACGCCCTTGTAGAGGCCGAGGCCCGCGACCGAGCCGAGGTACTTGTGGAAGTAGTCCTTCGGCTTCTGGCCACGCAGCGACGCGACGATGTTCTTCGACAGCAGCTTCGACTGACGGATGGCGTGCTGCGCGTTCGGCACGCACGTCGCCGTCGGGTCCTCCTCGATGCGCGAGAGGTCCGGCACCGCGGAGCAGTCACCGGCGGCCCACACGCCGTCGAGGCCCTGGACCTGCATGGCGGCGGTGCACCGGACGCGGCCGCGCTCGTCGAGCGGGAGGTCCGTGTTGCGCAGCACCGGGTTCGCCTTCATGCCGGCGGTCCAGATGATCGTGTCGGAGTCGAACTCGGTGCCGTCGTCCAGGACGACGTGACCGTTCTCCAGGGACTTCACGCGGGTGTCGAGGTAGATCTTCATGCCGCGCTTCTCGAGCGCCTCGACCGTCCACGCGCCGAGCTTGGCGGAGACCTCGGGCATGATCCGCCCGGCGGCCTCGACCAGGACCCAGTTCATCTCTTCGGGCTTGATGCCCTCGTAGTACTTGAGCGCATACCGCGTCATGTCCTCGAGCTCGGCGAGCGTCTCGATGCCCGCGAAGCCACCACCGATCACGACGAAGCTGAGCAGCTTCTTGCGCAGGTCCGCGTTGTTCGTGCTCGCGGCCTGGTCCAGGCGTGACAGCACGTGGTTGCGGACGTAGATCGCCTCGCCGATCGTCTTCATGCCGATGCCGACCTCGGCCAGGCCGGGGATCGGAAGCGTGCGGGAGATCGCACCCAGCGCGGAGACGAGCACGTCGTACTCGATCTCCTCGACGTGGCCGTCCGACAGCTCGGCGGTCACGATCTTGCGCGCGTGCTCGATCTTGGTGACGCGGCCCGTGACGACGTGGCAGCGCTTGAGCACCTTGCGCAGTGGAGCGACGACGTGGCGCGGCTCGATGGAGCCGGCCGCCGCTTCGGGCAGGAAGGGCTGGTAGGTCATGTGCGGCTGCGGGTCGATGACAGTGACGGACGCCTCGCCGGAACGCAGCTTCTTCTGCAGTCCGAGAGCCGTGTACATCCCGACGTACCCACCGCCGACAATGACGATTCGCGTGGGGTTCGACTTCACAGCAGCCATACACACATGGTCGCACCAGGACCCCATTTTTCGCGCGTCCGAAGGGGCCGTTGTGACTACCGTCGCCCGGTGATGCGGGACACGATCGGGGCTGACCTGCGCCTCCACCCCGACTCGAGCTGTTCTGCCTGAGAGTCTCGATTCAGATCCTCAGTGCGACGACCCCGATCACGACCGTCAGAGCACCCAGTCCGAGCACCTCCACGAGCCCGATCCCGGCACCCGACGGAACCACGGCCGCGAACGCCGCCACGACAAATGTGATCACTTGGACAATGGCGAACCGGCGCGCTGGTGCTTTCAGCGCAGCGGGCTCGATTCTCGTTTTCACCGGAACGACCGCGGCGAGCGCGGAAGTGACGTGAATCAGGTGCAACGCCGGAATCATGATCAACACTCCGAGCCGCAACGGGTGCCCGTCCGCGAACGCCATCGCGAGTGCCGCGTACCCGATCAGCAACGCCGGCCCGGCGCTCCCCGGCATCAGCACGGTCAGCACCGTCAGGGCCACGACGATCACCAGCGGCACCGCGGACGTCGCCTCCAGGTGCAGCACCACCGCCACGGGCACCGCCGCGAGCAGGATCGCCAGCCGCATCAGCACGACCGCGTCACCGCCACCCCGTGCTCGGCCATCCTCCGCAGCCGCACCCGGTGCTCGGCGGCGATCAGCTCGGCCGCCACCTCGCCCCACGCCGACTCGGAGTCCGGCACCAGCTCCAACGGCAGCGTGTTCACCGCCAGCACGACGTGCCCGCGCTTGCGCGTCTGCACGGCCAGTTCCGCGATCTCGTCGTCGAGGAACGGCGACAGCAGCACGACCACGCATCCGTGCGGAAGCCGGCGCAACGCCACGTGCGACGACCACCCGGCGGCCTGCACGCACACGACGAGCTGCGTGCGGATGCGCATGAGGTGCCGCCGCCCGACCCCGGACCGCACGTTGAGCTGCGGCCGGGACAGGTCCATCAACGCCACCCGGTCGCCCTGGCGCAGGTAGCCCGCGGCCATCGACGCCGCCCGCCGCACCGCCCGGTCGAGACTGCCGCCCGGCCGCGCCGACGCCCCGTACCGCGGCGACGACCACTCGGCGACCTCGGCGACGACGTCCGCGCGGGTGTCGAGGGCCAGCACGATCTCCGCGTCGGCCTCGGCGTGCCGCTCCCGGACGTGCACGACGCCGGTGCGGGTCGTGACGCGCCAGTCGATGCGCTTGAGCCGGTCCCCCGGCTGGAACGCCCTGATGTCGCGCAGCTCGGTCGAGTCGCCGGCGCGCGGCGAGCGGTGGATGCCGACCAGGCCCGCCGGACGGGGCGGCAGCGGTCCGGACGGGTGGTGCTCGACGGGCGGCAGGATCGTGCGGACGTGCTCGACGCCCACGATCGGCCCGTAGACGTGCAGGCCGTCCGGCCCGGCGAACAGGTGGTCCAGCCGCAGGTCGACGCCGGGTCCCCAGGCGTCGCGCCGGATCTCCACCGGCAGGTCGGGCGAGTGCGCCGGGATCGCCCTGGTCCCGCCGGGCAGCTTCACGACGGCGATCTCCGCGTCCGCGCCGTCGACGTGCGCGACGGTGTGCACGACCCCGGCTCCGGCCCCGCGCGGCACCGGACGCACGCTCACGGTCGGCGTGCCCTTGGGCCTCGAAGTCAGCAGCACGGACAGCACCAGCGGCACGCCGAACAGCACGAGCTCGGGCTGGTGCAGGAACATCCCGGCCACGACCAGCCCGACGCCGAGCCACACGGCCCGCGAGTAGGCGTCGGTCGGGTGCCAGTGCGCGCCGTGCGTCCGGGAGAACGCCTCCCTGAGCTTGTCCGCCCTGCTCATGAGCTGGGCGGGCCCGGAACCTTGCCGAGCAGCTCGGTGACGACCTGCACGCCGTTCACGCCGGACGTCCACGTCTCGGGCTTCATCACGAGCCGGTGCGCCAGCACGGCGATCGCGCACTCCTTGACGTCCTCGGGCGTCACGTAGGAGCGACCGTCCACAGTGGCCAGCGCGCGGGCGACGAGCACGAGCCCCTGCGCCCCGCGCGGTGACGCGCCGACCTCGACGGACTGGTGCCCGCGCGTCGCCACCGCCAGATCCACGCAGTACCGCAGGAGATCGTCGTCCACTGTGGTCTGTTCGAGCAGCGCCTGGAGATCGCCGAGCCGTCCGGGAGCCAGCACCGGCGGGACCTCGGCCTCCTCCCGTTGCCGCGCGAGCCGACGCCTGATGACCTCGACCTCCTCCTCCGCGGGCGGGTAGCCGATGTCGAGCCGCACCAGGAACCGGTCGAGCTGCGCCTCGGGCAACGGGTAGGTGCCCTCGTACTCGACGGGGTTCGAGGTCGCCAGCACGTGGAACGGCCGCGGCAGCGGGAACGTGCGCCCCTCGACCGTCACCTGCCGCTCCTGCATGGCCTCCAGCAACGCCGACTGCGTCTTCGGCGGCGTCCGGTTGATCTCGTCGGCGAGCAGCAACCCGGTGAACACGGGCCCCTGCCGGAACTCGAACTCGCGGCTGCCGGGGTCGTACAGGAACGACCCGGTGACGTCGGCGGGCAGCAGGTCCGGCGTGCACTGCAACCGCCGGAAGTCCAACGACAACGCCTGCGCGAGCGACCGCGCGATCAACGTCTTGCCGAGACCCGGCACGTCCTCCAGCAGCACGTGCCCGCCCGCCAGCACGGCCGCGAGCGCGAGCCGCACCGTCCGGGTGCGCCCGACGACGACCTTGCCGATCTCGTCGAGGACCGCCTCGGCCTCCAGCGCAATCGTCACTCGACCCTCCTGAGCTTCTCCGCGAGTGTCTTCGGATCGGGCACGTCCACCTCGACCCCGAGTCGTGCCAGCCGCGCGCGGAACCGTTCGTCGTAGCGGCGCGGATCCCCGGCCGCCTCCTCGAGCCGGCTGGCCAGCGTGCTGGCGTGCGCGGTGCTGATCGAGCCGGGCGGCGGCGGTGCCGAGACCCACAGGACGTCGGTCGCGCGCGGCAACCTGCTGACCAGCACGCAGAACGCCGTCGGCGGCACGGCCAGCACGACGGCCCACTGGGCGGGCACGCCCAGCAACCAGACGACGACGCCGATGACGACCCCGACCACCAACGCCAGCACGGTCTTCACGCGAGCTCCCGGACGATGCGATCGAGCTCCTGCCGAGCCTGCTCGGCCTGCGCGGCCGTCACGTCCTCGTGCCCGAACCGCGCGCGCTGGTACAGGTCCTTCAGGACGGTCGCGTCCACCCCGAGCTCGTCGGTGAACTCGGTGGGCGTCTGGTGCGGCAGCCGTTCCTCAGCGGCTTCGAGGGCGAGCCAGGCGGCGATCACGGCGTCGCGCGGCGGCCGTTCGGGATGCTTCGTGAACTCCTGCAACGCCTTCTCGACCCGCCGCACCACCGCCTGCTCCCCCACCTCGAAGCCCTCGATCTCGACCCCGCGCACTCCCCCGCGCCGGCGCCACCGCGGCAGCTGCAGGGCCAGGAGGATCCCGACGAACCCGAACAGCACGAGCACCGCGAGCACCACCAGGTAGACGGTGAGGGGCACGGCGAACATGCCCGGCAACTCGGTCGGCAGCGGCACGTCCACCTGCCCGGCGCCGTTGTCCGCCGGCGGGCGGTCGTCCAGCCGCTGGACCAGCGTGATCGGCGACGTGCCGCCGGCCGCGACAACGACGATCAGCAACGCCGCCACCGCCACCCCTGCCCGCCACCACTTCATGGCGGTCAGCGTGACACGCGGGAGGACACTTCGGATGATCCTTTGGTCGGTCAGTCGGGCAGCGACCGCCCGCGACACCGCCGCACCAGGTCGATCCGCTCCGGCCCGTCGAGCCGCACCACCACCCGGCCCAGCGCCGCCGCGTGCTCGGCGATCCGCTTCCGCACGACGTGCGCCGTCCCGGTCGAGCCGCCCACCGCCTGCGCCGGGCCGAGGCCGCACGCCACGTACAGGCAGCTCAGGTCGGCCGACATCGCGAGGTCCGGCAGCGAGACGGTGGTGGTGAACCCGCGTTCGCCCTTCCACGCCCAGGAACTGACGCTGATCCGCAGGTCGGGGCGGTGGAACAGGAAGCCGTCGTCGACCAGTTCAGGACCGAGGAAGTCGTGCCGCTCGACCAGGAACGCGAACGCGGGCGGCCCCTCGTCCCGCAACACCTGCACCGGCGTCGGCTTCGGCATCAGCCCATCGCCTTCTTCAGCACGTCCTGGAGCATCTGCTGGGTCAGCTTGCCTGTGTAGGTGTTGTGCGGCGACACGTGGTAGCAGCCGAACACCCGCAGCCCGCCCATCTCGACCTCCACCCCGTGCCCGAACTTCGGCCGCTCCGGCCCCAGCAACGGCAGGAACGCCTTCCACCCGAACCCGCCGAGCACCAGCACCGACCGCAGCCGGCGCATCAGCCCCATCTCCTCGCGCAGGTACCCCGAGCACGTGTCCCGCTCCACCGGCGTCGGCTTGTTGTCGGGCGGCGCGCACCGGACGGGCGCCGCCATCCGCACGCCGCGCAGCTCCAGGCCGTCGTCCGCGGACACCGACGTGGGCTGCGAGGCCAGCCCGACCTGGTACAACGCGCGGAACAGGAAATCGCCGGACGGGTCGCCGGTGAACATCCGGCCCGTCCGGTTGGCGCCGTGCGCGGCGGGGGCGAGGCCCACGATCAGCAGCGAGGCGTCGAGAGGACCGAACCCCGGGACCGGTTTGCCCCAGTAGGTCTGGTCGCGGAACGCCGCGCGCTTCTCCAGGGCCACCTTCTCGCGCCACTCCACCAGGCGCGGGCAGGCCCGACAGGCCGTTATTCGATCGTCGAGTTCCGTAGTGTTGCTCCCATGTCCGAGGAGAAGACCGAAGAGAAGCCCAAGTCTCCCACCGATGATCTGGTGTCCACCCAGCACAGCATCACGGTCGGGGGACGCGAGCTGAGCTACACCGCCACGACCGGGCGGGTCGTGCTCAAGCAGGAGGTGTTCAAGGACGGCGTGTTCGAGGGCCACAAGCCCAAGGCCGAGGTGTTCCTGACCACCTACACGCTCGACGGCGCCGACCCGACCAAGAGGCCCGTCACGTTCGCGTTCAACGGTGGGCCCGGCTCGGCGAGCCTGTGGCTGCACATGGGCGTCCTCGGGCCGCGCCGCGTGCTCAGCGGTGACGTCGGCGACCTCGCCGCCCCGCCCTACGGGATCGCGGACAACGAGGAGACGCTGCTCGCCGAGAGCGACCTCGTGTTCATCGACCCGGTGTCGACCGGCTTCTCCCGGGCCGCCGAGGGCGAGAAGCCCGGCAGCTTCCACGGCTACCAGCCCGACGTCGACTCCCTCGCCGAGCTCATCCGCCTCTGGACCGCGCGCAACGGCCGGTGGATGTCGCCGAAGTTCCTCTGCGGCGAGTCGTACGGCACGCTGCGCGCCGCCGGTCTGGCCGAGCAGCTGCAGCGCAAGCACGGCATGTACCTCAACGGCCTCATGCTGATCTCCAGCGTGCTGGACTTCGCGACGCTGGAGTTCAACGAGGGCCACGACCTCGGCTACACGCTCTTCCTGCCGACGTACGCGGCCATCGCGAACTACCACGGCCTGCACGGCGACCGGCCGCTCAAGGAGGTGCTCGCGGAGGCCGAGGAGTTCGCGGTCCGCGACTACCCGTACGCCCTCGCCCGCGGCAACCGGCTGACCGACGTCGAGCGCGCCGCCGCGATCGAGAAGATCGCCCGCCTCACCGGCCTGTCCGAGGAGTACGTGGACGCGGTCGACCTGCGCGTCGAGCACATCCGGTTCTTCACCGAACTGCTGCGCCGCGACCGCAAGACCGTCGGGCGCATCGACGGCCGGTTCACCGGCTGGGACAAGGACTACGGCCGCGAGGAGATCTCCGCGGACCCGTCCATCGACGCGATCCTCGGCCCGTACACGGCCACGATCAACCACTACCTGCACGCCGAGCTGGGCTACTCCAACGACCTGCCGTACACGACGTTCGCGTCGGAGGCGATCGAGAAGTGGTCGTACAAGGAGTTCGAGGGCCGGCACGTCACCACGGCGGGCAAGCTCTCCGCGGCGATGCGGGCCAACCCGCACCTCAAGGTCCACGTCGCGTTCGGCTGGTACGACGGCGCCACGCCGTACTTCGCGGCCGAGCACCTCATCGCGCACCTCCAGATCCCGAAGGAGCTCACCGCGAACATCGAGTCGGCCTACTACCCCGCCGGACACATGATGTACGTGCATGAGCCCAGCCGGATCCAGCAGTCCGCGGACCTGGCGGCGTTCGTCCGGAACTCCTCCAACACGTGATCAGGCCACTGGACCTGACCGACGACGCGGTGCTCGACGAGCTCTTCACCGTGCAGCGGCTCGGGTACGCGGTCGAGGCCGAGATCATCGGCTTCGACCGCATCCCCGGTCTGCTGGAGTCGCGGGACGACCTGGCGGGTACGCACCACGAGTTCCTCGGCTACTACGACGACGAGGGCCTGGCCGGCGCGATCGCGTTCGTGCGCGACGAGTCCGAACTGGACATCTGCCGGATGTTCGTGCACCCCAGGGCTTTCCGCCGCGGCATCGCCTCGAAGCTGCTCGACGCACTGGAACCGGCGAAGCGCACGATCGTCAGCACGGGCAGCACCAACGAACCCGCGCTGGCGCTCTACCGCAAGCACGGCTTCGTCGAGGTCGGCACCCGCGAGGTGGCACCGGGTGTGTCGATCACGAACCTGGTCCGAGAATGATCATCTTCCTGAACGGGACGTCCAGCTCCGGCAAGTCGAGCATCGCCGCCGAGCTGCTCGACGAGCTGGACACCCCGTTCTTCCACATGGCCGTCGACGCGTTCGGCACCATGCGGTCCGTCAAGCGCACGCTGGAACTCGGCGAACCGGCCCAGCGGGAGCTCCTGCGCCGCACCAGGGCCGGCTTCCACCGCGCCGTCGCCGGCATGGCGGCCGCGGGCAACGACGTCGTGATGGACCACGTGCTGAGCGAGCCGTGGCGGTTGCAGGACTGCCTCGACGTCTTCGCGGGCCTGGACGTCGTCCTGGTGGCCGTGCACTGCCCTCTGGACGTGCTGGAGCGGCGCGAACGGGCCAGGGGCGACCGGGTGCCGGGGGCAGCGGCCCAGCAGCTCCAGGAGGTGCACCGGCATCAGCTCTACGACTTCCAGGTCGACACCGGCGTGCACAGCGCGCGGCAGTGCGCACGCGCGATCAAGGAGTTCGTGGGCAGGCCGTCGCGGAACAGGGTCTTCGACGAACTGAGGGGCCGCGCCCGCAGGCACGACCCCTCAAGCTCCTAGCAGGAAACCCGGTCAGACGACCGCGCGCTCCTCCGCGAAGTGGCAGGCGGCCGGGTGGTCGTCCTTGCGCACCACGAGCTCCGGCACCTCGGTGGCGCAGATGTCCTGCGCCTTCCAGCACCGCGTCCGGAACCGGCAACCCGACGGCGGGTCGATCGGCGACGGCACGTCACCCGTCAGGCGGATGACGTCACGCCGGCCGCGCTGGGTCGGGTCCGGCACCGGCACGGCGGACAGCAGCGCCTGCGTGTACGGGTGCATCGGGCGCTCGTAGATCTGCTCCTCGGTGCCGATCTCCACGATCTTGCCGAGGTACATCACCGCGACGCGGTCCGACAGGTGGCGGACCACCGACAGGTCGTGCGCGATGAAGACGTACGAGAGGCCCATCTCCGACTGGAGGTCGCCCAGCAGGTTCATGACCTGCGCCTGGATCGACACGTCCAGCGCGGACACCGGCTCGTCGCACACGATCACCTTGGGCTTCAACGCGAGCGCGCGGGCGATGCCGATGCGCTGGCGCTGACCGCCGGAGAACTGGTGCGGGTACCGGTTGATGTGCTCCGGGTTGAGACCCACGGTCTCCAGCAGTTCCTGGACCTTCTGCTGGCGCGATCCCTTGGGGGCGACCTCGGTGTGGATCTCGAAGGGCTCCCCGACGATGTCGCCGACCGTCATGCGCGGGTTCAGCGACGTGTACGGGTCCTGCAGCACGATCTGGATGTCGCGCCGCAGCTTGCGCAGCTCGGAACCCTTCATGCCGAAGATGTCGCGGCCCTCGAACTTGGCGACGCCCGACGTCGGCGGCTCCAGGCGCATCAGCACCTGGGCCAGCGTGGACTTGCCACAGCCGGACTCGCCCACGACGCCGAGGGTCTCGCCCTTGTTCAGCGAGAACGAGACGCCGTCGACGGCCTTGACGTGGCCCACGGTGCGCTTGAACAGCACGCCGACGCGGACCGGGAAGTGCTTGACGAGGTTCTCGACCTCGAGGATCGGCTCAGCCACGAGCGACGACCTCCTCCGCGATGTGGCACCGGCTGGTGCGGCCCATGCCGAGGTTGTGCACGGTGGGCACCTCGGTGGAGCACCTGTCGAACACGCGCGGGCAGCGCGGGTTGAACGGGCAGCCGGGCGGGATGTTGGTCAGCGACGGCGGCAGACCCTTGATCGTCTTGAGCTCCTGGCCGCGCAGGTCCACGCGGGGCAGGGACTCGAGCAGCGACTCGGTGTACGGGTGTCCCGGCGCGCGGAACAGCTCGTAGACGTCGGCGTGCTCGACGATGCGGCCCGCGTACATGACCGAGATCCGGTCCGCGACGTCGGCGACGACGCCGAGGTCGTGGGTGATCAGGATCATGCCCATGTCGCGTTCCTTCTGGATCTCCGCGAGCAGGTCCATGATCTGGGCCTGCACGGTGACGTCCAGCGCGGTCGTGGGCTCGTCCGCGATCAGCAGCTCCGGGTCGAGAGCCAGCGACATCGCGATCATCGCGCGCTGCCGCATGCCGCCGGAGAACTGGTGCGGGTAGTCGGTGATCCGTCCCTTGGCGTTCGGGATCTTGACCTGGTCGAGCAGCTCGATCGCCCGCTTGCGCGCGTCCGCCTTGGACATGCCGCGGCGGACCTTGAGCTGCTCCTCGATCTGGAACCCGATGGTGAACACGGGGTTCAGCGCCGAGAGGGCGTCCTGGAAGATCATGGCGATGCCCTCGCCACGGACCTGGCGGCGCTCGTCCGCCGACTGCTTGAGCAGGTCCTCACCGCGGAACTTGATGGAACCGTTGGTGATGAACCCCGGCGGCGTGTCCAGGATGCCCATGATCGTCTGCGCGGTCACGGACTTGCCGGAGCCGGATTCACCCAGCACGGCAAGGGTTTCGCCCGCGGAGACGTGGTACGAGACGCCGTTGAGCACCTTCGCGACACCGTCGCGAGTGCGGAATTCCACGTGGAGATCCTCGACCTCCAGCAATGGCTGAGTCACAGGATTCCCCTATCGGGACTTGGGGTCGAGGGCGTCGCGCACGGCGTCACCGAGCATGACGAAGGCCAGCACGGTGATCGTGACGAAGCCCGCGGGGAACAGCAGCATGTGCGGTGCCGCCTGGAAGTAGTCGCGCGACTCGGAGATCATCACGCCCCACGACACGACCGGCGGACGCAGGCCGATGCCGAGGAACGCGAGCGTCGCCTCGGCGCCGATGAAGGCACCCAGCGCGATCGTCGCGTACACCAGAACGGGCGCCACGGTGTTCGGCAGCAGGTGCCGGAGCACGATCCGCAGCGGCGAGGCGCCGAGACCGCGGGCGGCCTTGACGTAGTCCTGCTGCTTCGCCACGAGCGTCGCCGAACGCATGATGCGCATGGCCACCGGCCACGACAGCACGGCGATCGAGAGCACCACCTGCGTGATGATCTGGAACGCGCCGGGGTTCTCGGTCGGCGCGTTCAGCGTCGTCAGGATGACGATGGCACCGAGCACGAACGGGATGCCCGCGAAGATGTCGCCGAAGCGCGACAGCAGCGAGTCGATCCACGTCTTGGCGTAGCCCGCGAAGATGCCGATGATCGATCCGATGAGGACGGTCAGGATCGTCGCGAACAACCCGACGAGCAGCGACGCGCGGGCGCCGTGCATGGCGCGGGCGTAGACGTCGTAGCCCTGCAGGTCGTAGCCGAACCACGCTTCGCCGGACGGCGCCTGCAGCGACTTGTCGAGGTCCGCGTGGCGCGGGTCGACGGAGGTGAACAGCGTCGGCCAGATCGCCATCAGCACGATGACCGCGATGATCACCAGCGAGATGACGAACGTGGGCTTGCGGCGCAGCTCGCCCCACGCGTCGCTCCAGAGCGAGCGAGGCTTCTTCTGCTTCTGCGACGAGTCGTCGACGTGGCTGAGCTGGTCGACGCCGGCCGCCGCGGAGGCCTCGAGTCCGGTTCCGCCGGACACGGATCCTGGGTCACTCATAGCGAATCCTCGGGTCGAGAACGGCGTACAGGAGGTCGACGAGAAGGCTCATCAGCAGGTACACGAGCACCAGCAACGTCACGATGCCGGTGACCATGACGCCTTCCTTCTCCTGGATGCCGCGGAAGATCAGGCCGCCGATGCCGTTGATGTTGAAGACGCCCTCGGTGACGATCGCGCCGCCCATGAGGCTGCCGAGGTCGGTGCCGAGGAACGTGATCACCGGGATCAGCGAGTTGCGCAGCAGGTGGATGCCGACGACGCGGGACTGCGGCTGGCCCTTGGCGATGGCCGTGCGCACGTAGTCGGCGCGACGGTTCTCGACGATGCTGGTGCGGGTCAACCGGGCCACGTAGGCCATCGAGAGACTGCCGAGCACGAAGCCGGGCAGGATCAGCTCCCCGAACGTCGGATCGGAGCTGACCGAGGTGTCCATGATGTCGAAGCCCTGCGGGCCGAGGTAGAGCCGCAGCACGAAGCCGGTGACGAAGACCGGGAGCGAGATCAGGAACAGCGTCGAGACCAGGACGAGGTTGTCCAGGAAGCCCGACTTGCGCAGGCCGGTGAGGACACCGGCGATGATGCCGATGACGGCTTCGATGATGAGGGCGATGATGCCCATCTTGAGGGTGATCGGCCACGAGGTGGCGATCTGCTCACCGACGGACACGCCGTTGAAGGTGGTGCCGAAGTCACCGACGATCAGGTTGCCCAGGTACTTGAAGTACTGGATGACGAGAGGGTCGTTGAGGTTGAGCTTTTGGCTCATCTCGGCGATGTAGGCCGGATCGCACGGCCGCTGGCCGCACTTGCCCGCGAAGGGGTCCTGCGGGATCGCCCAGACCAGGGCGTAGATCAGAAAAGTGGTCCCCAGGAAGACCGGTATCAGCTGCAGCAGACGGCGCAGCACATAGCGACCCATGAGGTCGGCTCCTTGCGTGGTGGGGGGCGCCCGAAGTCCTGAACACCGCTCCGGCCCCGCGCCCGTAACGCTTGAGGGACGCGGGGCCGGACGGTGTGTTGCTTCAGAACTCAGGTGTTAGGCAATCAGGCCTTGACGCGGAAGGACTCCAGAACGCCCTGACGCTTGAACGACATCTTGGCGTCGAGCAGGTTCTTCGAGCGGCCGCCGATGCCCTTCTCGTTCCAGGTCGGCATGGAGGGCAGGTCCTTGGCGATGATGTCCTCTGCCTGCTGGTAGAGCTTGATCGCCTCGTCCTCGTTCGCCGTCTGGTCGGCCTTCTGCAGCAGGGCGTCGACCTCGGGGTTGGAGTAGTTCGAGTCGTTCGAGGAACCGCCGGTCTTGTACAGCGGGTTCAGGAAGTTCTCGATCGACGGGTAGTCGGCCGACCAGTCCGAACGGCTCATGCCGGTCAGCTGCTTGCCGTCGACGATCTGACGGAACGCACCGAAGTTGGTGGCGCCGACGAACTCGCACTCGACGCCCAGCGCCTGCTTGATGCTGTTGCACGCGGCCTCGAGCGGCTCCTTGCGGCCACCGTCCTGGTTGGACTGGATGGTCAGCTTGCCGGTGAAGCCCGACTCCTGGAACAGCTGCTTGGCCTTCTCCGGGTTGTACTTGCAGTACTCGCCGCAGGTGTCCGCGCGGTAGCCCTTGATGCCGGGCGAGACGAAGCTGGTGGACGGCACGTACGAGCCGGCCAGCACGGTCTTCGTGATCTGCTCCCGGTTGATGGCCATCGAGACGGCCTGGCGCAGCTTCACGTTCTTGAACGCGTCGATGTACTGCGGGAACGCGATCGCGCTCTGGCCGAGCAGGTTCGCGGTCACGACGGCGTCGCCGAGGTCCGCCTTGTACTTCTCGCCGACCTTGGCCGACGGGGGCAGAGCCTCCATGAAGTCCAGCTTGCCCGCGACCAGGTCCTGGTACGCGGTCTCCTGGGAGGAGTAGATCTTGTAGTCAAGGGTCTTGAAGTGGACCTTGTCCTCGCCCTTGTAGTCGTCGAAGCGCTCCATCTTGATCAGCGCGTTCGGCGTGCGGGAGACGAACTTGACCGGGCCGTTGCCGATCGGCTTCGCCTCGGCGGCCTTGGGGTCCGCGAAGAACGAGTCGGCCATCGGCGAGAACGGCGTGTAGCCGATCATCGTGGTGAAGACCGAGGTCGGGCCGTTGAGGGTGACCTTGAACTCGTAGTCACCGACCAGCTCGAGGCCGGACATCTTCTCGGCCGTCGGCTTGGCGTTCTCGTCAGCCGGGTGGACGGCGTCGAAGCCCTGGATCACGGAGAAGAACGACGCGGCCTGCTGCGCGTTCGGCGCGTACGCGGCCCAGTTCCAGGCGTCGACGAAGTTCTTCGCCTTGACCTCGGTGCCGTCGTGGAACTTCCAGCCCTGCTTGATCTTGATGTTGTAGACCTTGGCGTCAGCCGAATCGATCTTGTCCGCCATCAAGTTGTACGGCGCGCCGTCTTCGGCCTTGTAGCCGACCAGCCGCGAGAACAGCGAGTCGGTGACCTTGCCACCGCCGGCCTCGGTCGTGTTGGCCGGGAACAGGGTGCTCTTGGGCTCGGTGCCGTAGATCGACACCGTGCCATCCGGGTTGTCCTTGCCATCGGCAGCGTTCGTGGAACCGCCACCGCCGCCGCATGCGCTGAGCGTCATGGCCAGCGCGGCAGGCAAAGCCACCCACGCAACCCGTGATCGCGACATCAGTCTCTCCCGCCTTTCCCCGGCGCCGCTCCGCAGATATTGCGTGCGCGCGCCTCCCCGGGAGGTCTCGTCCACCTCCCAAAACGTGAGAGGACGTTAACCGGGGCGTCCAGTACATCGCGCACTGAAATCGGTCACAAAATAGTCACGATCACCTCAAGCGCACCTTAATTCGGCGCTAGACCAGCGAAAACGCGATGCCGTCGAGGATGTCGTGCTCGCTGCACACGAGCGTGCGAATACCCGCGCGATTCTCGAGCTCCTCGGCAATCGCGCGCAGCACCACCGCTCCACCGCAGATCACGTCCACTCGGCCGGGATGCATGGGTCCCAACGAGGCACGATCATCATGCGTCATGGAGAGGATACGGTCGGTGATTTCACGAACATTGTCAAGTGTGATGCGGCTGAGGTGAATATCGTCGCTGTTGTACACCTCCAGCCCCTGGACCAGGGCTGACAATGTCGTAACGGTGCCGGCGACCCCGATCCACGTCTTCGTCTTCTCCACCGGAACGACTTCGAAGGCCTCTTTGATCGCGGCCCTCGCAAACGCTTCCGCCTGTTCGATTTCGTCCTTTCCGGGCGGATCCGACTGGATGAAACGCTCCGTCAACCGGACGCATCCGATGTCCATCGACCGCGCGGCCTCGACGTCAGAGCCGGTCCCGAGGACGAACTCGGTGCTGCCACCACCCAGATCGGTGACGAGGAAGGGTCCCTCGTCCGGGTCAAGATCGGCCACCGCTCCGAGGTAGGACAGCCTCGCCTCCTCGTCCCCGGAGATCACCTCCGCCGGCGCACCCAGGATCTGCTCGGTCATGTCAAAGAACTCGTCGCGGTTGCTCGCGTCCCGCGTGGCACTGGTGGCCACCATGCGTGCCGTCTCGACTCCCTTGCGTTGCATCGTGCGCGCGTAGTCGAGCAACGCCTGCCGGGTGCGTTCGATCGCGTCGGGGTGCAACCGCCCGGTCGCGTCGACCCCCTGCCCGAGCCGGACGATCTTCATCTCGCGGTGGACGTCCCGCAGCCACGCGGTCCCGTCCTCCCGCTTGGTGACGTCCGCGATCAGCAACCTGATCGAGTTGGTCCCGCAGTCGATGGCCGCGACCCGCGACATGTGCACCCCTACTGGTCGGTCCGGTACTCCGCGGCAAGCATGGCGTAGACGAAGCTGTCGGCCCACTCACCCTTGAAGAACTCGGCGTGCCGCAGATGCGCCTCCCTGCGCATGCCCAGCCGTTCCATCAACCGCCACGACGCCTCGTTGCGCGCGTCACACTCGGCCACGATCCGATGCAGGCCCATGCTCTGGAAGCCGATCTTGAGCATCGCCCTGGTGGCCTCCAGCGCGTACCCGCAGCCGGTGAAGTCCGGGTTGAACACGTACCCGACCTCGCCCTGCCGGTCGGCCTCGCTCCGCCACCGCAGCACGACGTCCCCGATGACCTTGCCGTCGAGGCAGACCGCGAGCACGAGCCAGTCGCGCTCCTGGTTGAGCTCGCCCATCGCGAGGCTCTTCTCCAGCCGCTGCGCCGTCTCCTCGGGCGTGGCGGGCTCGCTGTACAGATAACGACAGACCTCGGGGCTCGACCGGTACGCGTGCAGGTCGTCGAAGTCCTGTGGCTCGAACGGCCGGAGGACGAGCCGCTCGGTCCTGACCGGGTACTCAGGCCTGAACACGCTCGAACTCCTCCTTCAGCAGGGCGTACACGAAGAGGTCGCCCCACTCCCCCTTGAAGATCTCGAACTCCCGGTAGTGCGCCTCCTTGCGCATGCCGAGCCGCTCCATCAACCGCCACGACGGCTCGTTGCGCGGGTCGCACTCGGCGATGATCCGGTGCAGGCCCAGGTCGGTGAACCCGAGCGCGAGCATCGTCCGCGCCACCTCGGTCGCATAGCCCCTGCCCTGGAAGTCGGGGTGCAGGCTGTACCCGATCGTCCCCTGCGCGTGCTCCTCGCTGCGCCACTTCAACATGGCGTCGCCGATGACCCGTTTCGTCTCGGGGAGCTCGACGGCGACGATCAGCCGTTGCCCCTCCTCGGCCAACTCGGTCTCGGTGATCCGCTTGGCCAGCACGTCCGCGCACTCCTCGCGGGTGGTGGCGTCGTTGTAGAGGTAGCGGTGCACCTCGGGGAGCGCGCGGTAGGCGAAGAAGTCGTCGAGGTCGTCGGCTCGGAACGGCCGCAGCAGCAGTCGTTCCGTCCGGATCGGGAAGTCAGGCTTCAGCACTCCCCCACAGTGCCAAGGAACGCCCGCCGTGCCACCCGATTTAGCTCAGGGCAGGCGATTCACGAGTTGGAGGAAGGCCGTCCACGCCTCGCGCGAGAGCGGGAGATGGGTGGTTGGGGCCTTGCTGTCACGGATGCCCTGCCCATGACCGACCTCGACGCATTCACTGTGGTCGTCGCTGTAGCTGCTCTTGCGCCAGATCGACAAGTGGAACGCCCCCTTGGGCTTCGAGGCTGCTGATGAGTCTCCTCGACTCTTCTGCATCCAGCGCCTCCTTGTCGAGCCGCTTCAACACCTGGTCGTAGTCGTCCAGGCTCTCCTTGTCGTCCAGGAACAAGCCTGTTCGCAGGAACTCGGTCCAGATGACGGGCTGGTACTTGTGGTACTCCAACTTGGTGAACGGACCAGATCCGCCCGCGTGCGCGCCGATCGCCGCCGGCACGACTCTGACCGTGATGTACGGGCGGACCATCATGGTGAGGATGTGGAGCAACTGGGTCTGCATCACCTCTGGACCGCCGACCTGCAACCGGAGCGCGTTCTCGTGGATGTAGAAGAGAAACTCACGACTGCTGTTGAAGATCGCCTGCCTGCCGAGCTTCAATCTGATCAACGTGTCGATGTCTGTCGGGTCGACGCGCGCTGAGCGCTCCAGCTGCGCGCGGATGTAGGCAGTGATCTGGAACAGTCCCGGCACGAACGTCAACGACCACACCGTGATCTTCTTCGCCAGCCGCTCCTGATCGATGAGGGCCTGCAGCGGGATGGGCTGGTCAGGCATGGAGAACAGCAGCCAGCCCCGTTCGCGCGTCTCGCGGTGGAGGGCGACCAGGCGGTTCACTTCGTCGCGCGCGGTGCGGCAGTAGGCGAGCAGCTCGCGGAGTTCGGACTCGTTGACTCCGCCCTTGCCGTTGGCGAGGTCGGAGATCTTGGCTTCCTGCCAGTCCAGCACTTCGGCGAGCATGCGCTGGGTCATGCCGGTCTGCTCGATGGCGTGGCGGACGCCTTCACCGAGTTCCCGGCCCACCACGCTCGAGTTGCGTTTGGGCATGCGGTCGAACCTAGGAGACGGGATCCCCTGCGCCGCAACGTTTCTGCCCGAATCGACCCCGAACGAAGTACGGGTTGGAATCGTTCCAACCCGACACGCCGGGCTAGCTGGGCGTGCTCGTCGCCAAGCTCTGCGACGTCGTCTGGACGGAGCTCGAACCACTGTTGGGCGTGGACGACTGGGAGCCGTTCGGGGTCGTCGACTGCTGCGTCGGGACCGTCGTGGTCGTCGTCGTGGTGGTGGTCGTCGTGGTCGTCGACGTCGTGGTGGTGGTCGTTGTCGTCGTCGTGGTGCAGGTGGACGGCGGCGTCGTCGTGGTCGTGGTGGTCGACGTGGTGGTGCTCGACGTCGTGGACGACGTGGTGCCCGTGGTGGGGGTCGGGCAGGTCGGCGTCGTGGTCGTCGTGGTGGTGGTCGTGGTCGTCGACGTGGGGTTGGTCGTGGTGCTGCCGTTGCCGTTGCCCGGCTGGGTGCCCGGGTCGGGGTTGCCCGGCTGCGGGTTCTGCTGGCCGTTGCCGTTGTCCGGGAGGAGCGGCAGCGTGTCGACGTTCTCGCTGTACGCCTTGGCCCAGTTGAGGACCTTCTGCACGTACGCGTCGTCGTGGTTGTAGCGGAAGACCGCGGCGGCCCGGTCGGCCTGCTTGGTCATGTCGCCGCCGCCCGAGCAGAGGTAGCGGCCGGCGCCCAGGGCGGCGTCGTAGATGTTGTTGGGGTTGACGATGCCGTCGTCGTTCAGGTCGCCGCCGTAGCTCGCCCACGTCGACGGGATGAACTGCATCGGGCCGACCGCGCGGTCCCAGGCGGTGTCGCCGTCGAGGCGGCCGCCGTCGGTGTCGCGGATCGCGGCCATGCCGGGGGCGCCGTTGAGGACCGGGCCGAGGATCTTGGGCGTGGCGTCGCCGACGGCGTTGACGCGGCCGTTGTTGGCGTGGCCGGACTCGATCTTGCCGATGCCCGCGAGCAACGCCCAGTCGAGGTTGCAGCCCGGGACGAGCTCACCGAGCTTGTCCTCCGCGCGCAGGTAGGCCTCGACCATGACGCCGGGGATGTCCTGGATGCCGGCCATGTCGCCGAGGTCGTTGCCGGGGTCGAGGTCGCCGTCGAGGCTGCCGTCCTCGAGGTCGGCGAGCAGTGCGGCGCTCAGCTCCTCGGACAGCGGCAGGCGGCCTGCCGCGCCGAGCTCGGACGGGTCGCGGTGCAACGCTCCGTAGACGTCCGCGGGACCGAGGGTGACGGCGATGTCGTTGTGCTTGGCCAGGTTGACCCAGTCGACCAGCTTGGTGCCGACGATCATGGCGGGGGCGAGCATGGCAGCCAGTGCCGCCACGGCGAAGCCCTTTTGCCTAGGGCTCAACACCGACGGACCGCGCAGTCTGGCCATTGCCACGAATAATCACCTCTCGTGTGTCATCGCGGCTCGCCGTACTGCTCGTTACGGCGAATGCCCCAGTCGGTGACCCGTCCCACCCTGCCTCACTCCGAAGCCTAGGTGTACCCAAGACGGAGTGAAGCGTGTGTTCGGTTCCATTGACCGTTAACTGGCCGAACATTCACCCGCGGGCCACAGTCCCTGCTCGCCCAGGATGGCCAGGGCCTCGTCCCCCATGGGGTTCACGCCGGGGCCCTTGGCGAGGGCGTGCGCGACGTGCACGTGCAGGCACTTGACGCGCACCGGCATGCCACCGGCGGTGACCTGCGTGCCGAGCGACTCGATGGCGTCGCGCTCCGCCAGGTACGCCTCGTGCGCGCGCTGGTAGGCGGCCGCGAGGTCCGCGTCCGTGGCCAGCCGCTCCTGCTGCTCCTTCATCAGCCCGCCGCCTTCGAGCGTGCTGACCAGCGAGTTCAGCTTGGGGCAGGTGAGGTAGTACAGGGTCGGGAACGGTGTCCCGTCGGGCAGCCGCGGGGCGGTCTGCACGACGTTCGGGTGCCCGCTGGGGCACCTCGAAGCGATCGCCCGCGTCCCTCGTGGCGTGCGGCCGAGCTGCTGAGCGACCGTTTCCAGGTCAGCAGCACTTACTTGTGCGTCACCGATTCCCACAGTTCCTCGTACCAAGACCCTTGTGCCGCCTGCTTGCCCGACGGCCTCTCCGTTTCCGTGTTGCGACTCTCGTCACCCGGCAGTTGCACGATGTAGGGCACCTCGCCGGGCCGCACCCAGTGCAGCCGCTTGCGCGCCTCGATCTCGACGTACGCCGGGTCCTGCAGTTCCGCCTTGCGCTTGTCCAGCGCGGCGACCGTCTCACGCAGCTTCTGCTGTTCCGCTCCCACATCGCGCAGCTCGTCGCGTTGCGAGAGGTAGGTCCGCAGCGGGACCGCGATGCTCAACGCCAGTGCGCACAGCACCATCGCGAACATCGCGGCCCGGCGCGTACCGGTCATGCCGAACGCGCCACCCGTGCCCTCACTGCGCCTGCTCGGCGCCTTGGGACGAGGTGGCTTGCGCGCGCGTGCGGGCCGCGCCTCCCGCTCTTCGCGGGGGCGACGGGGACGACGCGCGCGCTCGGCCATGTCCTACAGCCTCTCAGCTCTCCGGCGTGTAGCGCGGGAACGCGAGCTCGCCCGCGTAGCGCGCCGCGTCACCGAGGCTCTCCTCGATGCGCAGGAGCTGGTTGTACTTCGCGGTGCGCTCACCACGCGCCGGCGCACCGGTCTTGATCTGACCGGCACCGGTCGCGACGGCGAGGTCGGCGATGGTCGTGTCCTCGGTCTCGCCCGAGCGGTGCGACATCATCGACTTGTAGCCGTACGACGTGGCCAGCGAGACCGCGTCGAGCGTCTCGGACAGCGTGCCGATCTGGTTGACCTTCACCAGCAGCGCGTTGGCGGCGCGGCGGGAGATGCCCTCCTCCAGGCGCTCCGGGTTCGTGACGAACAGGTCGTCGCCGACGATCTGGACCTTCTCGCCCAGCTCGGCGGTCATCTGCACCCAGCCGTCCCAGTCGTCCTCGGACAGCGGGTCCTCGATGGAGACCATCGGGTAGTCGCGGACGAGCTCGGAGTAGTAGCCGATCATCTGCTCGGCCGACCGCTTGTTGTTCTCGAACGAGTAGGCGCCGTCCGAGAAGAACTCGGTGGCGGCCACGTCGAGCGCGAGCGCGATGTCGCGGCCCGCCCGGTAGCCGGCCTTCTCGATGGCCTCGAGGATGAGGTCGAGCGCGTCGCGGTTGCTGCCGAGGTTCGGCGCGAAACCGCCCTCGTCACCCAGACCCGTCGCGAGGCCCTTGCTCTTCAGCACGGACTTCAGCGAGTGGTAGACCTCGGTGCCCCAGCGCAGGCCCTCGCGGAACGTCTCCGCGCCGATCGGCGCGATCATGAACTCCTGGATGTCCACGTCGGTGTCGGCGTGCGAGCCACCGTTGAGGATGTTCAGCATCGGCACGGGCAGCACGTGCGCGTTGGGGCCGCCGACGTAGCGGAACAGCTCCAGGCCACTGCTCGTGGCCGCCGCCTTCGCGACCGCGAGGCTCACACCGAGGATCGCGTTGGCGCCGAGACGACCCTTGTCCGGCGTGCCGTCGAGGTCGACGAGCTTCTGGTCGACCACGCGCTGCTCGACGGCCTCGATGCCGACCAGCTCGGGCCCGATCTCGTCGAGCACGGCGGTGACCGCGCGCTCGACACCCTTGCCCAGGTACCGCTTGGCGTCGCCGTCCCGCAGCTCCACCGCCTCGTGCTCACCGGTGGACGCACCGGACGGAACCGCGGCGCGCTCCAGCGTGCCGTCGTCCAGAGCCACCTCGACCTCGACGGTGGGGTTGCCGCGAGAGTCCAGGATCTCGCGTGCTCCGACCTGCTCGATGACCGCCACTTGCGCTCCCTGTTTCTGCTGCGTCTCGTCGTCGTGACGAGCCTACTTGGGCCAGGTGACCGGCAGGGGCTCGACACCTTCGGATCACAGTGGAGCGCCCTGGCCTGTCGTCTGAATCGTGCCAGAACGGGTGGGCTCTGCCTATAGGCCCGCGACCAACCCCGCCGCCGTGACCGACAGATGCCGCACCAGCATCGCGACCGCGGCGTCGGCGTCCCGCGCGAGCGCGGCCTCCTCCAACGCCCGGTGCTCCCCGACGTGGTCCCGCTCCCCGTTGCGCTGAGCCGAGAACCGGCGCCCCAGCTCACTGGCGGTCCACAACCGGTCGAACGTCTCCAGCAGCACGGAGTTCCCGCACCCGTCCAGCAACGTCCGGTGGAACACGCGGTGCGCCTCGGACCAGGCGTCGCTGTAGTACTCGCCCTCCCCCTCCACGAACGCCGGCGTCCGCGCGAGACGGTGGTGCGCGGCCCGCACGCGTGCCTCCCACTCCACGTCGCCACGGTCGATCGCCATCCGCAGCAGGACGGGTTCCACGGCCAGGCGGGCCTCCGCGATCTCCTGCCAGCGGCGGTCGGTGAAGGCGGGGACGGCGAAGCCGCGGTTCGGCAGGCGGTCGGCCAGGCCTTCACCCACCAGGCGGACGAGGGTCTCGCGGACGACGGCGAGGCTCACTCCCTGCTCTTTGGCCAGGTCCTGAGGCTTCAAGGGGGCACCCGGAGCGTGGAGACCGTGCATGATCGCGTCCCGCAGCCGGGCGTGGACCTGCTCGGAGAGCATCGACTTCGTCACGGCCGAAGCATAGATGAACCCTCAGATAATCGATTATCTGTGTTATCGTCGATCGCATGAGCAACGACCCGTTCGCCCGCCTCCCCGAGGCCGCGTCCTTCACCGTCACCAGCACCTCGATCACCGACGGCGCCCCGCTGCCGCCCGAGCAACTGTCCGGAAAGGACATCTCGCCCCAGCTGAGCTGGAGCGGGGCACCTGAGGGCACGAGGAGCTACGCCGTCACCGTCTACGACCCCGACGCCCCCACCGGGTCCGGGTTCTGGCACTGGGCGGTCGCCGACATCCCCGCCACGTGCACGGAACTTCCCGAGGGAGCAAGCGGTTCCGGGTTGCCGGAGGGCGCGATCCAGCTGCCCAACGACGCCCGCCTCGCGCAGTTCGTCGGCGCCGCGCCGCCCGCCGGGCACGGCGAGCACCGCTACTTCGTGGTCGTGCACGCCCTCGGCGTCGAGTCGATCGGGGTGCCGGCCGACGGCACGCCCGCGCTGCTCGGGTTCCTGATGTCCGCACACGTCCTCGGGCGCGCGGTGCTCGTCGCGACCGCGGAGACGCCGGTCTAGCGCACCGGCAGGTGCTTCACGCCGTTCTGGAAGTTCGACCGCAGGCGGCTGACCTCGCCGTCGAGCTCCAGCGGCCGCGGCAGGTCCAGGACGGCGTCGAAGATCGCCCGCAGCTGCGTCCGCGCCAGTTGCGCGCCCAGGCAGAAGTGCGGTCCGTGCCCGAAGCTCAGGTGGTCGGCCTCGCGCCGGCCGACGTCGAACCGATGCGGGTCCGTGAACACCCGCTCGTCACGGTTGGCCGACGAGAACCAGACGACGACCTTGTCCCCCGCCCTGATCTCCGTGCCGGACAACGAGGTGTCGCGCACGCAGGTCCGGCGGAAGTGCATCACCGGGGTCCACCAGCGCAACATCTCTTCCACCGCAAGGGGAAGCAGCGACCGGTCGGCGCGCAGGCGCTCGTACTCGTCCGGGTGCGAGAGCAGCGCGATCAGGCCGCCGGGGATGCCGTTGCGGAGGGTTTCGTTGCCCGCCACGGAGAAGAGCCAGAAGAGGTTCTCGAACTCCTCCAGCGACAGGTCCTCCCGCATGAGGTTGCTGACCACGTCGTCGGCCGGATGGGAGCGTTTGTGGTCACCCAGCGCGTGCGCGTAGGCGTACAGATCAGGCATGCCGTCGCGTGCGCGCGGGTCGCGGCCGTCGTCGGGGCGCAGTTCCAGGGCCTGCAACGCCATGTCGGTCATGCCCGCCGTGGAGCTGGAGGACAGGGCGTATTCGGGGTCCTCGTGGCCGATCACGCGGTTGCTCCAGTCGTAGAGGAGCGCGCGGTCCTGGCGGGGGACGCCGAAGATGTCGGCCAGGGTCAGCAACGGCAGGTCGGCCACGTCCGCGGCGAAGTCGCCGGTCAGAGCGGACACGATCGCGCGGGCGTTGTCCCGGATCCGGGATTCCAGCAGGGCCACCGCCCGCGGGGTGAAGGCCTGGGTGAGCATGCGGCGCAGCCGGGTGTGACCGGGCGGGTCCTGGTTGAGCATCATGCGCTGGACGTAGGCCAGGTCGGACGGCCGCGGGTCGCGGATCTGGGTGGCGCCGCGGTGCGAGGAGAAGACGGACGGGCTGCGCAGGACCGTGCGGACGTCCTCGTGGCGGAGGACGGCCCAGAAGTCGGCCACGCGGACCACGTTCTTCTCACGCAGGCGGGTTAGTGCGTCATGCGGTACGCCCGAGGTATACGTGTCTGGGTCGAGGATCAGCTCGGCATCGGTCCGCATAGAACGGGATTCTGACGTGCTTCATGTCGAACGTGGTGGAAACGGGCCGTTGCTGGTGCTGCTGCACGGGCTGGGAGCCACGAGCGAGGTGTGGCAGGAGGTCGCGGACCAGTGGCCCGGCAGCTGGATCGCCCCCGATCTGCCTGGTCACGGCCGCAGCTCGCGGTTGCAGCGGTACACGTTCGGCGCGCTGGCCGCGGCCGTCGCCGAGGAGATCCCGCAGGAGCCCGTCACGGTCGTCGGCCACTCGCTGGGCGGCGTGGTGGGGCTGGCGCTGGCCAGCGGGTGGTTCGGGGTCGAGGTGACCACGGCGGTCGGCGTCGGGATCAAGGTGCAGTGGACCGACGAGGAGCTGGCCAAGGCGGCGGCTCTCGCGGCCAGGCCCGGCAAGGTGTTCGCGACAGCGGAAGAAGCGACCGAGCGGGCGTCGAAGATGGCGGGCGCGACGCTCCGGCACGGGGTGTCCGAAGTGGACGGTGGGTGGGCGCCTTCGCTCGACATGCGGGCGTTCGGCGTGGGCCGGCCGGACATGGCCGGGCTGATCATGGCCGCGCAGGCCCACGTCGTGCTGGCGGCCGGGGAGAACGACCCGATGAGCCCCCAGGAGCACCTGAAGGAGCTGGTGCCCGAGCCGGTGATCTTCCCCGGCGCGGGCCACAACGCGCACGTCGAGTCGCCCTCGGCCGTCGCCGCCCTGCTCGCTCAGCTCGCGACGTAGCCGCCGTCCGCGGTGATCACCGAGCCCGTGATGAAGCTGGCCCGGTCGGTCGCCAGGAACAGCACGGCCTCGGCGATCTCCTCCGGCTGGCCCACGCGCTGCAACGGCAGGTCCTTCGCGATCGCGTCGAACACCTCGCCGGCCTCCGCCAGCGCCTTGTCGGTGGCGACCGGGCCGGGTGCCACGGAGTTCACCCGCACGCCGGCGGCCCCGAACTCGGTGGCCCACGAGCGGGTCAGCGCGTCCATCGCGGCCTTGGAGGCGTTGTAGACGGACCCGACCGGGGTGCCGACGACGGCCGCGATCGACGAGACGTTGACGATCGACCCCTTGCCCCGCGCGACCATCGCCGGGGCGAGGGCGGCGGTGAGGAAGTAGGTGCCGCGCACGTTCACGTCGAACACCTGCTGGTAGGTGTCGACGGACTGGTCGGCGGTCGGCGAGAACGGGAAGATGCCCGCGTTGTTGACGAGCACGTCGACCTCGCCCACCTCCTCGGCGAGCTTGCGGACGTCGGCGACACTGGCAACGTCCGAGACGATGAAGTGACCGGTGCCGCCGGCTGCCTCGATGAGCGCGACGGTCTCCTTGCCGAGCTCGGCGCGGCGGCCGCTCACGTAGACGGTGGCGCCGGCCTCGGCGAGCTTGACCGCGATCGCGCGGCCGATGCCCGAGGTGGCTCCGGTGACGAGTGCCTTCTTGCCTGCGAGTTCCTTGGTTGACATGTCTCCTAACGTGGCCGAGCCATGTCGTCGCGCCATAAATTCCGGATGAATCAGCTGGTCAGCGCCGGTACGCGCCAGCCGAAGTACATCCGGACGAAGTGCGGCAGCCGGTACCGGCCGAGCACCAGCGGTTCGATCAGGTGCACGTCGGCGAGCGCCTCCAGCAGGAACTCGATCGCACCGGGATCGCCACCGGACATCTCCGCGGCCTCGCACACGTCGATCACGTCCGCGTCGCGCCGGGAGAAGCACTGCAACAGGTGCCGTTCCTGGTCGGTGAGCTGGGCGGCGGCCTTGATCATCGGCGCGAGCACGGCCCGGCAGTCGGACGGGATGGCGTCGCCGAGCGTCGTCTCCCGTTCCATCTGCGCCAGCAGCATCGCGACCGTCCAATGAGGACGACCGGCGAGCTTGCCGCCGAGCACCCGGATGGGGTTCGGCAGGTAGGAGATCCTCTTCAGCACCACATCGGTCACGTCGGCCTCGGCGTCGGCCCGTGCCGGGTCGAGCACCTGGCGGAAGAGCTGGTTCGCCTCGGCCTCGGTCAGCCCCGCGATCTTGAGCCAGTGCACGCCCGGCAGCTCGTTCCACCGCCGCACGCTGGTGAGGATCAAGGCGGACCCCGGCGTGTGCAGGTCCGCGATCTGCGCCGGATCACGCACGTCGTCCACGACGACCAGGAACCGCCTGCCGCGCGCCTTCTCCCGCCACAGCGCGGCCTTGTCGCCGGCGGGGTTCTCGACGCCGACCGCCCGCAGCAGCGCGCCCGCCACGTCGTCGCCCCCGACGAAGAGGTGCCCGTCGGGGTAGTGGCGCTTCGCGAGATGCGCGACGTGCAACGCCAACGCCGTCTTGCCGCTGCCGTGCATGCCGGTGATGCCGACGGTCTGCGGCAGGGCGCGCAACGCCTGCGCGACCTCGGCGGTGCGGCCGGTGAAGTCGGGCAACGCGGGCGGCAGCTGTTCGAGCCGCCGGGAGAGCAGCACATCGCCCTTCAGGATCCGGGCGTGCGTCGCGCGGAGGTCGGGACCCGGTTCGAGGCCGAGCTGCTCGTTCAGCAGCGACCGCACCTCGTGGAACTGCTCCAACGCCTCGGCCTGCCTGCCGTCGCGGTAGAGGGCCTGCATCAGCAGGGCACGCGGCCGTTCCCGCAACGGGAAGGCGGCGACGTGCTTCTGCAGGTCGAGGACGTCCAGCTCGCGTTCGAGCAACGCCTCCCGGCACTGCAGCCGCTCGTTGGCGATCCTGACCCGCTGCGCCTCGAAGTACGTGCTGCTCAGGCCTTCGAACGGCTCGCCGCGGCAGTCGTCGAACAGCTCGGCGTGGAGCGTGTAGCCGCCGTCCTTCGACTTCAGGTCCAGCTCGGGGATCGCCTTGCGGAGCTTGTACATGTAGGTCCGCAGCGCCATCACCGCGCTCGGCCTCGGGTCGTCCCAGACCATGCCGATCAGCTGGTCGTTGCTCAGCCGGACGCCGTTGTTCAGCAGCAACGCCGCCAGCACCGCCCGCTGTTGCCGCGGGCCCAGGTCGATCTCCTCGTCGTCGCGCCAGCCTCGTACCGGACCCATCAGTGAGAAGCGCAGGCTCATACAACGAGTCAACGCCCGTGCGCGTTCCGCGCATGCCCGGTCGAGACGAGTATTATGAACGTAGGCTAAGAACCTACGGAGATCGTATGAGTGACCGGGTCACCATCCCGACCAAGCTCACCAGGAGAGCCAACAAGGTAGTGCGCCCCAGGGACGCGGCGGACGTGTACGCCCATCCCCGCAGCGAGTTCGAGCGGTTGCTGGACCAAGCCGTGCTCAGCCACATCAGCACCGGCTACTACGCGATCGCCCCGATGGAGCGGCTCGGAGATCCGCGCTGGCGCCCGGATCTCGCGGCTGCGGCGCTCGGCGTGGGCCAGGCCGACTACGGAAGAGACGCCGTGGCACTGATGGGCATCACTGCGGCACGCCGCCACGGCGCGCTCCCCAGGGCCACCGGCACCGCGGTCGTCGCCGTGCCCAAACAGCGGCCCGTTCTGCACACGAACGTGGGTGTCGTGGTGTTCGTGAAGCGCGACGTGAGCCGTCTGGACCTGGAACGCGTCGAAACCGAACTGACCGCCGGATGGATGACCACCCCCGAGCAGACCGCGCTCGACATCGCCGCTCGACCCAAGCTCGGTGGTATCGCGGAAAGTGACGCCTGGTCGATCTTGCGGGCGCTCGCCCGAAAGATCGACTGGACCGTTGTCGAGGAGCTCGCACGTGACCAGCACAGGCCGGGAGCACTGGCACGGATGAAGGAGGTCGCGGTTGCTTGACCAGGACGAACTCTTCGCGGTCGCCGACACGTTCGGCGTCGCGGAGGATCAGGTCAGGCGAGACCACCTGATCAGCCACGTCCCTCTGGGCGCCTGATCACCCTGCGGTCGCAGTCGCACTCGACGAACAAACTTCCACGAGCCCTGCGCCGCAAGTCCCGGGCACGAGGCGGGATCCTCCGCTGCCGGCCGCGAGAACCGCTGTCGGGCAAGGCGTTCTCGTCACCACGACAGATCTCCGGGTCCGAACCCAACTGCTCGATCACGAGGACTGGGCGCTCTGGACAAGCGAAACAGCCAGCGTTCGCGGCGATGAAGACCCTCGCCTGGGCGGACCGGCACGCCGCACGAGACCTCTACGACCTCGCACGTCTCGCTGAACTGCCTTCAGGTGGTGCGCTCGGCCTACGGGAAAGCGCTCGGCTGGTAGTCGCGCTCACGGACTGGTGGGCAACGGGCGCGGCTCGATCACCTGCTTCATCACGATCGTCGACGTCAGCCCCCGCACGCCCGGCAACTTCGCGAGCGTCTCCTCGTACAACCGCTGGTACGACGCGAGGTCCGCGGTGACGACGCGCAGCAGGTAGTCGGGGCTGCCGAACAACCGTTGCGCCTCCACGACGTTCGGCACGTCGACCAGTGCGCGGTCGAACTCGGCCATCGTGTCGAGGCGGAGCTTGGCGAACACCAGCGCCTCGAAGCCGAACCCGAGCGCGGCCGCGTCCACCACCGCGCGGTAGCCGTGGATCACGCCCTCGCGTTCGAGGTCGCGCAGGCGGCGCTGGCAGCGGGAGACGCTGAGCTGCACGCGCTGGGCCAGGTCGGTGACGGTGATCCGCCCGTCGCGCTGCAGTTCGGCAAGAATCTTGCGGTCCACGGCGTCCATGAGCAAAGAACGCAAACACCTTGCCGCCGAGTTCCCCTAGCTTTTGCCCCATGAGCAGCGCGAATCCGTTACGTCAGCTGACCCTGGACCAACTGAGGCGCCGCACGAGCGTGAAGTGGCGCGAATACCCCGCGGACGTGCTGCCCGTCTGGGTGGCCGAGATGGACGTCCTGCTCGCCGAACCGGTCTCGAAGGCGATCACCGATGCCGTGCACCGAGGTGACACCGGCTACCCCAGCGGGACCGCGTACGCCGAGGCACTCGCCGGGTTCGCCGCGGACCGCTGGGGCTGGACGCCTGCCGTCGAGCGCACGGCGATCGTGCCGGACGTGATGCTGGGCGTGGTCGAGATGCTCCGGCTGGTCTCGCACCGGGACGCGCCCGTCGTCGTCAACAGCCCGGTCTACCCGCCGTTCTACCAGTTCGTGGAGTCGCTGGGGCGCAAGGTGATCGAGGCTCCGCTGACCGAGGGGCGACTCGACTTCGGCACGCTGCGGGCGGCGTTCGAACGGGCTGGGAAGGGCGCCGTCCACCTGCTGTGCAACCCGCACAACCCCACCGGAACCGTGCACTCCGCCGACGAACTGCGCGAGGTCACGCGGTTGGCGCGGGAGCACGGCATCCGCGTGGTGGCGGACGAGATCCACGCGCCGCTGACGACCGGCGGGTTCGTGCCCTACCTCAGCGTCGCGGACGACGGGCTGTCGCTGATGTCCGCGTCGAAGGCCTGGAACCTCGCCGGGCTCAAGGCCGCGCTCGCCCTCGCCGGGCCCGGTTCGGCCGACGACCTCGCTCGGTTGCCGGAGGAGGTGGGGCACGGGCCGAGTCACCTCGGCGTGCTCGCCCACACCGCGGCGTTCTCCCAGTCCGTCACCTGGTTGGACGCGCTGTTGGAGGGGCTCCAGGAGAACCGGCTGCTGCTGGCGGGCCTGCTCGCCGAGCACCTCCCGGCCGTCCGGTACACGCCGGCCGAGGGCACCTACCTCGCGTGGCTCGACTGCCGCGACCTCGGCCTCGGCGACAGCCCCGCGAGGACGTTCCTCAAGGAGGGCAGGGTCGCGGTGAACTGCGGGGTCCCGTTCGGCACGGGCGGTGCCGGGTTCGTCCGGATGAACCTCGCGACGTCGCCGGAGATCATCACCGAGGCCGTGCGCAGGATGGCGCAAGCCTGCGACAAAGCCTCGCTCTAGCACCTGAGGCCTGGTACGGCTGGAGTCCGTGCGGATCAAACCGGGCTTCGCGGCGGTGACGGTGCTGGTCTGGGCGTCCGGCTACCCGGTCGGCGCCCTCGCGGTGGCCGTCGCGCCGCCGTTCCTGATGACCACGATCCGGTTCGCGATCGCCGCCGCGCTGATGGCGGTCCTAGCCCTGATGACCAGCGCGAGCTGGCCGCGCGGACGTCAGCTCGTGCACGCCGGTGCTCACGGCCGTCATCGCCGCGTGGGTGTTCCGCGTCCGAATTGGACTCCGGCAGGTCGCCGGGCTGGTCCTCGGCGTCGCGGCGGTGCTGGCGGCGCTCTGGGACCGGCTGGGGTCGTTCGGGACCGGAGCGCTGTTCACCGTGCTCGGCATGCTCGGGTTCGTCGCGGGTGGCGTGTACCAGCAGAGGTTCTGCCGGGACACGGACTTCCGGTCCGGCAACGCCGTGTCGGTGCCGGTCGTGGGGCTGCTGGCGGTGACCGAGACGTCCCCGGTGACCGACTGGCGGCAGTTCTGGCTGACCGTCACGTTCCTGGTGCTGGTCAACTCGATGGGCGGCGCGTCGTTGTTCCTGGTCGGCGTCCGCACGGGCGGCGCGGCGGCGATGACCACGCTGTCCTCTGTGGTCCCGTCCGTCACGGCGGTGATCGCGTGGCCGTTGCTCGGGCAGGTCCCGACGGGCGGGGTGCTCGCGGGTCTCGTGCTCGGTTTCGGAGCGTGCCGGCTCGGGGCGGTCGCCCGTTCAGGTCCTGTCGCCCGGACGGCAGTCGAAGAACCGGCAGGCGGTAGGTAACGTTGATCGAATGACGGACGGCACCTTCGAAGCGTTTCGGAAGGCCGAGGCGTTGATGGCGCAGCGCAGGCCTCTCGACGCGCTGCGCGAACTGAGGCAGGTGCTGGACGAGGCCGGCGAGGCGCCGTCCGTGCAGCTGCTGGCCGGCCGGGCCTACCTCGGATCGGCGCAGCTCAACAGGGCTGAAGAGGCGTTCCGCAAGGTGCTCGACCTCGATCCGAGCGATCACTACGCGCGGTTCGCGCTCGGCAAGACGTTGCAACGGCAGTTGCGCCTCCCCGAGGCGCTCGCCCAGCTCCGGATGGCGGTCGCGATGCACCCGTCACCGGAGTACCAGGAAGCGCTCGGAGAGGTCAAAGCCCGGCTGGCCCTGGGGAACTAGCCGAAGAGCGTGTCTCCCCAGTACCCGCCTTCCTTCACACCGGGCGGGACCGCGAAGTGCCCGGAGCCGGTGTGCTCCACGTACTCCATCATGTCGTCCTTTGTGGACAGCGCCTGCTGCATCGGCACGAACTGCGTGCGCGAGTC
>NZ_JBHXLO010000049.1:0-56742 GCF_042721395.1 Lentzea sp. NPDC058450
GCTTTTCAGCCCGGCCTTTTCCGGCCGATGAGCGCCTCGCAAGGGCCCCGAAGTCAAGCCCCAATCTCTATCGACGCGCCAGCGGCGATGACGCAACCAAAACTCGTCAAAGTCTTTGCGCCCCAACGCAACCACCCAACAAAGGTGACGCACCCGACAGGGCTCGACGGGGCGAGGTCCCGAGCCCCCACCCCACCTCACCTAAACCAGCAGGAGCGACTTGCCAAGCGTCACGCGCTCCTCCAACGCCCGATGAGCCTTCTCCACCTCCACCAACGGATAAGTAGCACTGATCACCGGCCGGATGCGCCCCTCAACCGCAAGAGCAAGCGCATCAGCAAGGAGCCCCCGCACAACCTCAGGCCCCGGAGCCCCAGCCCCCAACACGTCGTCCACCACCACCCGCCGCCGCCCAGCCTCGGCCGGATCGATCGTGGTGAGCCCGTCCGACGAGCCGTAGGTGACGAACCGCCCGCCGTCCGCCACCGCCTCGAACGTGGCCTGGCCGAGTGCGCCGCCCGCGCCGTCGTAGGCGAGACCGACGCCGCCCGTCACCCCGCGGACCTCGTGCTGCCAGCCGTCCACCGAGTAGTCGACGGCCGCCTCGGCGCCCAGCTCACGAACCAGGTCCAGCTTGCGCTGACCACGAGCGGCGGCGATGACGCGTGCCCCCGCGCCGCGCAGCAGTTGGACGAGCAACGAACCCGCCCCGCCGGCCGCTGCCGAGACCAGCACCCAGGACCCGGCGGTGATCTCCGTGCGGCGCAGGAGCAGCAGGGCGGTGGCGCCGTCGTGGATCATGGCGGCCGCCGTCGTGGAGGGCAGGTCGGGAGGCACGGCCACGAGGTTCTCCGCCGCGAAGGCGACCTGCTCGGCGTAGGCGCCGGCACCTCGGGCGATGACGCGCCGGCCCACCCAGCCCGGGGAGACGCCCTCGCCCACCGACAGCACCACGCCTGCTCCGCCCAGGCCGGGGACGTACGGCAGGGTCAGCGGGAAGTACTCCTGGCCCCAGCCGCCGCGCAGCAGGGTGTCCAGGAAGATCACGTCGGCGACCTCCAGCGCCACCACGGCCTGTCCCGGGCCCACGGAAGGCGCGTCGATCTCTTCCACCCGGAGCGCTGAGGCTCCACCGAACTCGTGTACGCGGACAGCACGCATGAGCCAACCCCCACCTCGAACAACCTGGTCGGACCCACCGTAAAAGCTCCAGATTGGTCGAGATCAAGCTCAGACGGCCGCGAAGTCGTCCAGCAGCGCCGATGCCACCTCCACGTCCGGGCTCAGCTGGCGGTCGGACATGTCCGGGTTGAGTTTTGCCTCCGCCGCTTCGAAGGCGGCGCGCAAAGCGGCTGTGGCGGGAACGATGCCCCGGAGGCGGAGGGCGCGGACGGCGGCGACGACCTCGCAGGCGAGCACCAGGCGGAAGGCGCCCAGGGAGCGCAGCGCCTGGGAGGCGGACTGGAAGGCGAAGCTGGAGTTCTCCTCCTGGCCGCGCGACACCACGGCGTTGCCGATGCTCGCGGGCTCGGCGAGGGTGCGGACTTCGGCCAGGGCCGAGTTGGCGCTGTACTCCAGGATCATCACGCCCGAGCTGCCGCGCACGCCCTCGGCGAGGAACGGGCGCAGGCCCGTGAAGTTCGGTTCGACCAGGGTGGCCAGGCGGGCGGTCGAGATGTGGCCGGTGTGCAGCATCGACAGGCGCAGGCGGTCGAGGGCCTGGCCCAGGTACGCGCTGTGGAACGCGCCGTGGTGGTACGCGGCGTCGTCCTCGGGGCCGAAGTGGTCGGCGACGATCAGCGGGTTCTCTGCGGCGGCGTTGAACTCGACGTCGAGCACACGGCTGAGGTCGGTCGCGGCGTCGACGGCCGGGCCGTGGATCTGCGGGAAGCAGCGGTAGCCGAACGGGTCCTGGATGCGGGCCGGCGGACGCGGGGGATCGCCGATCAGGCGGCGCATCTCGGCGGCGACCGCGACCTGGCCGGGGTGCGGGCGGCCCAGGTGGACGCGTTCGTCGTAGGCCTCGACGGCCCCGTCGACCGCGAGGAACGACAGCGCGGCCACGACCTGGGTCGCCTTCAGCAGGCGGTGCGCGTCCTGCCAGGCGAGGCCCGCCATGCCGATCGTCAGGGCGTTGCTGCTGATCAACGCCAGCGCGTCGCCCGAGTCGAGCTCGATCGGGTCCGGGGTCTGGGTGGAGCCGAGCCAGTAGCGCTCGCCGAGCAACGTCAGGCCCGTCTCGGCCAGCGCGGTCAGGTCGCCGGTACCGATCGCGCCGTACTCGTGCACGCCGGGGTAGCAGCTGCTGTTCAACGCGGCCAGCAGTGCGTCGGCGACGGCCATCCGCACGCCGGCGCCGCCCGCCAGCAGCTGGTTCAGCCGGACGACCATCATCGCCCGCACCTGCTCCTCGGGCAGCATGCCGCCGAGACCGCCGGCGTGACTGCGCAGCAGGCGCAGGCCGTGCTCGGCCCACCCCTCCGTGCTGACGATCTGGTCGCGGTTCGCGCCCACGCCCGTCGTACGGCCGTACACCTGTCGTCGCACCACAAGACGCTGACTGGCCTGCCACGACGCATCGAGCCGTGCGAGTCCATCAGCGTGGAGGGTCACCGGGGCGTGATACCGCGCAACGCGCACCACGTCGTCGGCGCTCAGGGACTGACCGTCCAGCACGACAGGGGAGTCTTCGACCATGGCACCAATGTGAGCACATAGGGTTCAAAGGTGCTCGTACTGCATGGCCTCTGCACGACCGACGGCGTCCTCGCGCTGTGGGCCGAGGACTCCGGGCTGCCCGCCCGCAGCGAGAGCACGCGACGCGACGCGCCCCACCCGTTCGCCGCGAACGCCGAGTCGCTGGCCGCCGCCCTCGGGCTGGAGCCGCTCAAGACGACCACTCGCGCGTTGCTGCTGCCGTCGTACGCGTCGGGTCCGATGGCCTCGCCGGAGCTGGTCCGAGACCCGCTCACGGCCGGGCGGGCGCCGCGCGGCAAGGTGGCGCTGCGGCAGTGGGGCGTGCCCACGGTCCGCCTGCACGGCACTCCGGAACGCCCTGCGGAGATGCGCCTGAGCGACTCGGCGCGGTTCGTGTTCGACGTCGCCGGATTCGCCGCTGACCTGGTCGAACGCGGCCGCGTGCTGCCGTCGGTCGCGCCCGATCAGCCACGGGCCCGGTGGGTGCCGGTGCTGTCCGGCACGGACTCGGCGCGCTTCGCCGCGTTGCAGGCCGCGATGCCGCCCGCCTGCCGGTGCGAGGAGATCGTCAGCGACCCCGCCGAACTCGTGCGTGCGGCGCTCACGACAGCGGTGGACGAGCAGGTGCGCGCCCGTCTCGCCGGCGTCGCCCTCGCACCGAAACGACGCGGGCGCGTGACCACGGCCGAGGCGTGGCTGGCCGCGCTCACCGACGAGCCAGTGTTCGACGCCGACCCCGTGGAGCTCTACGAACTGCGCGAGCAGCTCGACCGGTGGCGGGACAGCGCGGGCAACGAGAGCCCGGTGCGCACGTGCTTCCGGCTGCGCTCGCCCGAGCAGCGCAACGACGAGGAGTGGGCCGTCGAGTTCCTGCTGCAGGCCGTCGACGAACCGAGCGTGCTCGTGCCGGCGCAGCAGGTGTGGTTCGCGGACGACGGCGTGCTGCGACGCTGGATTCCGGCGCCCCAGGAGCACCTGCTCGCCGATCTCGGGCGCGCCGGCAAGCTGCACCCGGACCTGGACGAGGCGTTGCGCGGGCAGCACCCGTCCGAGCTGGAGGTCGGCGCGGAGGGCGCGTACCGGTTCTTGACCGCGGCGCCCGCGCTGGCGCAGGCCGGGTTCGGCGTGCTGCTGCCGTCGTGGTGGCAGCAGACGACGAAGCTCGGCCTGAAGCTCACCACGAAGAGCCGCGGCACGGCCGGGACCGTCGCCAAGGAGAGCGAGATCGGCCTCAAGTCCATCGTGGACTACAAGTGGGAGCTCGCCCTCGGCGAGGACACGCTGACCGACGCGGAGCTCGCCGAGCTGGCCAGGGCGAAGGTGCCGCTGGTCAAGGTGCGCGGCCAGTGGGTGCAGGTCGACCAGAAGCGGCTCGCGGCCGGGCTCGCGTTCCTCAAACGGGGCGGTGGCCAGATGACCGCGGCCGAGGTGATGCTCCACAGTGGACTCAGTGAGGCGGACGAGAGCCTGCCGCTGCCACTGGTGGACGTCGAGGCGGACGGCTGGCTCGGCGACCTGCTCACCGGGAAGGCCGACGAACAGCTGGAACCCGTCGACCCGCCGGAGAGCTTCGGCGCGCGGCTGCGCCCGTACCAGCAGCGCGGCCTGGCCTGGCTCGCGTTCCTCGACAGGATCGGCCTGGGTGCGTGCCTCGCTGACGACATGGGCCTCGGCAAGACCGTGCAGCTGCTGGCGCTGGAGGCGCTGAACCGCGCGCAGGGCGAGCGGCCGCCGACGTTGCTGATCTGCCCGATGTCGGTCGTCGGCAACTGGCAGCGCGAGGTGGCGCGGTTCACCCCGGAGCTCAGGGTGCACGTGCACCACGGCGCGGACCGGCTGGACGGCGACGCGCTGCGCGAGGCCGTGGAGAGTCATGATCTCGTGCTCACCACCTACGCACTGGCCGCACGCGACGCGGATGCGTTGGGGGACTTGACTTTCGACCGCGTGGTGCTGGACGAGGCGCAGAACATCAAGAACAGCGCCACCCGGCAGTCGCAGGCCGTGCGACAGCTCAAGGCACGGCACCGCGTCGCGCTCACCGGCACGCCCGTCGAGAACCGGCTGGCCGAGCTGTGGTCGATCATGGACTTCGCGAACCCCGGCGTGCTCGGCACGGTCAACACGTTCCGCGCCCGCTACGCCGTTCCGGTGGAGCGGCACAACGACCAGGAAGCCGCCGAACGCCTGCGCAAGATCACGAACCCGTTCGTGCTGCGGCGGGTGAAGACCGACCCGCGCATCATCAGCGACCTGCCGGACAAGGTCGAGATGCGCCAGCTGTGCAACCTCACCACCGAGCAGGCGTCGCTGTACCAGGCCGTCGTCAACGACATGCTGGAGAAGATCGAGGAAGCGGACGAGGGCATCGAGCGGCGCGGGCTGGTGCTCGCGACCATGTCGAAGCTCAAGCAGGTCTGCAACCACCCCGCCCACTTCCTGGGCGACGGTTCCCGCGTCGCGGGCCGGTCCGGCAAGCTCACGCGGCTGGAGGAGGTGCTGGAGGAGGTGCTCGCCGAGGGCGACAAGGCGTTGTGCTTCACGCAGTTCACCGAGTTCGGCAGCATGCTCGTGCCGTACCTGGCCGCGCGCTTCGACACCGAGGTGATGTTCCTGCACGGCGGCACTTCCAAGGCTTCGCGTGATCGCATGGTGGAGCGCTTCCAGGACCGGAAGGGGCCGTCGCTGTTCCTGTTGTCGTTGAAGGCGGGCGGGACCGGGCTCAACCTCACCGCCGCGAACCACGTGATCCACCTGGACCGCTGGTGGAACCCGGCCGTCGAGGACCAGGCGACCGACCGGGCGTTCCGGATCGGGCAGCAGCGCAACGTGCAGGTGCGCAAGTTCGTGTGCATCGGCACGCTGGAGGAGCGCATCGACGCCATGATCGAGGAGAAGCGCGCGTTGGCGCAGCTCGTGGTCGGTGCCGGCGAGAACTGGCTGACCGAGCTGTCGACGTCCCAGCTGCGCGACCTGTTGACGTTGTCGGGGGAGGCCGTCGGTGAGTGAGCACTGGTCCGGCGAGAAGCCCCGCTACGGCAGGACCATCAAGGCGGACAACGGGATCAAGGCGCGGTCGAAACGCGGTGACATCGGTGCGACGTGGTGGTCGCGGCGGTTCATCGAGGTGCTGGAGTCGTTCGGGATGGGCGGGCGGCTCACGCGGGGCCGCAACTACGCACGGCAGGGCCAGGTCCTGTCGCTGTCGTTGTCCACGAGCATGGTCATCGCGCTGGTGCAGGGGTCGCGGCCGACGCCGTACAAGGCGCGCATCGCGATCAAGTCGTTCACCGGTGCCGAGTGGCAGCGGATTGAGCACGCTTTGGCCGGGAAAGCCTTGTACGCGGCCAAGTTGCTGGCCGGCGAGATGCCGTCGGACATCGAGTCGTTGTTCGCGTCGCTGGGGCTGGGACTGTTCCCGGCGACGCAGCGCGAGATGCAGATGGACTGCACGTGCCCGGACTGGGAGGTGCCGTGCAAGCACCTCGCGGCCGCCTGCTACCTGCTGGCGGAGTCGTTCGACAACGACCCGTTCGAGATCCTCGCGTGGCGCGGACGCGGTCGTGAGGAACTGCTGGAGCGGCTGCGGATGCTGCGCGGCACGACGCTGGCGGCTGCGACGCGCGAGGAGGCGCCGCCGTTGACCAGGTGCCTGGACACGTTCTGGAGCCGGCAGACCACGACGAACCTGAGCCTCGGTGATCCGACCGCGGTGGTGCGGACGGACGCGGTGCTCGACCAGCTCGACTCCGTGCCCATCACGGTGGGGGGAGCGTCGCTGGCCGAGCTCGTGCGTCCGGCCTATCTGGCGTTGAAGCCTGCCGACTAGCGGATCCAGCCGAGGCGCAGGAAGACCGACTCGCCCGGCGCGTCCTCGAGGCCGTCGTTGTCGACGACGCCGACGAGGCGCTGAAGCGGCCAGGTGCCGATGACGGCGAGGCCTTCCGGCTTGTCGTGCGTGGCGGCGCCGTCGGCCTTCAGCGCGGGGACGAGGTCCTCGGCGAGCTTCTTGGTGACCACCGGCTTCTCGGTGCCGGCGGGGACCGGCTTCAGGTTGCCGATGTCGACGCGGAAGACCTTCTTGGTCCTGGCAGCGTCACCGCGCTGGTTGTCGCGTTCGAGGACCAGCAGCGTGCGGTCGTTCAACGCCGTGATCTCGGACAGGCCGATCCACGCACCGGCCTGCGGCGCGTCGAGCGGGTACGCGGCGAACGCCCACTCGCCGGTCGCCGGCGTGTAGCGGGCCAGCGTGGCCTGGCCGGGATTGTCGGCCTTCCACTCGCGCTGGACCGCCAGCCACACCTGTTCGGTGCGGCCGCTGCCGACGGTGGTCACGCCCTCGAAACCGTTGCTGGTGGCGGTCTTCGCGACGGCCTCGGGCAGCGGGATCTCCTTGGTGACGGCGCCGTTCGCGCCGACTTCGAGCAGCAGGTTCGGCTTCTGCTTGCCGTCGCCCTCGACCGCGACCCAGTACCCACCGGCCTTGCGCGCGGCGATGCCCTCACCGTCGTAGCTCGCCGGCTGACCGTCCTTGGTGAGCGTCAGCTCCTTGCGGACCTTGGCGGGGGCCTGGACCGTGTCGATCGTCAGGATGCGGGTCGGCGTGTAGGCGGCGTCCGTGATGGACACGACGTCGCGGTAGTTGCCGGGGATGCCCGAAAGTCCAGACAGCGCACCGAAGTTGATGCCGTCCGACACGATCGAAGGCGTGCCTTGGTTGCGCTGCAACGACACCGCGAGCGGCGTGCGCGTGAGCTCGTAGCCGCTCAGCGATGACCGGATGCCGTCCTCGGCCGAGTCCTCCTCCGCCGCGACGACGAGCGTCCGGGTGGCGGGGATCGGCAGCAGGCCCTCCGGCCCCACCCCGGTCGGCAGCGCCTGCAGGAACCGCGGCTTGCGGGGGTTGTTCACGTCGTACACCGCGACGAGGTTCGCGCGCTCCAAGCCGACGAACGCGTACTTGTCCTTGCCGAAGGTCGCGACTGCCAGACCCTCCGGCTCCACACCCTTGTTGTCCGACCGGCCGTCCGGGTACTGGCCCTGCTTGACGGCGATCTGCTGCAACTCGTTGCCCGACGAGAACACGACCTTGCCGGAGTCGGCGTCGAACACGGTCCACGTGCGTGACCCACCGAGGTAGTCACCTTCATCGGCGGTGCCGAGCGTGTGGTCGTCGAGCCACGCGACGGCGTCCGGCTCGCGCGCGGCCGTGATGGTCTCGCTCGGGTCGAACTTGCCGTCGTCCTTGGTGTCGGTGTTGCTGACGGTCGCCGTGCCTGCGGAGAAGTGCTTCACGATGTTGCCGGACTTGAGGTCCACGATCGCGATGTGGTTGTTCTCCTGCAACGTGACCGCTACCTGGTTGCGGCCGTTGATGCTCACGTACTCGGGCTCGGGGTCGGTGGGGGCGACCTCGGCGATGTTCGTGAGCTCGACCTTGCGGAGCTGGTACTTCTTCGGGTCCTTCGTGAGGTCCACGATGGTGAGGTAGCCGGCCGGCGCCTGGGGGATGGCGCCGTCGTTGACGTCCTCGTCCCGTTCGTTCTCGATGGCGATGGCCGCGTATCGGCCGTCCTTCGAGATGTCGATGGAGTCCGGTTGGCCGCCCAGTTCGTAGGTTGCGACTACTGCCCGGGTTTTGAGGTCCACCAACAGGAGTTGGCCGGACGGGGTGGTGAAGGATTGTGAGGTGTTCACCGCTACCAGGGCCAGGTTGCCTTGGATGTCCACCGACGTTGGCTCGCCTGGCATTGCGAGTACGCCGTCTGGGGTCAGCTTTGTGCCGGCTTTCGCGTCGGTCCTCGTGAAGCCGATTCGTCTGCCTGGTGAGTCGGTGTAGACGATCAGTTTGCCGTCTGGGGTGGCGGCGGCGATTTCGGATGCGGTGTGTTCGGATTCGGAGGTGTTGCGGAACACCGACATCGTGTCGAACCGCTGGAAGCGTTGTGGTGTTGATGCTTGGGCTGGGGCGGCGGATGCCAGCAACACTGCGGCCACCAGGCCTGTGCACAACCGGACCACTGGTCCTCCTCGATTGGGGCGGAGGCGCGCATTGTGGCTGACGGAGTGGGCTGGTGGGTGAACGTTTGCTGATCATCTGGGGTGGGTTGCGTTGGGTTGCAAAGACGAACTGCGGACGAGCCTTGGTCACGTCATCGCCGCTGCGCGACGATAGAGATTGGGGCTTGACTTCGGGGCCCTTGCGAGGCGCTCATCGGCCGGAAAAGGCCGGGCTGAAAAGCGCCCGGCCGAGCTCGAGAAGCTAGCACCTCGCACCCAAAGTCAAGCCCCAATCTCTTTGCAGCGTGGGCACGTTGGGCGGGTACGTCACCCCATACCGCTTGCCGTGATTCGCCCAGGAGGGACGCCTCGCCTTCGGCATTGCGTTGAGGTCAGGTAGCTCGGCTTCGCCATTGCGTTCGCGCGCTCTGACGGGCTCGCCTTCGGCTTCGCATGTCCTAAAGCCATTGGTACCCGGCAAGGCTCCATCCGTCTTGGCTCACCACACCTGCCGCCGCATCTCGCCCGGCACGTCTGGCTCACCACATCTCATCCGGCGTACCTGCCCGCCACACCTGGCTAGCCATTGCTGCCGCACCTGGCTAGCCATTGCTGCCGCACCTGGCTAGCCATTGCTGCCGCCTCATCTCGCCCGACGTGCCTGCCGCCACACCTGGCCAGTCGTTGCTGCCGACGTATCTTGCTCGGCACGCGCGCTCACCACGTCTCGCCGCCGTGCTCGCTCTCCGGCCTCCTCCTGCATGCCGCGCTGCATCGGTTCTTTGTGCCTCGGCTCGCTGCCCTGCCTGGGTCACCCCGTCTTGCTCGCTGCGCCTCGGTTGGCCTTGGCTTGTGGCGCCGCCCTGACCCGTTGGTGCCTGGCTGGCCTGCGCTGGGGCTTGGGTGCGCTTGGCGGGCCTGGCGGCTTGGGTCTGGCGGCGGTTGGGGTTGGGGTGGGTTAGCGGGGGAGTTTTGGCTTTGAGCGGTTGGCCCAGAGGGTTACGCCTGCTCCGGCCAGGCCCACTTGGAGGGCCAGTTCGATCCAGTCGATTCCCGGGGTGTCCGCTACTCCCAGGACTGTGGCGGCTGCCGTGCCCAGCAGGGCGGCGACTATGCCTACGAGGATGGTTGCCAGCAGGGAGACGTGTTGCCTGCCTGGGATCACCAGGCGGCCCAGGCCTCCGATGATGGCTCCGAAGAGCAGGGCTGTGAACAGGCCGCCGATTTCCACTGGGTACCCCCTGAGAGTTGTGGTTGCTACTTCAGGGTGTGCTGGGGCTTGGGTTGGCGGATCAGGTTCTTCCCTGACTTTGCCCTGAGGTCGACCCCAGGAGGGTTGCGGCTGCTGGCGAGAGTTCTCGGCCTGGGACGTCCGGGTCGCAGCCGATTCTGGCCAGGCGGGCTCGAATCGCGGTGGCTGAGCGTTGCATGGCGTCGGCGGTCGACCTGATCAGCTTTGCCGCGTCCGGGTCGGTGGTGGTGAGCCAGGCGGTGCGGAGGGTGTCGTCGAGGGTGTCGGTCCAGGGTTGGTTGGCGTTCGCGTGGCGGGACGGGCGGGTGCGCAGGCGGGTGTGGGCCGTCAGGACTCGGGCCAGGAGTTTGCCCACTGTGGCGCCGCCCTCTACTGGGAGGCGCAGGCGGCCGTCCGCCACCACCTCGCCGGAGTCGAGTGCGCCCAGCAGGTCCAGCACCAGTGCGTCGGTCGAGTCGGTGGTCGCGCTCAGGCGGTAGTTGACCTCGCCCAGCTTGGTTTCGTTGTGGTACGTGGATGTCATGGGCTCGACGTTAGGGAGGGGGTCTGACGGGAAATCGGGGGTGGAGGCCTTCGGACGCGTTTGTGGAGGAGGAGTTCACTCGATGGGGTGGCGGGGCTTTCCGCGTGCTCAGCGGGAACGGTGGCGCTCCGCCTGCGCAGGGGTTATTTGGAGGTCACGGACTTGCGGCCGGTGCCGATGTCGGCGACGTCCGCGGCGGCGCGGCCCGCGCCCCAGCCGGCGGCGGAGCGGACCGTCACGCGGGAGGTGCGGGTGCGGGTGAACATCTGCTCGAACAGGGTGTCGACGGCCTGCTTGCGTTCGGCCAGGACGGGCAGCAGTCGTTCGTCGTCCACCTCGGGGACCTCGTCGACGGCCGTCAGCCGCTCGCCGATGCGTGAGGCGTACGCCACCAGGAACGACTTGCGGAACGGTCGTGAGCGAGCCTCGCTGCCCTTTCCGGACTTGCCGCCCACGGCGACCATCGCGCGGGTGGCCTGCACCAGCAGGGACGTCGACAGGAGCTCGATGCTCTCCAGGTCCACCTCGTCGCCCACGAGCGCGACGAACCCGAACCCGTCGTAGGCCACCGCACGGGACCGGAACGCCCCGGACACCACGTGCACCAGCTGCGACTTCTCCTTGAAGTAGCTCTTGTCCAGCCACATCCGCCGCGAGGTCGCGAGGGCGGGCAGGTCGGCGTCGAGCATCGCCCGCTCCAGCGCGTGGCGGTTCATCAGCTCCTGCGCCTTGGCCGACAGCGCCTCGGCCTCCTCCGGGAACGCCGTGGACTCGGCCTTCGCCAGCAGGCCTCGCACGCGGTTGAGCACCTTCGGGTCCAGCCCCGCGCGCACGGCGGACATCAGCGCGTCGCCCGGCAACGGCAGGATGAGCGGCAACGAGGGCATACGACCGATGAACTTCAGCAGCTCGGCCGCTGTGCGTTCGGCGTACGAACGAGTCTCGATGTGCCGCGACGCCCACGCGTCCAGCAGCGGTCCCTCCCACCACACGGTGGCGCCGATCTCGTCCAGCTGAGCCTGCCACCGCGGGTGCACGGTGCTCGCCGCATGCGGCGAACAGGACAAAGCGATCACGTCCACCACGAGCGAGGCGGCGGACTCGTCAAGAGAACGCGACACGATCTCGCGCACGTCGTACGGCAGCCAACCGCGCTCCCACAGCGCATCGACCGCTTTCACCAGTTCCACGCCACGCAGTATGAGACGTCCGCCATGTGCACAGGTCGGGGACCACCTGGTAGACACGGGATGTGATCGAGCTCCAGTTCCGCGGCCGGACGGTCGTCCGCGACCACGCGCTGGTGATGGCGATCATCAACCGCACCCCCGACTCGTTCTACGACAGGGGCGCCACCTACGCCGAGGACGTGGCCATGGAGGCCGTGCACCGCGTGGTGGCCGAGGGCGCGGACATCGTGGACATCGGCGGCGTGAAGGCCGGTCCGGGCGATCTGGTCGACTCCGGCGAGGAAGTGCGTCGCGTCGTGCCGTTCATCGCACGCGTGCGCGCCGCGTACCCGGACCTCATCATCAGCAGCGACACGTGGCGTGCGGACGTCGGCAGGCTCGTCTGCGAGGCCGGCGCCGACCTGCTCAACGACACGTGGGCGGGCGCGGACCCGCAACTGGCGGAGGTCGCCGCGGAGTACGGCGCCGGCTACGTCTGCTCGCACACGGGCGGCGCGCGGCCCCGCACGCGTCCGCATAGGGTTAGTTACCCGAACCTCGTCGCGGACGTCGTCGCGGAGACGACGACGCGCGCGGAACGGGTGGTCGCACTCGGTGTGCCTCGCAAGAGCGTGCTGATCGACCCCACACACGACTTCGGCAAGAACACGTGGCACAGCCTCGCGCTGGTGCGCCACACGGACGCCTTGGTGGCGACGGGGTGGCCGGTGCTGATGGCGCTGTCCAACAAGGACTTCGTCGGGGAGACCCTCGGCGTGGAACTGCACGAGCGCGTCGAGGGCACCCTCGTCGCGACCGCGATCGCGGCGTTGGCGGGCGCCGCGGTCTTTCGCGCGCACGAGGTGGCGCGAACCAGACGAGTACTCGAGTCCGTCGCTCGACTGTGAGCTGGAGGTATCAGGTGGACGACGTCTTCGCCCGGTTTTCGGATGACCGGTGGGACGACTTCCTCGACGAACTCGACAAGATCCGCGTGAGCGTGGTGGATCCCGCGGAACGGCAGCAGCTGAAGGCGACCGCGCGCCGCGACGCACGGGAGGCGGCGGCCCAGCCGTTGCTCGTGCGGATGGCACTCGCGGACCACTACCTGAACCTGCTCGCCGTCGGCGTGTGGGCGGGCGACGAGAGCTGGCGTGCCGAGCTGCGCGACCTGGTCGTCTCTCTCGTGCCCGAGGACGACGAGACGCGCGATGACGCCCTGTTGAGCTCTGTCATCGCCGTGGTGCTCGCACAGCTGCTTCAGGACGCACGGCTGCGTGGTGGCTCCGAGGCCGATGTCATCGCACGGTCGGCGTGGGAGAAGGCCCAGGAGTGGGCCGCCTACGCGGAGGACCGGCATGTGGAACGCCTCCTGCACCACTCCACGGAGGCCGGTGCGCGCGTGGTGACGGCGTCGGAGGTCCAGGAGGTCGTGGAGCTCGCCACGGCCGCCGCGGACGACTCGCACGCCGAGACGATCGCCGCGCTGGAGACCGAGGGCTTCACGGCGGAGTTCATGAACGGCGTGTGGGTCGTGGAGGGTGAGTTCCGCAACGCCGTGCGGGCCGCCGCGCGCGCGATCACGCTCACGGGCCACGGCTGCGTCCTCGCGCGCAACATCCGGCAATCGACCGTGATGTTGTGGCACGAGAACACGCTCGCCATGGCGGACTCGAAGGTTCCGCGCTGGCGCGTCTACCCGATCCTCGCGCCCGTTACGCCGCAATCGAAGTTTTCAGGCGGTGAAGGCCTGCCGTTCACCCGCGAGACACACCCGTTGGCACCCGCTCCAGAAGTCGTGCGCCGGTTGGCCGACGCCGTAGGTGTCAACCTGTCCCATCTGCTGGCTGCATTGCGGTAAAGGGGTGATCTTTGCCTTTCCGCTACCTCGACTCGTTATCTTGGTGTCATGCCCAGATTTGCCGAGTTCGATGTGGAAGGCCTGCGCAAATCCAGCGCTGTCGCCGACTTTCCCTGGTCAGAGACGTGGGTCACGCTGATCCGCGTGGACTCCAAGGGAGTTGTCCGGCAGGCCAAGTCGTTGACTGAGAAAGTGTCTTTGCTGACTGTCGCGTCAGACAAGGACCTCGTCATCGCGTCCTGCCCGGAGATTTACGCTGTCGACGACCTGTCGGCCGCCCGTGCCGCCGTCAAGGCTTCGGTCGCACGCGAAATGATCCCAAGCCTCGGATGAATGACTCCCTCCACTCGGGCTCAGCGGCGAGCACGAGTTCCGGGAATCGCCGAAGGAGCGTTGAGAACGCGATCTCACCCTCGATGCGAGCCAGCCGCGCCCCCACGCAGTAGTGGATGCCGTGACCGAACGCGACGTGTGGGTCTCGACCCAGCTGCAACACGTCCGGATCGGAATACCGGGAAGGATCCCGGTTCGCCGCTCCTAGTGAGACGGTGACCTGCGAAGATCTCGGAATCGTGACCCCTCCGATCTCCACGTCGGCAGTGGCGACACGACCCACGCCCAGGGAGAGAGGCCCGTCGAGGCGCAGGAACTCCTCGACGGCGTCCGGAACCAGGAGCGGGTCCTCGATCAGCGCCCGCCTCAGCGCGGGATCGCGGAGCAGGGCGACCAGGCCGTTGCCGATGAGCTGCACGGTCGTCTCGTGCCCTGCTGTGATGAGCAACACCAGCGTCATCACCAGGTTCGGTTCGTCGCGGAGCTCGGTGATGACGTCGTCGCCGGGCTCCCTGGTCGCCAGCAGGCGCTCGACGTAGGCGGCGAACCTGCCGAACGCGCCGGCCATCGTCGCGGGCGTGATCAGCTCCTCTGACAGCTGCCGGACATCATTTCTGTCCTCTTTGGGCAGACCTAGAAGTTCACAGATGACGGTGATGGGCAAGGGATGGGCGAACGTCTCGATGACGTCCACCTCCTCCGCGCCCTGCCACGCGTCGAGGAGTTCGTTCGTGATCTCCTCGATTCGTGGTCGGAGGGCTTCCATGCGCCGTGTGGAGAACGCGCGCGCGATGGGCTTGCGCAACTGTGTGTGGTCCGGCGGGTCGGTGTGGTTGAGCATGCCGCCGGGGAGGACGGCGCTGCTGAGATCGGGGTGGCCGAGTGCCTGCACGACGTCGTCGTAGCGGCTGATCACCCAGGACCACTGGCCGTCCGGCATCTCGGTCAACGAGGGCCCGCGCTCGCGCCACTCGTCGAAGTACGGGGTCGGATCGGTGTAGAAGCTCATGCGCTCATCGTCGTGTTCACGCTGGTCAGAGGCATGAGTAGGCGATCACCCATCTTGGCTGCGCCCATCACCTAGCCTGACCGCATGGGGTGGCCGTTCGTGGGGAGGGACGCCGAACTGACCGCGGTCCGGCGTGCGGTGCGCGGTGCGGGGCTGATCGTGGCGGGCCCGGCCGGCGTCGGCAAGACACGGCTGTTGGACGAGGTCGAATGCGACGTCCGGTTGCGGGCCACGGCGGCGATGTCGGAGATTCCACTTGGGGTGATGGCGCCCTTCCTGCCGTCGGTGGACCCCTCGCCGTTGGCGATGCTGACCAGCGCACGGTCCGCTTTGCGCAGTCGTGTCGTGGTGGTGGACGACGTTCATCTGCTCGACGACGCGTCGGCGGCGCTGCTGCACCAACTCGTGCAACACCGGGAAGCCGTCGTGGTGGCGACGCTGCGGTCGGGCGAACGCGCACCCGCCCCGGTGGTGGCGCTCTGGAAGGACGAACTGCTGCCGCGCATCGAGCTCGACCCGCTCGGCCGCGCGGCGGTGGTCGAGGTGCTGGAGACGGTGCTCGGCGGGGTGCTGGACAGCGTCACGGCCGATCGGCTGTGGACAGCGTCCGCCGGGAACATGTTGCTGCTGCGAGAGATGCACTTCGCCGCGCAGTGGGTGTCGCACGGCGGTGTGTGGTCGTTGGACGGTCCGCTGCCGTTGTCGCCACGGCTGGTCGAGCTGATCGAGGCACACCTCGCCGCCGTACCCGCCGAGGAACGCCGGGTGCTGGAGCTGCTCGCGTTCGGCGAGCCGCTGGACCTCGCCGCGTCGGAGGCGCTGGACGGGCTCGTGACCGTGACGGACGAGGGGCTGCGGCTCGCGCATCCGTTGTACGGCGAGGTGTTGCGCGCGCAGTGCCCTCCTCTGCGCAAGCGCAACCATCAGCGGCACTTGGCGTCCGTGCTCGATGACCCGTTGCGGGTAGCCGTGCTGCGGCTCGACAGCGGTACGGCCGACGATCCCGCGCTTCTCGTGCAGGCCGCCAGCCTCGCCAGTGCAACGGGTGGTGTTGTTCTGGCAGAACGGCTCGCACGCGCCGCATGGGCCGTCGGTGGTGGTGTGGAGGCCGGACGGCTGCTGGCCCAGGTGCTGCTGTTCACCGACCGCCCGGAAGAGGCCGAGGAGGTCTTCGCGATGGTCGCCGCGGACGACGACCCGGTCGAGGTGCGCACGATGCGGGCGTTGAACCTGGGCTGGGGGCTCGGCCGCAGCGAGGAAGCCGCCGCCATGCTGGAGAACGACCTCGCGCGGTGTGTGCTCCTGTTCCACGCGGGCAAGTACGACGAGGTGCGCGCGCTGCTCTCGTACGACAAGCCGGAGGAGGCGGCGGTCCTCGCGATGGTCGACGTGGTGCAGGGCCGGTACGTCGGCCCGTTCCCGGTCGTCCCGCCGAATCCGGTGGCAGGGCTCGGCGCGGAGACGACCGTGTTCGCCGAGGTGTTCGTGTACTCGATGCACGGCCATCTGGCAGAAGCGGAACGTCTTGCCGTGCAGGCACGCAAGGAGAAGACCGAGTGGGACTCCATGCGGTCGACCTGGACGGTGGCGCTCGCCGGGCTGGCGCGCGCGGGCGGCAGGCTGACGGAGGCGCGCCGGTTGTTGCTGGAGGCACGGCCCGCGCAGCCGTTCGCGCGGCTGTGCGAGCTGGCACTCACGGAGGCGATGCTCGGCAACGACGCGCGACCGCTGCTCGCCCAGGCGGAGGCGGTGGCGCCACCGGGGATGCGGCCCTACCGCCACGGGTTGTGGCTGGCGCGGATCTGGGCCGGCGGCGTGTCGCCGTTCGAGGCCGCGGCGGACGCCCGTGCGCACGCCGAGTTCGCCGCCGAGGCGACGTACCTGCACGAAGCCGCGCGACTCGGCCAGGCCGCGGAGGCTCTCGACCGGCTGCGGGAGCTCGCCTCGACCACGACCGGACTGCTCGTGGAGATCTTCGCCGCACACGCCGAGGCGTTGGTGCGCAACGACTCCGCCGGGCTCGTGCGAGTGGCGGAGCGGTTCGAGGAGAACGGCTTCCTGCTGTTCGCGGCGGAGGCGGCGGCCGAGTCGGGTGATCGCGCGTTGTGCACGCGGCTCGTGGCGCACTGCGAGGGAGCGCGGACACCGGCGTTGGCGCGGATGACGCTGAACCCGCTGACGCCTCGTGAGCGTGAAGTGGCCGTGCTGGCCGCACGGGGGCTCACGAACAAGGAGATCGCGTCGTCGTTGGTGATCTCCGTGCGGACCGTGGACAACCATCTGTCCAATGCCTACTCGAAGCTCGGCATCACGACCCGCGGCGAGCTCGCGTTGGTCCTATCGGATGACGCGGGCGGGCAGGGATAACGTCCGGCACGGGTCCGAACGACATCCCGGCATGGGCAAGGGGTACGCGGTCGTCGACGTCGCCACCACGGGACCCGCTCCGGGAGACAGGGTGATCGAGGTGGCCGTCGTGCACCTCGACCGGGCGGGCCGCCGCACCGACGAGTGGTGCACGCTCGTCGACCCGCGCCGCGACTTCGGCCCCCGGCACGGCCTCAGCCCCGCCGACGTGCGCAGGGCACCGCAGTTCGCCGGGATCGCCGGCGAGCTCGCCGCCCGTCTGTCCGGCCGGGTGCTGGCAGCCCAGGACCTGGCTTTCTGCCAGGGCTTCCTCACCGCCGAGTACGCCCGTCTGGGCCACGACGTCACCGTCCCGGGGCTCTGCACCGGGCCGCTCGACGTGCCGAAGGGAACGGCGTTGCAGGACGCACGGGCGTCGGCCCGTGTGCTCGTGCGGAGGCTTGACCGCATAGGAGCCGTGGAGACCGTACGGCTTGAGGTGCCGCGGACTGTGCGTGCGTATGCCATGCAACGCAGCGGAGGAGTGCGATGACGGAGGACGTGAGGCGCGTGGCGAAGCTGATCGGGGCGCGCAACAGCATCGACGCGGCGCTGTCCGCGTGCATCCGGCGCCCGGCCACGACCGGGCACCTCGGCGACTGGATCGCGGCCCGGATCCTCGGCATCGCACTGGAGCCGCAGGCCAACGCGAGCATCGACGGACGGCTGCCCGACGGCCGCACCGTGACCATCCGGTGGTACCCGAAGCGGGAGAGCATCCTCGACCTCAAGGAGGAGGGCGGCCCGGAGGTCTACCTCGTCCTGACCGGTCCGAAGTCAGCCCCGGAGAGCTCCGTGGGCACCGCACGGCCGTTGGTCATCGACGCCGTGTACCTGTTCGAGGCCAAGGACCTCATGGACGACCTGCGCGCGCGTGGACGCAGGATCGGTACGGCGTCCAGCGTGCGCGAAGAGCTGTGGGAGGCCGCGGAGATCTACCCGCGACCCCACCCCTTGCTCAACGAAGACCAACGAGAACTGCTGGCGTTGTTCAGTCATCGGCCGTGAGGCTGTGACCGTCCCAAGTGAAGCGCACGGTCGTGACGGCGTCGTCTCCGTCCGTGCCGGTCGTGAGCTGGTGGATGGCGATGCCGGTCAGCTCCCGGTAGTCGCACCACTCGTGGTCCGACGTGAGCACCAGGTCGAGGTCGAAGTTGACCAGCAGCTCCAGCAGTTGTCCGCGGTTGGTCGCGTCGACGCCGACGAACACCTCGTCCAGCAGGATCAGCCGGGGTGCGGTCGGGGTCGCGTGGTAGTGCGCGGCCGCCGCGGCGAACAACGGCAGGTGCAGCACGATGGCCTTCTCACCGCCGGACAACGCGCCGTGCACGCGTTTGGTCACCGGCACCCAGCCTTCGCCCCGGTCGACCTTCACGACGAACTGGTGCCACGTCGTGTAGTCGAGCACCTGGGCGAGTTGTTGTTCCCAGCCCGTTGCGGAGTCGTGTGCGCGTGCCTCTTCCACGCGCTCGCGGAAGAACTGGTGCAGCAACGCGCGTTCGTCGTCGTTCAGGTCTGAACGCAGCAGGAGGTCGCGGGCCTCGCGGGTGCCGGGAGGCAGTTGCGGATCGACCTGCCAGTCGAGCTGCACGCGGATGCCCGACGCGGTCTGGACGCGTTCCAGCCGGTGGTTCATCGTGCCGACCAGCTCGGACGCGCCCTGGATGCGCTGGGCGATGTGCCTGCGGGTGTCGCCGGTGAGGGTCTGGTCGAAGAGGTCGCGCTCGACGTCCGTGATGTGCGTGCGGATGCGGTCGCGTTCGGCCTTCAACGTCTGCAACAACGCGTGTGCGCCCATGCGCGCGCCGTCCAGCGTCGCGGTCAGAACGGTCACGTCGTCGTCGGGGTCCAACGACAGTTCGATGCGTCCGGCCAGTTGCTGCTGCGCCTCGTGCACGGCCATGCCGAGCTTGGACTCCGAGTCGCGGATCAGGCGCGGGTCGATGACGACGTCCGGCACCTCCCCGGCGTCGGCGGGCAGGTGGGCGCTGGTCAGGTGGCGATAGCGCGTTTCGGCCGCTTCGTGCACCACGGTGGCTTCCGCGGCACGTGCGGTGTCCGTTCTGCGCTTCTCCTCCAACGTGCCGAGTGTGCGCGCCAGGCCCGTTTGCTTGTCTTGCAGCAGATCGCGTTGCTCGGCGATGTCGTGTGCCTTGGCGCGCAACGAGATGAGCTGCTGGTCGAGGGCGTGGAACTCCGCGCCCGCCGCCCGTTCGACGGTCTCCAGCGTGATGGCGAGGTCGGTGGCCTCCTGCTGCCGGGCGGCCGACGTCTCCTCGGCCTCGTCGGCCAGCGTGCCGGAGAGCGACGCGCGGCTGCCGGCCTCGACCGCCAGCGCCTCGGTGGTGAACGCGTCGTGCCGGTCGTCGAGCCAGCGGTGGCAGGAGCTGCCGAACGCCGCGAGCTCGTCGGCGTCGGGGACCTCCGTGCTCGCCGTGTGCCGGGCGACGGCGGCCTCCGCCTCGGCCACCAGCCTCGTGGCCGCCGCGACGGCGTCCTCCCGTGCCGCGCACCGCAGCTGGGCCTTGTCGCGCTGCTCCTCGGCGGCCTCCATCGGGTCCTTCGAGGGCTGCCGCGCGAGCTCACCCGCGAGCGTCGCGCGGCGCACGGCGATCTGGTTGCGCGCGGCGTCCACCCCGGACAGATCGGTCGCGAGCTGCTCGATCAGGCCGGTGAGCTCGGCGATCCGGCCGCTGCGGGCGCGCTTGCGGGAGTCGGCGCCGATGTAGGTGGGGAAGGGCTTGGACCAGCTGCCGTGGGCGTTCGCGAGACGCCACGTGCCGTCCGCGCCGATCGCGGCCGAGTGCCCGGCCGCCGTGTCGCCGAACGCGACGGTCTCCAGGAAGCGGTGGCAGCGCTCGTCCTCGGTGACCAGCACCTCCAGCAGCGTCGTGCCGGCAGCGGGGCTGACCAGCAGCGGTTCGCCGAAGCGGTCGTGGTCGCGCACGTCGAACGACGGGTCCTGGGTGATCCACGCGTCGAGCAGGCCGGACGCCTCCAGCGCGGCCTCGACCGCGGCGCACACCGCCGGTGGGGTTCCGGGACGGAAGTCGACCAGCCGCCACAACGGAGCGCCCGCGGCGGACGCGCGATAGGCGCCGTCACGGGTGTAAGGCGCCGGTGGTGGCACGTCGACCTGGTTGGCGAGCTTCTCCCGGATGGACCGGTACTGCAGGAGTTGGCCGTTCAACGACTCGCGCGTCTCGTCCAGCCGTGCCTCGATGCGGCTGAACTCCTCCCGCGCCATCGCGGCGGCCTCGACGATCGCGCCGTGCTCGATGACGTTCAGCTCCGCGCAGCCGCGCGCCCACGTGTCGAAGTCCGCGAGGAACCTCGCAAACGCTTGCTCGAACGCCTTCTGCGCCAGGACCTCCGCCTCGTTGGCCTGCTCCAGCTCGTCGCGGGTCTCATCGAGCCGTCGGCGGGCGGCGTCCCGTGCGTCGACAGCTCTCTTGTGCGCGGCAACGGTCCGCGTGATCGTGTTGATCTCGGCCGAACGGGCCTCGACGGCCGTCGTGAGCAGCTGCCGTGCCGCCCGCGCGTCGGTACCCGACTCGATCTCCTCGAACACGGAGTGCATGCCCGCCGGGTCGGCGGCCTCCCGTGCGAGCGTGGTGGACCGGCGCAGCTCATCAGCGCGTGCGGCCGCATCGGACTTGGCCTGCTGGGACTGCTCCTCGTCGGCCACGGCCCGTGCGCGCAGCTTCGCGGCGTGTGAGGCCGCCTCCGACGCACGCGCGTTCGCGGCGGAAAGCTGCTGCCGCAACAGGTCGAGCTGCTTGCCCTCCTGGTAGCCGGGCAGGTCGGAGATGCCGGAGATCTCCGCGTCGACCGCGCTCGCCTCCCGGCCGAGCGCCGCGAGCTGGTCGAACGCCTCGTCGGTCAGCGTGATCTGACGCTGGTAGCGGCGCTCGCTCATGCGCGCGGCCCTGGTCAGGTCCTCCAACTGCTCGGTGGACGTCTCCAGCGCCCTGGAGGCGACGCCGAGCACCCGCTGGGCGTAGACGCGCTGCACGCCCGCCAGCCGTTCGGCGGTGGTGATCTCGTCGTCGAGCCGCCGCAGCCCCTCGCGCTGGCGGTCGAGGCGTTCGAACCCCTCGGCGATCTCGGTCAGGTCGGACTGGTCGAGCGGCGGAAGTGCCTTGGACAGCAACGACGACAGCACGCTCGGGTCGAGCCGCTCGGACAGCTTCGGCGTCCGCAGCTGGAGCAACGCCGTGATCAGCGAGTCGTACCGTTGCTCGGTCACGCCGGGGAACAACGTCGTCCGCACCGTGTTCCGGTAATCGGCCGGTGAGGTGTGCACGACGCCGTGCTCGCCGATGGCGGCCGCGAGGTCGGTGGTGGTCAGCGGGCGGCCGGACTCGTTCACCAGCGCCAGGTCGCCGACCCGCTGGGACGTCGTGAAGTAGGTGGCGCCGACGTTCGAGGTGTTCGTGGTGGCCTGGAGCCGCGCACCGCACGTGAACCACTGCTCGCCCTGCTGGAACTCCAGCCACACGTACCCGACGCGCGTGCTGTTGCCCTGGGCGCCCTCGCCCATGAGGTTCCAGTGCATCGTGCGGTCCGCACTGCCGAACGTCGACAAACGGTGCGGACGCAGGTTCGCGTCGAACAAGTACGGCAGCAGCAGCTCGAGCGCTTTGGACTTGCCCGTGCCGTTGGGGCCCCTGAGCAGCAGTCTGCCCTGGTAGAACGAGAAGATCTCGTCGTAGTAGCGCCAGACGTTGATGATGCCGGCGCGGCTGGGTTGCCACCGGTCAGTCATGCAGCTCCTCGACCGCGTACCGGGCTGCGGCGGGCAGCCTGTGAACGGTGCCGTTCTCCGTGCGCGCGAGCCCGAACGCCTCCAGCAGTTCGATCCCGTCCGCCGCGAGCCTGTCCGCACCGCCGTCCGACTGGTAGGCCTTCGCCCACGTCCGGAACTTGGTCAGCAGCTCGCGTGATTCCTCGACCAGATCTTCTGTTGTCGCGGGCCCCAGTGCCAACCGGTCGAGCAACAACAACGCGGCGACCTTCGCGTTGTTGTCGTCGTCCGGGAACCTCGTGTCCGTGGCGATGGCGTCGGTGTCCACCACCACGTACCCCTCTTTGCGCTCCTCCAGCGTGCAGCCGGCGAGCGTGATGCCCGTCTGGACGACCTTACGTCCGGCCGGCGAGCTGAGGAACGCGAGTTGGGTGGCGCTCAGGTCGTCCTTGTAGAGCACCGGATCGTCGATGAGCCTGCGCATCACCGAGTGCCGTTGCCACAGGCTGCGGTGCGCGGTGTCGTAGCGGGTCTCGCGGGTGAGATCCTCGAGCGTGTCCACAGTGGAGGGCGGCACCGGCGCGGACAGCAACCGCGTGATCAGCGTCGGATCGGCCTGGACCTGCTCGTTCAGCTCCACCGCGCCGTGTTCTTCGAGGAACGTCAGCACGTCGTTGAACGCGTTGCGATCGCTTCGTCGCGCTGGGTCGAAGTCGGGGAGTTGCGCCGACAGGTCGTCGAGCGTCGTCGTCGGAGTGGTCAGCAGCTCCGCGCACACCAGACACAGCAGCACGTACCGGCGCCGGTCGAACGCCGGACGCGTGCGATCAGGCCGTGACGTCGTCTTGAACAGCCGCGCGTATCCGGCCCGTGGCTCGACCACGACCCGCCAGCCGCAGTAGTAGTCGAACCACTTCGTGATCGGTTCGCGGCGCCTTCTGATGAGGTCGAACCCGTCGCGGTCCTGCCGTGCGGTCAGCAAGGGCCGTGCGAGCAGCAGCCGCACACCCCGTGCGACCTCCTCGCTCTCCAGCCGTGCGAGCTGGTTTCCCGTGCGGCTCATCGGCTCTGCACGTCGATCACGTAGTCAGGCCCGCTCAAGGTGCCCTTCTGGGTGGTCATGGTCGCCCAGCCGCGGGCGTTGCGGAGGTTGATCTGCATCCGGCCGTCGCTCGTGCCGGCCGAGCGCGTGCCGGTGCTGTCCGGATCGCTGCCGAGCGCCCGTCCGACCAGGTCGATCAGCCGGTGGAACGTGTCGTGGTCGAGGTTGGTGAGCGTGGAGATCCGGATCGCGCCGTCCGTCTGGATCAGCGACCACGCGTGCTCCAGCTCCGCGCGCTCCCGTTCCGCCTGCTCACGGCGGTTCCGCCGCACCTCGCCGACGTCGCGGACCTTGCCGGTGGCGCCGATGTGCTCCTGCTTGCCGGTCGCCCGCAGCTGCGGCGACACGGGCACCGGCGGCGTGTTCTCCCAGGCCTCGGCGCTGGGCAGCAGCTCGCCGTCCGCGTGCGCGAGGTGCGCGTGCCGTGCGGAGTAGAGCCCGAACGCCGCGTTGAACAGCTCGTGCGCCTCGTCCTCGGTCTCGGTCCGCGCGAACCACTGCGCCAGCGCGCGGAAGTCGGCCGCGGTGTTCGTGGGCTTCTTGCGCTGCTCGCTGATGCGGTCGAGCACGCGCAGCAGCTGCACGATCGCCTTGCGTGACACGTCCTGCAGCTCATCGACGCGCGGAGGGTTGTCCAAGAACCACGCTTTGAGGCTCTTCCACCGCTCCTTGCGTTCCTGCAGCCACACGTCGTCGTCGCTCAGCAGACCGGCTCCGTTGAGCGCCTTCGCGTGCAGCTCCGCGGGGTCGAGTGCCGACGCCGTCTCGCGAATCCTCACCTTGCGCGCGTCCAGGTCCGCGATGAAGTCCCGCAGGTAGGTGACCGTCGTGCGCTTGACGTCCTGGAACGTGTCGAGGTCCGCGTGCTCGTCCCGGAGCAGCCGCTGGAGGTCGGCGTTGAACCTGGTGGTGCCCGTCGTCAACGCGTCGAGGTGCCCTTCGAGCTCCATCACCGCGCTGAACGTCCTGCTGTCGCTCAACGGCTCCGCCAGCTCCGCGAGCCGCGCCGCGATCGCGTCGAGCACCGCGGTCTGCAACGACCCGGTGGCGGCCAGCGTGGTGACGGCCTGCTTCAGCCCCTCGCACGCCGCCTCGCCGAGTTTCGTCAGCCCGTACCGGTGCTGGCTCGCGTCCACCAGCCCCCACTGGCGGAGAGCGGTGAGGGACGCCTGCAGCTCCTCGTCCGTCACCTGCTCGGCCCAGCCCACGCTCCGGAGCCGTTGCTGCACGTCGTCGGCGGTGAGGACGGTCTCCAGGCGCTCGTTCGCCACCCCGAGCACGCGCATCACCGCGGTGTGCAGCTCCGCCTGCGGGGTCGTGGTGAAGCGGAACAGGTCCGCGGGCACCCGTGGAAACGTCGTCACCTGTGCCACCGTAGCTGGCGCAGTAGGGCTTTCGGGTGACAGGTTGGGCGCCGGGGTCGGTGCGGAGCGAGCGGTGATCACCATCGGGTGATCCACGTGGTGGCGTTGATCGGCGAACGCCCCGCGTTGCGCCGATCGGCCTAATCTCCCGCCATGCGGACGAGGCTGACCCCCATGCAGCAGGCGGTGGTGGACGCCGGTCGCCCGCTGCCGCAGCTGACCGATCCGCTGGAGGTCGAGCTTCAGGTCAGCGCGTTCGCGGGGCCCTTCGCCGACAACGAGGAGTTGTGGGAGGTGGTGGTCCGGCACCTGGAGGAGGTGCCGAGCCGGCGCAGTGCCGCGCTCCTCACCGCGCTCGGTCACCTGCTGCCCGGGCGGCCAGGAGGGTGGGCCAAGGAGGCGGCCGCTCACCAGGCCGGGCCGCAGTGGGATCTGGGAGCGCTCACATTCGGGGAGTGCTGGATCGGGGACCGGTCCATCGACGCCGGGTATTTGGCACTGTTGTGCAGTTATGCGTACGGGGATGTGCCTCATGCGATGGTTTTCATGATCGACGAAATCAGCGGGAGTCTCACGCGGCACGCCTTTCTCACGCGTCAGGTGGAGGAGGCGCTGGCCCGGCTGCGGGACGAGATGCGGTTGGAGTTGATCACTCCGGAGGCCGCTCACTGGCTGCTGAGCCGCAGTTATGACCGGTTCGAGCGGCGGCCGGGGCTCGGGGTGAGCCTGGACGTGCATCAGACTCGGCTGGTGGCGCGGCGGCGTATTGCGCTGGCGATGAATTAGTCGGGTGTGCGCTTCGCAACGTGGTTGTTCAGCCGACTGTGCAGATTGTCTGTAGCTCGATCGTGGGTGGGCTATTACTGTCCGGGTTGTCGATCACAGGGGCGGAGGGATGGTCGTGGCCGCTCTTCTCGGGCGTGATGATCAGGCCCTCAGCCGGGTGCCGGATCAGGCGCGGCACGGGTGGTTGTCCGTTGCCACGCAGCGGTTCGGGCAGACGACGGCGCTCAGCCAGTTGCTGCTCGGGGCGACGCTCGGGTTCGGGATGTCGTTCTGGGACGCGTTCCTGGCGTTGACGATCGGGGCCGTGCTGCTCAACGTCGTCGCGGTCGGCGTGGGGGTGATCGGGCAGCGGGAAGGGCTTTCCACGGCGCTGCTCAGCCGGTGGACCGGGTTCGGGCACGCCGGGTCGGCCGTGCTCGGGTTGATCATCGCGTTGTCCTGCACCGGGTGGTTCGGGGTGCAGACCGGGCTGGCCGGGGCGGCGCTCGCGAGCACCGCCGGGGTGTTGCCGGCACCGGTGTGGGCCCTGGTGTTCGGGATCATCGCCACGGTCATCGCCGCCTACGGGGTGCGGTGGATGGCGTGGACCTCGTACGTGGCGGTGCCCGCGTTCCTGGCGTTGCTGGGCTGGGTGCTGCTCGTGCACGTCAACGATGTCGGGGCCGCGTTCAGCGCGCCGCCGGGCGGTTCGATCGGGATGCTGACGGCGATCACGCTGGTGACCGGCAGCTTCATCGTCGGGGCGGCGATCGCGCCGGACATGACCCGCTTCCACCGCAACGGGTGGGACGTCGTCAAGCAGACGGTTCTGGGGATCACGGCCGGCGAGTGGGTCATCAGCCTGGTCGGCGTGCTGCTCGCACGGGCGTTGGGCACCACCGACGTCATGGGCGTCATCACGACGTCCGGGGGGTGGATCGGGGCGCTGATCGTCGTGACGGCGGTGCTGAAGATCAACGACTGGAACCTCTACTCGGCCTCGCTCGGGCTCGTGAACTTCTTCGACGCCGTGTTCGGCCTGCGGATCAGCCGCGCGCAGGTGACGGTCATGGTCGGGTGCGCGGGCAGCTTCCTCGCGGCGGCCGGGATCGTGCAGCAGTTCACCCACTTCCTGGTGCTGCTCGGGGTGGTGTTCCCACCGGTCGCGGGGATCATGATGGCCGAGTACCACGTGGTGCGGAGGTGGCGGAACGAGATGATCTCGACGCGCCCGTTCGTGCCGCGGTCGGCGCCCTCGTGGGTGCCCGCGACGGTGGTCATCTGGCCCGCTTCGGCGATCGTCGCCGAGCTGCTGCCGTTCGGACAGTCCAGTGTGAACTCGCTGGTGCTCGCGTTCGGCCTGTACGTGTGCGCCGGGCGGCTGGACCTGCTGCGGATGCGGACGCGCCGGGCCACCACCCGCAAGGTGGCCGGGGAAGCGAAGGCCGCCTGACATGCACATCGGGATCGACGTCGGCGGCACCAACACCGATGCCGTTCTCGTGCACGGCCGCACGGTCCTGGCCGCGAGCAAGGCGACGACGACCGCGGACGTGACGGGCGGGATCGTCGCGGCGGTCAGCGGGCTGCGGCACGCGTTCGAACCGCGGCAGGTCACCGCCGTCATGATCGGCACCACGCACTTCGTCAACGCCGTCGTCGAAGGCCGCAACCTCGCGCGCACCGCGGCCGTCCGCCTGGGACTTCCCGCCACCACGGCACTTCCGCCGTTCGTCGACTGGCCGCAGCCGCTGCGGGAGGCCATCGGCGGGCACGCGTACCTCTGCCACGGCGGCCACGAGTACGACGGCCGGGTCATCTCACCGCTCGACGAGGACGAACTGCGCGCGGTCGCCGCCGACCTCGTCGCCAGGAACGTCGAGTCCGTCGCCATCTCGTCGGTGTTCTCGTTGGTCAGCAACGAGTTCGAGCGCCGGGCGGCGGAGATCCTCACGGAGGAGAACCCGGGCCTGCTGGTCAGCTTCAGCCACGAGATCGGACGGCTCGGCCTGCTGGAGCGGGAGAACGCGACGATCATCAACGCCGCCCTGCGCGTGCTGGCCGGGCAGATCGCCGACGGGCTAGTCGAGTCCCTGACCGCGCAGGGCGTCGACGCCCCGCTCTACCTCAGCCAGAACGACGGCACGCTGATGGACCTGGACCACGCGCGCCGCCACCCGGTCGCCACGTTCGCGTCCGGGCCGACGAACTCCATGCGCGGCGGCGCGTTCCTGTCCGGGACGGACGACTGCGCGGTGATCGACGTCGGCGGCACGACCACGGACATCGGCGTGCTGCACAACGGTTTCCCGCGCGAGGTGTCGTCCGAGGTGCTGATCAACGGCGTGCGCACCAACTTCCGGATGCCCGACGTGCTCTCGGCCGGGCTCGGCGGCGGCAGCGTGGTGCGGGACGGCCGGACCGGCCCGGACAGCGTCGGCTTCCGGCTGGCGACCGAGGCCCTGGTCTTCGGCGGCGACACGCTCACCGCCACCGACGTCGCGGTCGCCGCGGGCCTCGCCGAGATCGGCGACCCGAGCCGGGTGCGCCATCTCGACCGAACGTTCGTGCGGCAGACGCTCGACCAGATCAACGCCAAGATCGCCGAACGGCTCGACCGCATGCGCACGAGCCCGGAACCGCTGCCCGTGGTGCTGGTCGGCGGCGCGGGCTTCCTCGTCCAGCGGCTCGAGGGCGCGAGCAAGATCGTCCGGCCGGAGCACCACGCCTTCGCGGGCGCCATCGGAGCCGCGATCGCGCAGGTCGGCGGCGAGGTCGACCGCGTCTTCACGATGGCGCCCGGCACCCGTGACGAGGTGCTCGACGGTGCCCGGCAGGAGGCCGTGGACCGGGCCGTCGCGGCGGGCGCGCGGGCCGGCAGCGTGCGGATCGTCGAGGTCGAGGAGATCCCGCTCGCCTACCTCCCGGGAAACGCGAGCCGGGTGCGGGCGCGTGCGGTGGGTGATCTGCTGCCCGGCCACTAGTGTCTCGCGCATGCACCTGCTCGGGCCTGACGACGTCGACCGGCTCGCCCTGGGCGTGGTCGTGCTCGGCAGCGGGGGCGGTGGCGGCGAGCACGAGACCCACGCGTTCGCCGCGATGCTGCGGCACGAGATCCGGCAGAGCGGACCCGTCACGGTCCTCACGCCCGAGGAGGCCGACCCCGAGGGGCACGGCATCCGGGTGGGCCTGATCGGCGCGCCGACCGTGATGATCGAGAAGCTGCCCAGCGGCCGGGAGGCCGAGGAGGCGCTCAAGGCGTTGCAGGCACACGACTCCACGCCCGTCACGGCCGTCATCGGGTGGGAGATCGGCGGGTGCAACGGCCTGTTGCCGCTGATCCTGGCCGCCCGGCTGGGCCTGCCGTACGTCGACGTGGACGGCATGGGGCGAGCGTTCCCCCGGATCGACCAGACGACCTACGCGGCGGCCGGGCTGCCCACGACCCCGCTCGCGATCACCGAACCCGGCGGCAACCGCGCGGTGCTCGACGCGACCGGCATCGAGAAGCTCGCCCGCACCGTCATGGTCGACTTCGGCGGCTGGGCGATGATGGTCGCGAAGCCGCTCAAGCTCGCGGACGCGGTCGGAGCAGGCATCACGGGCTCACTTGCGAGAGCGCTCTCACTTGGCGAGATCTGGTCGTGCGCCGAGCTCTCCGTCGAGGAGCGGGCCAGGAGATCCGGCGGTTTTCTGCTCGCCAGGGGCAAAGTCGTCGAGGTCTGGCGTGAATCTGTCGGCGACTTTCCACGCGGAACGGTGGCGCTGCGCCGCCTGGACGCCGACGATGCGTACGTGCGCCTGGAGATGCAGGGTGAGTACCTCGTCGCGCTCGTGGACGGCGAACCGCTGGTCACGACGCCTGATCTGCTGTGCTGTCTGGACGCCGAGACCGGTCACCCGCTGACGACCGAACGGCTCGGGTTCGGCGCGGTGATCGACGTGGTAGCGCTCCCATCGCCACCCGAATGGGTGCCGGAGGAACTGCGCGCCAGGGTCGACCCGAGAGCGTTCGGCTACGACCTCGGCTACGTGCCGTTCCGGGGCGCCGAGTGATCGAGGACGCCGGCTCCCTGACCGTCAGGGACCTGCTGGAGATCGGCGTGCTCGGCGGGGCGGAGCTGCTCGCGGGCGAACGCGGGATCGGCACCGAGGTCGGGGACGTGCGGCTGGCGGCGGACCTCACGGCCGTCGAGGCGTGCGCGGCGGGCGACCTGGTGATCCTCACCGGGCACCAGCCGTACCTGGTCGAGGTGGCGCTGCGGCGGGCGTACAGCGCGGACGTGCGCGCGGTCGTGCTGGTGAAACCGACGACCGGCGCCTACCAACCACCCTCGGCCGCCACGCTCTCGTTCGCGAACCGCCTCGGCGTGCCGTTGCTGCACATCACCGCCGACGACCCGTTGCTGGTCGCGGACGCCCTCCGGACGGCCGTGCGGCGCCCGGAGATCAGCGCGGCCAGGCTGCTCAACGCCGTCACCGCGCGGCTCGGCCGCAGCCGGACCGACCCGCGTTCGGTGATCACGATCCTGTCCGGCGAGCTGCACGTGAGCTGCGCGGTGATCAGCGCGGACGGCACCGCGATCGAGGGCGCCTCCCCGCCCGGCCTGCCGGCGGACCTGCTGGCCGGGTCCGTCGCCGCCACCGCCGAGATCGACGAGGGCTTCGCGGTCGCCGTGCCGGTGGAGGTGGACCGGACCGGGCACGTGCACCTGTGGCTCGTCTCGCACGGCCCCGGCCGCAACAAGCGCTGGGCCGAGACCGTGCTGCAGATCAGCCAGGTCGCGTCGTGGGCGCTCGGGAGCTGGGTCGCCGCCGAACGCCTCGACACCGAACGCCAGGCCCGTTCGCGCGGCTCGCTGCTGGCCGAACTGCTCGCTTCCGGCGACGACGTGCCACCGCAGCTGGTGCAGCAGGCGGTGCTCGCGGGCTGGCGCCTCGACGGCTGGCACACGGGCATCTACGCGATGCCGGTCACCGGCCTGCCCGACGCCGCCACCACCGAAAGCCTGCGCGTCGAACTGTCACGCCGCGGCCTGCACGGCCAGCTGGTCGAGGGCGCGGAGGGCTGGAGCTTCTGGCTCACCAACGACTCCGAGCCGCCGCAGTCGCAGCACCGCGAGCTCACCACGAGGATCGCCCAGGCGCTCGGCTGCTGCCCGCTCGTCGCCGGCATCGGCCGCCCGCACCACGGCGTGTCCGGCGTGGGCAGGACGCTCGCCGAGGCCCGCGAGGCCGCCGGGATGACCGGCACGGCCAAGGTCGTGCACATCGACGAGCTGGGCGTGCGGCGACTGCTGTCGATGGCGGCCGAGACGCCCGCACTGGTCGAGCAGGCCACCCGGCTGCTGGAGCCGCTGGCGGGCGTGGAGGACGGCCAGCTGCTGCGCACGCTCGCGATCTACCTGGACGAGGAGTCCGTGACGTCGTCGGCGGCCGTGCGGCTCAAGGTCCACCGCAACACCGTGGCGCAGCGGATCAACCGCGTCGAACAGCTGCTCGGCGTCAGCCTGCTGAACCCGGACGAACGGCTGGCCGTGCACCTGGCCTGCCGGGCGGTGCGCGCCGGCGACGAGTGATCAGGTCGGCACGAACGCGGGCAGCACGGCGTCCACCTCGAAGCCGCCGTCGTCGGTGGGACCGGCGGTGAGGGTGCCGCCGACCATCTCGACGCGGCCGCGCAGCCCGAGCAGCCCGGAGCCGGTGCCGGGCAACGCGAGCCCCGGCGTCGCGGACGGCCTGGTGTTGCGGATGACCGCGCGGACCGTGCTCGGTCCACTGTGGATGGTGATCTCCGTGTGCGCGCCGGGGGCGTGCTTGTGCACGTTCGTCAGCGACTCCTGGACGACCCGGTACATCGTGCGGCGCACGGCGGGGGAGATGGTGTCGGCGTCGCCGTGCTCGGTCAGCGTGACCTCCAGCGCGGAGTCGGCGACGAGCCGGGACAACCGGTCCGGCAGCACGTCCGGGATCCGCGCGGCCTGGCCGGACCGCAGCACGCCGACCAGGTCGCGCAGTTCGGCCAGCGCCTGGCAGCCCGCCGTGCGCAGCTCCTCGGCGGCGTCGCGCACGCCGTCGTTCGGCGCGGCGATCCGCAACGCCCCGGCGTGCAGGATCATCAGGTTCAGCCGGTGCGTGACGACGTCGTGCATCTCGCCGGCGAGCCGCGTGCGCTGGTCCGCGCGGACCTTCTCGGTCAGCAGCTCGCGGTTCAGCTCGGCGAGCGCCTGCCCGAGCATCCGCCGCGTGCCGACGTAGAGGCCCGCGAGCCCGGCGATCACGATCAGGCCGGGGGCGGCGAGGTTCGGCACCACCCACGCCCCGGCGCCGATCGCCCACGTCACGGGGTGCGCGAACACGAGCCAGCGGTGGCGCGGGGCGTACGCGGCGACCGAGTACGCGGACACCAGCGAGGCGTAGGTCGGGGTGAGCAGGGAGAGGAAGGCGACGGCCAGGCTCGACTCGACCGGACGCGTGCGCCGCCACCACAACGCCACCGCGGACAGCAGGTGGATCGTCACGTAGAACGCGATCGACGTGACCACGAGCCGGTCCGGCAGGTCGAGCGTGAGCTCGCGCCAGATCCCCAGCGCTGCGACGAGCAGCGCAGGCGTCAGATCCGCGGCTCGCCTCACGCGGGTGACGATACTGCCGGTTTTGTGCCTTGGATCACCTACGGGAGCAGGGGGATGACCCTACTTTCGCAGGTGGCGACACCCGCTCGTTCCGCCTGCCGGACGCGCACGTCCGGTGGCTGCACCTAGGCCTTTCGGAAGAGCGCCGTCCAGAGGAAGTCCTTGCCGAACCTCGGGGAGTCCGGCGGCTGTTCCGTCATGCGGCGAAGTTCGACCTCGGTGAGGTCCTGGAAGATCCACCGCAGTTCGCCGGGCGTGTAGCCGACGCCGCCTGCCAGCCCGCCGTGGCGGTACAGGTCGGCGTCCGGGGACGCCGTGCCCTCGTCGGACGTGAAGCAGGTGAGGGCGAAGTGGCCGCCGGGGACGAGCGCGCGGTCGAGCAGCGCGAGGTAGGCGACGCGGCGGTGCGGCGGCAGGTGGTGGAAGCAGCCGGAGTCGTAGATCAGGTCGTACGAGCCCTCGACGGCGAACGCGTCGCCGTGCCGGAAGTCGACGTCCAGGCCCTCAGATCGTTCGCGCGCCCAGGCGATCGCGGTGCCCGAGATGTCCACCGCGTCGACCTGGAAGCCCCGACGGGCCAGGAAGATCGCGTTGCGGCCGGGTCCGCAGCCGATGTCGAGCGCGCGGCCGGGCTCGAGCAGCCCGGTCTCCACGTGTGCGGCCAGGTTCTCGTCCGGTTTGGCGACGAAGAACGGCACCTCGCGGGTGCGGTCCGCGTAGAAGCGGTCCCACCAGTCATCAGGCTGCGCGGGCAGCAAGGCGTCGAGCAAAACCATGACGTCGTCGATCGTGCGCACGTGCCGATTCACGGCAAACCCCCAGGTGGATGCGGGTTCCAGGCTATCAAGGTTGCCTCCTCGTACGGTGTATGGCAACATCGGTTAGGTGATCTACTGACCCCGCCTTCAGCGCATCCGTGCCCGAATTCCTTCGGCGGTGTGGGGGTCCCTCATGTCAGCTCAGTTGACGATCAAGAAAATCACCAGGAACTACGCGTTCAAGCGCGTGCTCGACGCTGTGTCGTTGACGGTCCGGCCGGGCGAACGGCTCGGCGTGGTCGGCGAGAACGGCTCGGGCAAGTCGACGCTGCTGCGGCTCGTGGCCGGGCAGGACGTGCCGGACGACGGCGAGATCACCGTGGTGGCGCAGGGCGTTGGCTATCTCGGGCAGGTGCTCGACCTGCCCGAGGACGCGACCGTCGGCAACGCCGTCGACGCCGCGCTGGTCGAGATCCGCCTGCTGGAACGGCAGATCGCGGTCGCGGCCGAGGAGGAACGGCTGGACGACCTCGGCGAGCTGCTCACGGCGTTCGAGCTGCGCGACGGCTACGCGGCCGACGCGCGGGTCGAGGCCGCGATGTCCGTGCTGAGCATCGGCGATCTCGCGCGCGACCGTGCGCTCGGCACGTTGTCCGGTGGCGAGAAGGCCAGGCTCGCGCTCGCCGGCGTGCTGAGCGCCGAACCGGAGTTGCTGCTGCTCGACGAACCCACCAACCACCTCGACGACCAGGCGCTCGCGTGGCTGGAGAACAGGCTGGTGAAGCACAACGGCACGCTGGTCGTGGTGACGCACGACCGGTTGCTGCTGGAACGCGTCACGACCGCGATCGTCGAGGTCGAGAACCGCGCGATCACCCGCTACGGCAACGGGTACGCGGGGTACGTCGCGGAGAAGCGCGCGGCGCGGCAGCGGTGGGAGCAGGCGTACGCGGAGTGGGTCGGCGAGATCGGGCACTGGACGCAATGGCGTGGCACGACGGCACATCGCGTCGCGCCGGGCAGGCCGATTCCCGACCACAACAAGTGCAAGTACAACGGCGACGGCCGGCGCGTGCAGGCGTCGATCAGGACGCGGGTGCGCAGCGCGTCCGAACGGCTGGAGCGGCTGCGCGCCGATCCGGTGCCGAGGCCGCCGGAACCGTTGCGTCTCAACGCCCCGCTCGGCGCGGCGGGGCAACGGGTGCTGGTGACCGGCCCGAACGGCTCGGGCAAGTCGACGTTGCTCAGGGCGTTGGCATGCACGGCGACCGGCAACGTCGGGTACCTGCCGCAGGAAACCGTTGTGCGCGAACCGAAGCAGACACTGCTGCGGGCGTTCGGTGGCACCCCGGAGCAGCTGGAGTCGTTGGGTTTGTTCCACCGCAACGATTTCGCGACGCCCGTCGGTGCGTTGTCCGTCGGGCAACAGCGCAGGCTGGCACTCGCGCGGTTGCTGAGCCGGGAGTCCGACGTGCTGCTGCTGGACGAGCCGACGAACCACCTGTCGCTCGCCCTGGTCGAGGAGTTGGAGGCCGCGCTCGCCGACTATCCCGGCGCAGTTGTCGTGGCGTCGCACGACCGGTTGCTGCGGCAGCGGTGGAAGGGGGAGGAGTTCAGAACGGCTCGTAGCAGTCGTACGTCTCGATGGCGCTGATGAGCCCGTCGCGCGTGTCCACGAACTGGGCGATGTGCGCGACGAGCTCGCGGCCGTCCCGGAGCGTGCCGGTCCAGGTCAGCCGCAGGATCGCGGTGTCACCCGACACCAGTGCCGAGTGCACGTCGTACTTCTGGCGCGACAGCAGTCCGGTGCCCTTCTCGGAGTTGGCGAGCATCTCCTCCAACGGCGATCGCGCGCCGTTCGGCTTGATCAGGTTGGGGCGTTCGACGGTCACCGCGTCGGCGGCGAAGTGGCGACGCAGCGCGGGACCGGACTCCCCGGCTTCGAGCGCGCGGTGCAGCGAGGTGGCGAGGTCGACTGGATTCATATTCACAACCATAGTTGTACAACCGTGGTTGTCAATGTGAGGATGCAGGTTGTGGACCTGATGGGCATCGACATCGCCACCCTCGCGTACCTCGCGGGCAGCTCCGCCAACGACGAGATCGTCAAGCGGCTGCACGAGATCGGGCACAAGGGCGTCCGGATGTCACACGGTTACGTGATCCAGCACCTCGTCGACGGGGAGCCGAAGGTGGGGGAGCTGGGCGAGCTGCTCGGCGTCACCCAGCAGGCCGCGTCGAAGCAGCTGCTGGAGCTCGAACGCCTCGGGTACGTGCGGCGCGTGCCGGACCGCGCGGACGCCCGGATCCGGCGCGCCCAGCTGACCGACAAGGGCCGGCGGCTGGTCGACGACAGCCGCCGGCTCCGGCGCGAGCTCGACGTGCACGGTGACGACGAGACCAAACGCGCGCTGGTCAGGCTCCTGGTGGCGACCGGTGGCGCGGAGAAGGTGCTGAAGCGCCGGGTCGTCGAGGCGGACTAGGGCTTGAAGACCGGCTGGATCCAGTAGTTGCTGCCGAACCACGTGTCGGTCGGGAAGCCGCCGCCGTAGCTGTACACGCCGGCGTTCGGCGGGATCTTGAACGGCGTCTGCACGACGTTGCCGGTGAAGTAGTTCTCCGTCGCCCGGTAGCCACCGGCGGGGGTGTAGTAGGAGACGACGTACTCGGTGCCCGCGGTCACGGGAACCGGTGTGCTGAAGGTGATCCGCTGGCTGTAGGCCGCGCCGGGAGCCTCTTGCTCGGCCAGCAGCACGCCGTCCGCCCAGAGTCGCGCGGTCACCGGTCCGGTGTAGCTGCCGCGCCGGATGATCAGGGCCGTGACGGAGCCGGGGCGGTCGAAGGCGACGCGCATGCCGAGCTCGACGGCCTGCTCGTCCGGGTCGTTGATGGTGGGGCTGTGCGTGTCGTTCAGGTAGAGCGAGGTTTCGTACTGCAACGGCGGGACGGTCGTGCCGCCGACGTGGATGGTGCGGGACACGGTGACGGGGCCGGTGGTGGACGCGGTCTTGGCGCGGGCGTGGATCGTCAGCGGGCCGGGGACGGACGGCCACAGCAGGACCGACCAGCGTTCGCCGGTGGCGTCGACGGGGGTCCAGTTGGTCTGGCCGTCGGTCGAGAACTCGACCTCGGTGATGCCACCGGACTCGCCGTTGACGGCGCCGCCGATCACGAGCAACGGCTCGTTCAACGGGACCGAGGCCTGCTCGGTCGGAGCCCAGATCATCGCCATCGGACCGGCGTCCGCGAGGGCGGGAGCGTTGGGAGAGACCAGGAAGAGTGCCAGCAGCAGTACTGCTAATCGTCTCATGTACGGCAGATCGTCCGCTGCGGAGACGCAGTTACGGCGTTGCGCTGTTCGGCCTGAACTCGATCGGCTGACAGTCGTACCCCGGTCCGCCGGATGTCGTTGACGAGTACATGACCTGTGACAACGAAGTCCCGGTCCCCGAGACGCGGGTCCCGGTTCGTCGTCGGCAGTTCCTCACGTTCCTCGTGGCCGCGCCGGTGCTCACCGTCGCGGTTCCTGGCACGGCCGAGGCCGTCATCCCGACGCTGCCGCAACCGGCCGAGATCCTCGATCTCGGCGACGTTCTGATCCTGGCCGGTACCCCGACGGCGGGCGCTCTCGCGGTGCTCAGCGTCGGCGAGGACGGCGTCGTGACCCTCGACCTGCCCCGCGCGGAGGTCGGTCAGGGCATCACCACGGCGTGCGCGATGCTCGTCGCCGAGGAGCTCGACCTGCCGCTCGACCAGGTTCGGGTGACTTTGGCCGACGCGCGGCCCGAACTGCTGATGAACCAGCTGACCGGCGGTTCCAACACGATGAGGTCGGTCTACGGGCCGGTCCGCCAGGCGGCGGCGGCCGCCCGCGCCAGACTGCTCGCGGCGGCGGCGAAGCAGCACGGCGTGGCGGTCGAGCGACTGTCCACACGCGACGGTGCGGTGATCCTCCCGGACGGGCGGCCGATCCTGTACGGCCTGCTGACGTCCGCGGCGGCGCAGCTCACCGGAGTCTTCGCCGCGCAACCGAAACCGGCGTCGGAACACCGGATCGTCGGCACCCCGCAGTCGCGCATCGACGCCCGCGCGATGGTCACCGGGCAGTTCAAGTACACGCTCGACCAGGACGTCCCCGGCGCGATGCCGACGGTCGTGCGGCGCCCGCCGACGATCAACGGGTCGGTCAAGGCGGTCGACTCGGCGGCGGCACGGGCGATGCCCGGTGTGCTCGCCGTCGGGGTGGTGCCGACGGGTGTCGCGGTGGTCGCCGAGACGTTCGGGCAGGCGCTGGCCGCCCGGGACGCGCTGAAGGTCACCTGGAACCCCGGCACGATCGACTCGTTGTCGGACAAGGAGATCCGCGACAAGCTGAAGGCCGCCGCGCTGCCGTTCGTGGTGCCGCCGCTGCTGACCCAGCACGTCGACATGGAGTTCGACTTCGCGTTCGTCAGCCACGCGCCGATGGAGACGAACTCGGCCATCGCGGACGTCCGCGAGGACCGGGCGGAGATCTGGGCCGGGCTGAAGTCGCCGATCGTGGCGAAGCAGACCATCGCGGCGGCCGTCGGGCTGCCGGAGTCCGCGGTGACCGTGCACGTCATGCAGGGCGGCGGATCGTTCGGGCGCAGGCTGTTCTTCGACGCGGCGATCGAGGCCGCGCAGATCTCGAAGGCGTTGAAGCGCCCGATCAAGCTCATGTGGGACCGCAAGGACGACATGCGGCACGGCCGGGCCCGCGCGGCGAGCCACCACAAGCTGCGGGCGACGTTCGCGCTCGGCAACGTGCTGACGTTCGAGCACCGCGTCGCGTCCGTGGAGACCGACTTCCGGCACGGCCTCGGCGAGATCCTCACGGCCACCGCCGCGAAGCTGCCGGTCGGCGGCAACCTGTCGTTCGCGCAGACGGTGTTCCTCACGACGTGCAAGGTGCCGTACAACTTCGGCGTCGTCACGTCGTTGCTCAACGAGGTGCCGCTGCGCATGCACACCGGCTCGTGGCGGTCGGTCTACTCGGCGAACACCCGTGGCGCCGAGGAGATCCTGGTCGACCAGCTCGCCGCGAAGATGGGCAAGGACCCCGTCGCGTTCCGCCGCGAGTTCCTGAAGAGCGCCCGGCAACGCGCGGTGCTCAACAAGGTCGTGGACGAGGGCCAGTGGGGCAAGACGATGCCTCGCGGTTTCGCCCAGGGCATCGCGTTCCACGACGAGTACAAGTCGTGCACCGCCTGCCTGGTCGAGATCGACGCCCGCGACCCGAAGAACCCGCGCGTGGTCAAGGCGACGATCGCGGTCGACGTCGGCCGTCCGATCAACCCGCGCGGCCTCGAGGCGCAGATGCTCGGCGGCCTGACCGACGCCATCTCCACCACGTTGCGCGCCGGTCTGCACATCGACAAGGGCCTGCCGCTCGAAGGCTCCTACTCGCAGTTCCACTACGCACGGCAGAAGGACGCGCCGCTCGACGTTCGCATTCACGTGATGCCGGCGACGGGCGAACCCGGTGGTGCGGGGGAGCTGGGCGTGCCGGCCGCGGTCGGTGCCATCGCCAACGCCTACGCCCGCGCGACGGGTGTGGTGCCGCGCAGCTTCCCGATCATCTTCCCGGTCGACTTCGAGCCGTTCCCGCGCTGAAGGAGCGTCAGCTGTGCCTACTTACACGTTCGTCGTCAACGGGGAGCAGGTCGAGGTCGACGCTCCGTCCGACCTGGCGCTGCTCTGGGTGCTGCGGGACAAGCTCGGGGTGCGCGGGCCGAAGTTCGGCTGCGGCATCGGGGTGTGCCGGGCCTGCACGTCCCACCTGAACGGGGCCGAGATCCAGCCGTGCGTGACGCCCGTCGGGGAGTGCGCGGGGCAGGAGGTCACCACGATCGAGGGGCTCGCGTCCGGCGACGACCTGCATCCGGTCCAGGAGGCGTGGCTGGAGCAGGACGTCGCGCAGTGCGGGTACTGCCAGCCCGGGCAGATCATGGCCGCGGCGGCGTTGCTCCGGACGAAGAAGGAGATAACGGACGAGGACATCGACCGCATCGCGAACGTCTGCCGGTGCGGCACGTACTTCCGGATCCGCAAGGCGATCAAGAGCGCGGCCGCCAAGATGGGCTAGCGCCGCCGGCAGGACCTAGAGTCAGCGCGGCCGGGAATCCCTTCCGGCGCAGGAGGATTCCCGTGCTCGCGCTGTCCGTTTTGTTGCTCGTGGCCGTTCTGGTGTGCGCGGTCGTCAGACCGTGGGGCTGGCCCGAGGCCGTCGTGGCGGTGCCCGCCGCGATCGTGGTCGTGGTGGCCGGGGTGCTGCCGGTCGACCACGCCGTGGACGAGGCGGTGCGGCTGGGGCCCGTGATCGGGTTCCTGGCCGCGATCCTCGTGCTCGCCCAGCTCTGCGACGACGAAGGGCTCTTCCACGCCTGCGGCACGTGGATGGCGCGGGCATCGGGCGGGCGGCCGCGGACGTTGCTGGGCGGGGTGTTCGTCACGGCGTCGGTGACGACGGCGGTGTTGAGTCTGGATGCGACGGTCGTGCTGTTGACGCCCGTCGTGTTCGCCACGGCCGCACAGCTCGGTGTCCGGCCGAAGCCGCACGTCTACGCGTGCACGCATCTGTCCAACAGCGCGTCGCTGCTACTGCCGGTGTCGAACCTGACGAACCTGCTGGCGTTCGCGTCCAGCGGGCTGAGCTTCACGCGGTTCGCGGCGTTGATGGCGTTGCCGTGGGTGGTGGCGATCGGCCTGGAGTACCTCGTGTTCCGGAGGTTCTTCCGCACCGATCTCGACGCGCCGGTGCACGCGCCGCTGGAGCAGCCCGTGCCGGAACTGCCGGTGTTCGCGCTGACCGTCGTCGGCCTCACGCTGGTCGGGTTCGTGGTCGCGTCGGCCACCGGCGTCGACCCGGCGTGGGCGGCCTGCGCGGGCGCGCTCGTCATGGCGGGCCGGGCGTTGGTCCGGCGCAAGACGACGGTCACCAAGATCGTGAAGGCGACCTCGTTGCCGTTCCTCGCGTTCGTGCTCGGGCTGGGGATCGTGGTGCGGGCGGTGGTCGACAACGGTCTCGACGACCTGCTGCGGCACGCGATCCCGGACGGCACCGGGCTGCTCGCGCTGCTCGGGGTGGCCGCGGTCGCCGCCGTGCTCGCGAACGTGATCAACAACCTGCCCGCGGTGCTGGTGCTGCTGCCGCTGGTGGCGCCGTTCGGGCCGGGAGTGGTGCTGGCGGTGCTGCTCGGCGTGAACCTCGGGCCGAACCTCACCTACGCCGGGTCGCTCGCGACGCTGCTGTGGCGGCGGATCGTGCACGACCACGACACCGAGGTGAACCTGGCGGAGTTCACGAAGCTCGGCCTGCTCGCCGTGCCTGCCACCCTGGTCGGCGCGGTCGTGGCACTGTGGGCGTCCCTGCAGCTGATCGGAGGATGACCATGACGGTGGTCGTGTGGATCGCCGACGACACCTGGCAGGACTGCGTCGACGCGGCCCGCGGGTGCTCGGGCGAGAGCTTCGTGTTGCTGCACGTCAGCGACCACGACGTGCCCGGGGCGGCGCACGGTGCGTTCGCCGGGCTGTTCGGGCGGAGCTCCTCGCTGGACCCCGGCACGCGGCTGGACGACCTCGCCGCGGACCACTCGACCCGGCTGCTGGCGGCCGCCGCCGAACGCCTCGGGGTGCCGTGCGAGGTGCGGACGCGGGTCGGGCGGGTGGAGCACGAAGTCGTTGCGGCGGCGGAAGGCGCGTCGCTGCTGGTGCTGTGCCGCGACGGAGACGTGTCGCACGCCGGCCCGCGCAGCCTCGGCCCGGCGACGCGGTTCGTCGTGGACCACGCGACCTGTCCGGTGCTGCTGGTGTGGCCTTCGTAGATTCGTCCGCGCAAACTTGCGCGCACGCACTTTTCGCGCCTACCCTCTGAGGTATGCGCGCCAAAGGCATCGCGTACGACACCGGTTTCGTGCGCCACGGAGAGAACTCCGTCCCGAAGTTCGACCTCGACGCGGTCCACCGGGACCTGACCGCGATCAGAGATGACCTGCACTGCACCGCCGTCCACCTCGTCGGCGGTGATCCCGAACGGCTCGAGCGGGCCGCCGGGATCGCCGCCTCCCTCGGGCTGGAGGTCTGGTTCTCGCCCTACCCGCTGGAACTGACGCCGGCCGAGATCCTGGAGCTGTTCACCGACTGCGCCGTGCGGGCCGAGCGGGTCCGGGCGGCCGGCGCCGAGGTGGTGTTCGTGACGGGAGTGGAGCTCAGCGTCATGAACTCCGGTTTCCTGCCCGGCGACGACGTGCTGGACCGGGTGGGGCAGCTGCTGGGTCACCCGGAGCGGATGCGGGAGGCCGGTGAACGGCTCCGCGAGTTCCTGGCGGCGGCCGTTTCCGTGGTGCGACAGCACTTCGGGGGTCCCGTCACCTACGCCTGCATCCCGTTCGAGAACCCGGACTGGGAGTTGTTCGACATCAAGTCGTTCGAGCTGATCCGCTCGGCCGAGGTCGCCGACGTGTACGCCGACAGCATCAGAAACGTGGTGGCGCAGGGCAAACCGGTCGCCATCACCGGTTTCGGCACGGCCGCGTGGCGTGGTTCGGGAGCCGTCGCGCCGCGCAGCATGGAGATCGTCGAGCACGACGAGGCCGGTCTGCCGGTGCGGGTGAGGGACGGTTACGTCCGCGACGAGACCGAGCAGGCCACGTACCTGCGCGAGGTGCTGGAGACGTTCGAGGAGACGGGGGTCGACGCGGCCTTCGTGTACATGTTCGCCCTGGCCAACTACCCGCACCGGCCCGGCGACCCGAGCCGTGACCTCGACATGGCGGGCCCCGGCATCGTGAAGGTCCACGACGACGGCACCTGGGAGCCGAAGGAGGCGTTCGCCGCCGTGGCCGAGGTCTACGCCCGGACGTAACTCGCTTGGCTGCCCACGTCCTGCCGGTCACACTCGGGACATCATGAGCAGCAGGTTGCGAGCCATCGCCCACGACACCGTCGCCATCTCGGAGCGAGGCTCCTACACCACCCCGGCGGGCGCGGTGCCCGTCGACGTCGCCCCGGCCGTCGCCGGAACCCGCCTGCACCTGCCGGACGAGGTGCTCTCGCTGCCCTCGCAGACCGGCGCCACGCGGGTCGACGTCACCAACGAGTCCACTTTGGACGCCACCCGCCGGCTGGGCGGGGACGTCGCCGCGCTGGTGTTCGCCTCGGCCCGCAACCCCGGCGGTGGCTTCCTGAACGGCGCGCAGGCGCAGGAGGAGAGCGTCGCCAGGGGATCGGCGCTCTACCTCAGCCTGCGCGCGGCCGGCGACTTCTACGCCCACCACCGCGCCCGCGAGGACCTGACCTACAGCGACCGCGTGATCTACTCGCCGCGCGTCCCGGTCTTCAAGGACGACAAGGGCACGTTGCTGCCGGAGCCTTACGAGGTCTCGTTCCTCACGTCCGCCGCGCCGAACCGCTCGGCGATCCTGCGCACCCAGCCCGAACGCGCCGAGGGCATCGAGGTCGCGTTGCTGCGGCGGGCCATCCGGGTGCTGCACGTGGCGGCGTCGCACGGGCATCGGCGGCTGGTGCTGGGCGCGTGGGGGTGCGGTGTGTTCGGCAACGAGCCCGAGGCGGTGGCGCGGATCTTCGCGCTGGCGCTGCGGGACAACCGGTACTTCGAGCACGTGGTGTTCGCGGTGCTGGACCGCGCGAAGGGCACGCCGACGTTCGCCGCCTTCGAGGCCGCGCTCGCCTGAGCCACCAGTGCTTCAGCTGAGCCATCGCGGTGCCATCCCGGAGCCGCGATGGCTCTTTGCTGTGTCAGCGGCCTGTCCGTGCGCCTGTTGAAACCGCCACCGCACCTGCCCTGACCTGCAATGAGCCAAAATGATGCCACGCTGAGCCAGAATTGCTTGCCGGTGGTGCCACCGTGTGTCATAGTGGTGCCATGGATCTGACCCCGTACGTGGCTTCCCTCGGTCGCGAGCTGCTGACCGCCGTCGAGACCGGCGGCGACGAAGCGAACGCGCTGGTCGAGCGGTTGACCGTGACGATGGAGTCGGCGATCCGGCTGGCGCTGCTCGAAGCGCTCTCCGCGGCCGCCGACGAGATCACCGCGGACCTGGCACCGGACTCGGTGCAGGTGCTGCTGCGGGGCCGTGACCCGAAGTTCGTCGTGTCGCGCCAGGTGCCGGCCGCACCCGCCGCCGCGCCGGAGCCGACCCCCGCGGCGCCCGCCGAGGACGTCGCCGCCAGCTTCGACGACGGCAGCACCGTGCGCATCAACGTCCGGCTGCCCGAGCCGCTCAAGGCCGCGATCGACGAGGCCGCGGCCAAGGAGGGCCGTTCGGTCAACGCGTGGCTCGTGCGCGCGGCCACCGCCCAGCTGAGCCCGAAGCGCGAGACCCTCGCCGAGGCCATCACGTCGGAGATCACCGGCTCGACGCGTTTCGTCGGCTGGGTCCGCTAACCACAGCCTTTCACCACATCGCCCCGACCTGCGGGGATGCACCACTGACACCTTCTGAGGGGACAGCCATGCCTTCTTACGACACGCCGGAACCGATTTCCGTACTGCTCGACGTCTACGCGGGCCACGTCCAGATCGTCGCGACCGACCGCACCACCACGACGGTCGACGTGCGGCCCTCCGACGCGCACGACTCGTCCGACGTCGACGCCGCGCGCAAGACCACCGTCGACTACGGCGACGGCACGCTGATGGTGCGCGGGCCGAAGCGCACGTTCGACTTCTCCAAGAAGACCAGGTCGGTCGACATCACGATCGAGCTGCCGACCGGGTCCAAAGTGGACCTCGACGTCACGGCTGGCAGCGTGCGCACCAGCGGCGTGCTCGGCGTGACCGAGGTCGACCTGTCCGCGGGCAACATCCACCTCGACCGCACCGGCGCGTTGAAGGCCGACACCGGCGCGGGCCAGGTCAAGGTCGGCGCGGTCACCGGCAACGCCGAGGTCAAGACCGGCAGCGGGCACCTGCGCGTCGGCACGGTCCGCGGTTCGCTGGTCGTCAAGAACTCCAACGGCCACATCGACGTCGGCACGGTCGAGGGCGACCTGCGGGCCCGCTCGGCCAACGGCGACATCAACGTCGAGCGCGCCGAGGCGTTGGTGGAGGCCCGGACCGCGATGGGGTCCATCGAGGTCGGCGAGGTCGTCAAGGACACCGTCACGCTGAACACCGCGATGGGCGGCATCGAGCTCGGCATCGCCGAGGGCACCGCCGCGTGGATCGACGCCAAGACCTCGTTCGGCCGGGTCAGCAACACGCTCGAAGGCAGCGACGGCCCCGGCAACGCCGCGCAGACCGTGAAGGTCACCGCCCACACCGCTTTCGGCGACATCGCCGTGCGCCGGGCCTGAGGGGGAACGACATGCACGCGATCACGGCCACCGGCCTGCGCCGGTCGTACGGCGACACCGAGGTGCTCAAGGGCGTCGACCTGAACGTCCAGCGCGGCACCGTCTTCTCGTTGCTCGGCGCGAACGGCGCCGGCAAGACCACCACCGTCAAGATCCTCTCCACGCTGATCGCGGCCCACGGCGGCAGCGCGACCGTCGCGGGGCACGACGTGGCGGGCGACCCCGACTCCGTGCGCGGCGCGATCGGTGTCACCGGCCAGTTCTCCGCCGTCGACAACCTCATGACCGGCCGCGAGAACCTCAAGCTGATGGCCGACCTGCACCACCTCGGCAAGGCGGAGGGCAAGGCGAAGGCCGACCACCTGCTGGAGCAGTTCGACCTGGTGGACGCGGCCGACAGGTCCGCTTCGACGTACTCCGGCGGCATGCGGCGCCGGCTCGACCTCGCCATGACGCTGGTCGGGTCGCCCGAGGTGATCTTCCTCGACGAACCGACCACGGGCCTCGACCCGCGCAGCCGCCGCACCATGTGGGGCATCGTGCGCGCGCTGGTCGCGAGCGGCATCACGATCTTCCTGACCACCCAGTACCTGGAGGAGGCCGACGAGCTCGCCGACCGGATCGCCGTGCTGGACCACGGGAAGATCGTCGCCGAGGGCACCGCGGACGAGCTCAAGCGCCGCATCCCCGGCGGGCACGTCCTGCTCCAGTTCCACGACCCGGCGCACGTCGACGCCGCGCTCCGGATCGTCCGCAACGCCACCCGCGACGGCGAGGCGCTCGCCCTGCGCGTGCCGAGCGACGGCAGTGTCAGTGCGCTCAAGGCGTTGCTCGACCACCTCGACGCCCACGCCGTGCAGGTCGACTCGCTCAGCACCCACACGCCCGACCTCGACGACGTCTTCCTCGCCCTGACGGGAAACCCGGAGAAGGTGGCCCAGCCATGACCTACGTCCTCGCGGACTCGGCGACGATGATCCGCCGCAACCTCAAGCGGATGATCCGCTACCCGTCGCTCACGTTCCAGCTGCTGATCATGCCGGTCGTGTTCCTGCTGCTGTTCGTCTACGTCTTCGGCGGCACGCTCGGCGCGGGCCTCGGCGGACCGTCCGGCGGCCGGGCCGAGTACCTCAACTACGTGACGCCGACGATCATCCTGATGGCGATCACCGCGGCCGTGCAGGGCACGAGCATCTCCATCGCGATGGACATGACCGAGGGCATCGTCGACCGCTTCCGCACCATGAGGATCGCGCGGGTGTCCGTCCTCACCGGACACGTCGTGGGCAGCCTGGTGCAGACCGTGCTCGCCATGACGTTCGTGTTCGGCATCGCCGTCGCGATCGGGTTCCGGCCGCAGGCGAGCGCGCTGGAGTGGCTCTTCATCGCCGTGCTGCTGGTGGGCATGTCGTTCGCGCTGATCTGGTTCTCCGCCGCGCTCGGGCTGGTCAGCAAGTCCGTCGAGTCGTCGAGCAACGTCGGCCTGCCGTTGATCCTGCTCCCGTTCTTCGGCAACGGTTTCGTGCCCACCGACTCGATGCCGACCGTGCTGCGCTGGTTCGCCGAGTACCAGCCGTTCACCCCGTTCATCGACGCCCTGCGCGGCCTGCTGATGGGCACGCCGATCGGCAACAGCGGCTACATCGCGTTTGCCTGGTGCGTCGTCATCGGTGTCGGCGGCTACCTCTGGTCCAAGAAGCTCTTCAACCGCGAATCCACTCGCTGAAGGAGAAACCTCTGATGTTGCACGGACTTCCGATGGAACGCGACGTCACGCCGTTCGATCCGCCCAGCGAGATCACGAAGGTGCGCGAGTCCCGTCCGGTCAGCCCGATGCTCTTCCCGGACGGCCACGAGGGGTGGCTGATCACCGGCTATGAAGCCGTTCGGCAGGCATTATCCGACACCAGGTTCAGCAGTCGGCAGGACCTGGGCATCATCCACGTGCCGTTCCCGACGCCGGGCATGCCCGAGATGACCGAGCCGGTCCCGCAGACGCCGGGCCTGTTCATCAGCATGGACCCGCCGGACCACACCCGGTTGCGCCGCAAGCTCACCGGGGCGTTCACGGTCAAGCGGATGAAGGCCCTCGAAGAGGGCATCCACGAGATCACCGAGCGGCAGCTCGACGCGCTGGCGGAGCTCACCCCGCCGGTCGACCTCGTCCAGGAGTTCGCGCTGCCGGTGCCGTCACTGGTGATCTGCGAGCTGCTCGGCGTGCCGTACGAGGACCGCGACACCTTCCAGCACAACTCCTCGAAGTTCATGGAGAGGCAGGTGACCCTGGAGGACAAGATGGCCGCGTACATGGCGATGAACACGTACCTGTACGAGCTGTGCGCCACCAAGCGCGCGGAACCGGCCGACGACCTCCTGTCGGACCTGGCGCGCGACGAGGACCTGAGCCTCGAGGAACTGACCGGCATGGCGTTCCTGCTGCTGCTCGCGGGCCACGAGACGACCGCGAACATGCTGGCGCTGGGCACCTTCGCGTTGCTGGAGCACCCAGGCCAGCTCGCGGCCCTGCGCGAGCAACCGGCGCTGATCCCCGACGCCGTCGAGGAACTGCTGCGCTACCTCGCGGTCGGCGACATCTTCTTCCGGTACGCGGCGGAGGACGTCGAGTTCTTCGGGGAGACGATCCGCGAGGGGTCGATGGTGGTGCTGTCGTTGCTGGCGGGCAACCACGACCCGGCGCGCTACGACGACGCCGACTCGCTGGACGTGCACCGCAACGCCCGCGGCCACCTGGCGTTCGGCCACGGCGTGCACCAGTGCCTCGGTCAGCAGCTGGCCCGCATCGAGATGCGCGCCGGGTTCGAGGGGCTGCTGCGCCGGTTCCCGAGCCTGCACCTCGCGGTACCGGCCCGCGAGGTGAAGCTCAGGACGGACATGAACATCTACGGCGTCCACGCCCTGCCCGTCGGGTGGTAGCCGTCAGACGGTGAAACCGCCGTCGACGTTGATGCTGGCACCGGTGACGTACGCACCGGCCTCGCCGGCCAGCGCCGCGACCACCGCGGCGATCTCCTCCGCGGTCCCGTAACGCCCCAGCGCGGTCAGGCCGCGGATCGCGTCCGCCATCGGACCGTCCGCCGGGTTCATGTCCGTGTCCGTCGGGCCCGGGTTGACGACGTTCGCGGTGATGCCCACCGGGCCCAGGTCCCGCGCGAGTCCCTTCGTCATCCCGACCAGTGCCGTCTTGCTCGCCGAGTACAGGGCGAAGCCGGGGAACGGCGCGTGCACGGCGACGTTGCTGCCGATGCTGATGATCCGGCCACCGTGCACCATGTGCTTCGCGGCCGCGCGCGCCGCGAGGTACGGCGCACGCACGTTCACGGCCATGGTGTGGTCGAACTCCTCCCTGCCGAGCTCGTCGAGCGGTCCCACCTGGAAGACCGCCGCGTTGTTGACGAGCACGTCCAACCGTCCGAAGTGGACGGCGGTCTGCTCGACCGCCGCCACCACGGCGTCCGGGTCGGCGCTGTCCGCCCGGATCGAGAAGCCGTTGTCCGGCTTGGTGTTCTGGTACGTCACGGCGACCAGGGCGCCGAGCTCGGACAGCTTCCGAGCCACCGCCGCCCCGATGCCGCGGCTCCCGCCGGTGACGAGAGCCGCTTTCCCCTCAAGTGATCCCATGCCGTCGAGCCTGCCGGGATCACGGGTGAGAATCTGGCGGGAATCGGACCGTCAGTTGCTGCCCTTGGTGTAGCCCCACGCCGTGCGGTTGAGGGTGTCCTCCAGACCGGTGAAGCCCTCGTTGGGGTTCAGCACGTCCTCGTGGAAGTCCACGTCGACGTCGTCCGCCGTGCCACCGATGGCGTCCGGGCCCACGCCGAACATGCCCTTCGGGTTGCCGCCCTGGTCCATGATCGCGTCGAGGGCGTTGAACTGGTCGGTGTGCCAGCTACCCGACATGTGCCCGGCCTCGTGCGCCACGATGTTGCCGATCGCCCGGCCGATGAACGTGACCTTGTCGCTGGCGGGCGTGATGTAGCGGTTCAGCGAGGTGCCCGTCTGGGCGGACGGCGCGCTCAGGATGTCCAGCAGCACCAGGGCGGTCTCCTCCTTGCCGAAGTTGCCCGCGTCGATCGACTGCGCGATGCCGACGGTCTGGATGCCGGACTCGGCGATCGAGCCACCGACGACCACGCGGCTCACGTTCGGCTGACCCCACGGGTCGGCGTGGTCGCGGCTGTTCAGGATCCGCACGCCGAACCGCTTGTTGGTGCCCTTCGCGGCGAGGTCCTTCTCGATGTTCTCGCGCACGGTGGCGACCACGCCGTCGATGACCTTGTTCTCGTCGGCGTCGGTGAGACCCCAGCCGGGCAGGAACTTCTTCAGCGGTGAGAGGTCCTTGTTGCCCGCCGTCGGCTCGTTGCTGTAGACGCGGGTGTTGACCCGTGCGCCGTTGAAGTCGAGGAAGACCGTGAGCACCTCGGGCCGCGGGTTGAGCTCGGAACCGGGGCGGTAGGCCTCGACCGTGATGTCGTAGCGGCCGTCACCGTTCTCCGCGCCCACGGTGTAGCGGCCGTCCTTCGGCGCCACGAAGTCCGCGACGGCGTTGCCACCGGCGGGCAGCGGCGAGTTGTCCGCGTACAGGAAGCTGAAGTCCTGCGACGAACCGAAGACCTCGCGCCCGGCCGGGTCGTGGATCACGACCCTGGTCGCCTTGCCCGCCGCCGACGCGCCGAGCACGTCACCGGCCTTGAGGTCGACCGAGAAGTAGTCCTTGTCGGGCTGGGTCTCGGCGAACGTGATGTCGTACGCGCCCTCGGTGAGGACCTGCTTGCCGGTGCCGGGCTTCATCGGGTCGGACGGGATCCCGCCGGGACCGGCCGACGTGACCAGCAGGTAGATGTCCTGGTTGGCCGGAACGCCCACGACGAGCCTGCTGTCCGTGGTGCCGGCGAGGTTGTCGTTGTTCCCCAGCAGCAGGCCGTTCGCGTCGAACGTGACGAGCAGCGTGTCCAGGTCGCCGGACGGCGTGTCGGTCGTGACGACGACGGTCTTGCCCGTGGCGCCACCGGACAGCTTGTAGAAGTCGTGGTCGCCCGTGTGGGCGCCGCTGCCGGTGCTGCCGTGCGGGCCGTCACCGATCCTGCCGCTGGTCTTCAGCGGCGTGCTGACCGCGCTCGCGAGCGGGATGGCGTCGTTGGTCTCCGCGAACGGCTGCGCGACCGGCGTCGCCGGGTCGCCCGCGAGGCCACCCGTGATCGTGAGCTTCGGGTTCTTGCCCCGGCCGGTGCCGAACCCGGCCACGTGCTCGGCCTTCGAGGGCGCGTCGTTCGCGCCCAGGCCGGTCTCCTTCTCGGTGTAGCTCAACGGCTGGCTCGCGCTCTTCGCCGCCGACCGCGTCTGCGCGCGGTTCTGCTTGCGGACCTCCCGGCCGCGCTGCACGGCGGCCCAGTCGACCTGGGCCTCCGCGGGCAGGAACGCGAGCATCGGATCGGGCTGGACCGGCGTCGCCACGGGCTCGGCCGCGGACTGCCCGCCGGCTACCAGAGCCAGGGCCACCCCGGCCGTGAGCACGCCAAATAGCCTTTTGCGCATCTGAACTCCCCAGTTCGGACTCTCCGGACCGAGGAAATCAGCGCAGCGGGGTCAGGCGGGTGCTTTCAGTGACCTCTGTCCACTTTCGGACAACGCGGCCCCGACCTCGTGCAGGTGCTCCAGCACGTACCCGTACGACCGGAACAGGCCGCACTGGGCGTAGGAGATGCCCCGCTGCTCGCAGAACTCGTGAACGATCACCTGCGCGTGCCGCAGCGCGGGCCGGGGCATGCTCGGGAACAGGTGGTGCTCGATCTGGTAGTTCAGCCCGCCGAGCAGGACGTCGGTGAACCAGCCGCCGCGGATGTTGCGCGAGGTCAGCACCTGCTTGCGCAGGAAGTCGAGCGTGTGCCCGGCCGACAGCACCGGCATGCCCTTGTGGTTGGGGGCGAACGAACATCCCATGTAGAAGCCCCACAACGCCTGGTGCACCAGGACGAACGCGATGGCGTAGACGGGGGAGAGCACCCAGAACACGACCGCGAGGTACACCACGACGTTCGCGATCATCACGGCCCGCTCGCGGCCGGAGTGGCGGATCGAGTGCCAGTGCAGCGCGAAGCCTTCGAGGAACAGCAACGGGAAGAACAGGAAGGCCTGGCGTGCGGCGATCCAGCGCAGCACACCGCTCTTCGCCTCGCCCTGCCGTTGCGTGAACGCCAGCACCGAGATGTCGACGTCCGGGTCCTCGTCCTCGTGGTTCGGGTTGGCGTGGTGGCGGCTGTGCTTGCCGACCCACCAGTCGTAGCTGACGCCGACGATGCCGCTGTGGACGTAGCCGACGACCTCGTTCCACCGCCGGGAGGCGAAGATCTGCTTGTGGCCCGCGTCGTGGCCGATGAACGCGAGCTGCGTCGTCATCGCCGCCAGCACGGCCGCCACCAGGATCTGCCACCACGAGTCGCCGAGCAGCGCGAACGCCACCCAGGCCGCCGCGTAGACCGCGAGGTTCACCCCGATGCGGGCGTAGTAGTGACCGCGTCGTCGTTCGAGGAGCCCGGCCTGCTTGATCAGGCTGGACAGCTGGGCGAAGTCGCTCGCCGGGCGAAGCACCATTTGCGCAGAATGCCGGATGGCGGCGACGAAGTCATGCACGGCCGATGAAGTTGTTACGAATCACTTGAGGCGCCCCGGAACCGGTACCGCGCAGTTCCGCACGGGACACGATGGAGTGATCATGATCTTCATCTTCGGCGAGCCGCACGCGCACGCCCGCGACGGTGTTGTCCAGTGCTGCCGAAATTGATCGGTAGAGAGGACCAACAGGCGTGGTCGACCACACCGCCGTGCTCATCGCGGGCGCGGGGCCGGCAGGGCTCGTGTTAGGCAACTTGTTGCAGGCGCAAGGGATTCGCACTCTCGTCGTCGAACGGGCAAGCCGGGACCAGGTGCAAACCCGCGCCAGGGCAGGATTTTTGGGTCCGAACAGTGCTCGCGTGCTGATCGAGCACGGCCTCGGCGCCGGAATGCTCCACAAAGGACGGTCGCACGGCGTCTGCGCTTTCCGGGGCGAGGACGGGGAGTTCGAGCTCGACTACTCCGCTCTCGGGCGGGGTGAGGTGCACACCGTCTACCCGCAGCAGGACCTCGTCACGGACCTCGTCGCGGAGTACCTCCACCGCGGCGGCGAGATCCGGTTCGGCGCCACCGTCACCGGCGTGGATTCCGGTACCGCCACGATCCGTTACCGTGACGAGCAGGGCGAAAGCGTTGTCAGCGGCCGGTTCCTGGCCGGGTGCGACGGCGGCAACGGGATCTCCCGCACGGCGTTGCCGGGCCGCCGGTTCGCGCAGGACCACGGCGTCAGCTGGCTCGCCGTGCTCGCCGAGGCACCGCAGAGCATGGCCGCGGTGACGTACGCGATCCACGACGACGGCTTCGCGGGTCACATGGCGCGCAGCCCCGGGGTGACCCGCTACTACCTCCAGGTGCCTCCCGGCGACGACGCGGAAGCCTGGACCGACGACCGGATCTGGGCCGCGCTGCGCACCCGCATGCGCGTCGACGACTTCGGGCAGCTCAAGGAAGGCCCGATCACCGAACGCCGGATCGTGCGGCTGCGCTCCGAGGTCGTCGACCCGATCCAGCACGACAGGCTGTTCCTCGTCGGTGACGCGGCGAGCCACATCAGCCCGTCCGCCGCCAAGGGCGCCAACCTGGCGATCATGGAGGCCGAGGTGCTGGCGTCCGCGTTCACCTCCGCTCTGCTGCGCGACGACGAACGGCCGTTGGCCGAGTACTCGCGCACCTGCCTGCCCCGCGTCTGGCGGGCGCAGGAGTTCTCGCGCTGGATGATCGACCTCCTGCACGCGCCGGACGACGACTTCCACCGCGCTCTGCGGCGCGCCCGGCTGCACAGCCTGCGCGACTGCCGCGCCCACCAGAACTTCTTCGCCGAGCACTACGTCGGCATCTGAGCCACCGGGAACCGTCACCATGATCTCGACCACCGCACCCGTCATCGCCGCCGCCGACCTCGGCCGGTTGACAGCCGCGATGTCCCTCATCGGCAGACACGACACGCATACGGCCCTCGCCGCCGCCGTGCCGTCGCTGCCGAAGGACCAGCGCGTCGCCGTCACCCGGCACGCCAGTTTCGACCACGCCGCGTTGCTGATCTTCCCGGAAACCCTGGTGGGGCTCACCGACGAGCTCGCCCGCCTCGGCCTCCAGGTCGGCACGATGACCCCGAGCGTCGTCGTCCGCGAACGCCTGAGCGCCCGCTACTCCGTGCCCGTCGCCGACCTGAACATCGGCATCCTGCGCGCGCCCGTGCCCGACCGCAACGGCTGGCCGTGCGAGCTGGAGATCTTCGTGATGGTGACGCCGCCGGAGCTGGCGCACATCGCCGAGGACGAACGCCGTCACCAGCACGAGAACCACGTCGCACTGGCCGTGCGGAGGCCGGATCCGGTGCTGCTGCGCGGGTTGCGCACGATGATCGCCGGCGTGATGCGTCCCGACGGCGGCGGCTACAACGGCTACGAGAACAACTCGGTCCTCTACTTCCGCGACGAGCACAGCGCCGACACCGCGTTCCGCCGCCTGGAACTGATCGCCGCCGGGCGGTTCCCGCAGCTGCAGGCCGTGCACCAGCGCGAGTCCTGCGCGGGCACCGAGTTGCTGCGCCTGCTGACCGGAGCGTGGGCGACGCAGGCCATCGCGACCGCGGCCGAGCTGAGGCTGCTCGACCACCTCGGAACGGTCGAGGACCTGCCGGGTCTCGCGGCCGCCACCGGCACCGAACCCCAGAGCCTGGCGAGGTTGTTGCGCTACCTGGCTTCCCTGGGCGTCGTGCACGTGTCCGGCGAGCGGTACGCGCTCACCGACCTCGGCGCGTTGCTGCGCTCGGACCTCGCCGGGTCGATGCGCCCGCTCGCGCTGATGTACGGCGGGCCGTTCTACCGGTCGTTCGCGGAGCTCACCGAGTCGGTGCGCAGCGGCGAGGAGTCGTACGCGAAAGCCTTCGGGGCGCACCACTTCGCGCACATGGCGACCGATCCGGCGCTGGCCGAGCTGTTCCACGGTTCCATGGCCGCGAGCAACGCCATGTTCACCGGCGTCACCAAGGTCGTGGACTTCTCCCGCGCCCGCACGGTCGTGGACGTGGCCGGGGGCAACGGCGAGCTGCTCTCCCGCGTGCTGCACGCCAATCCGGCGTTGCGCGGAGTGCTGCTCGACCTGCCGAACGCCCTGGCGGCGGCCGAACCGCGGCTCGCCGACCTCGCGGACCGGGTGTCGCTGGTGCCCGGCGACTTCACCCGCGCGTTGCCCGGCGCCGGTGACATCTACCTGCTGTCGCGCGTGCTGCACGACTGGGACGACGAGCAGTGCCGCACGATCCTGGCGACGTGCGCGCGCAGCATGCCCGCGCACGCCGAGCTCCTGGTGATCGAGCGGCTCCTGCCCGAGGCGGGCGAGGTCGACTCGCTCGCGATCCCGTGGGACATCCACATGATGTGCAACACCGGTGGCCGCGAGCGCACCGAGTCGCACTACCGCGCGTTGCTCGCCGAGGCCGGGTTCGAGCTCGTCGAGACGAACGCGCTGCCGTTGGACGCGCACGTGATGCGCGCCCGTTTGAAGTAGATCACCAGGCCACGAGGCAGAAGGGGTGCCCGGCGGGGTCGGCGTAGACGTCGAACGACTCGCCACCGCCGGGCAGCCTGCGCGCACCCAGTTCCAGCACCTGCTTGCCCGCGACCTCGCGGTCCTCCACGCGCACGTCGAAGTGCATGTGCGCGGTTTCGTCCGGCCAGTTCGGCGGTACCCACCCCTCGACCCGTGCGAACGCGACGCCGGGCCGGTCGGGGGCGTCCCCGATGACGACCCAGCCGTCGTCGTCCTGCACCCGGACCATGCCGAGCAGCTTCTCGTAGAACTCCGCGAGCCCCTGCGGGTCAGGGCAGTCGATCACCAGGCCGTGCCAACGTCCGATCATGCGCGGCATGGTGCCTGCCAATGAGGACAACGACTGCCCTGGTTGCTACACGAGATTCATCGACATCACCGGGATCGTCGTGGGCCGCTCCGAGCCGCCCACCGGTTCGACGGTGAGCGCGACCCGCTCGGTGCCGGCCAGCCCCGTCACCACGGTAGGCCCTGACCCCGGAGAGATCAGCCCCGCCGAGTGCTCGCCGTTCGCGTCGATCTTCCAGAGCTGGTAGGTCTTGCCCTCCGCCGGCTGCGGCAGGTTCTTGGCGAGGAACAACGCCTCGTCCCTGCTCGCCGAGATGACGGCCGTGCCGGTGGCGCCGTTCGGTGCCGTGCCGCTGATCAGCTTCGCGTCCGGAGTGGACAGCAGATCGGAGAACCGGCTGTACTCGCTGGAGAGCTGGGCCAGCCTGCGTTCGTCGGCCGTCTCGACGTTCTGCACGCTCACGACGACCACGGCGGCGAGGCAGGCGGCGGCGACCAGCCCGCCGGCCCACCTGAGTCTCCTGCGGTCGGAGAGCCTGGTGACGGTGACGTGCGGGGAGACCTGCCGCGTCTCGGCCGCGGCGGCGAGCACGCGGGCGCGCAGCTGCGGCGGGGGCGGTGACTCGACGGCGACGCCCAGCCGTGCGGCGGTCGCGGCCAGTTCGGCGACCTCCAGCGAGCACGACGTGCACCCGGTCAGGTGCGCCTCGAACGCGATGCGTTCGTTGTCGGACAACGCGTTCACGGCGTAGGCGCCGGTGAGCGTGTGCAGATCGGCGGATGTGGTCCTCATCCGGTCACCCCCATGCAGTCCCGCAGTCTGATCAGGCCGTCCCGCATCCGCGTCTTGACCGTGCCGAGCGGGATGCCCAGCAGGCTCGCGACCTCCGGATAGGAGTAGCCCTGGTAGTAGGCGAGCAGCACGGACTCGCGCTGCAGGTCGGTCAGGAAGCTCAGGCAGCGGCGCACCTGGCGTTGTTCGAGCCGGCCGTCGACCTGCTCGCTCACCTCGTCGAACGGCCGCGCCGGATCGAGACGCGCCGCACGGTCCTCGCGATGCGTCGCGGCCTGGGCGGACCGAACGCGGTCGACGGCTCTGCGGTGCGTCAGCGTGAGGATCCAGGCGGTCGCGCTGCCGCGGCCCGGATCGAACCTGGTCGCCGTCCGCCACACTTCGAGCATCACCTCCTGAAACACCTCCTCCGACTGCGCCTGGTCCCGCACGACCCGTCTGATCAGCCCGAACACCGAGCCCGACACCACGTCGTAAAGCCGCTCGAACGCGGTCTCGTCACCCCGTGCGACCAGGGCGAGCAGGTCGTCGGCACCAGGGCCGACGTCTCGCGGAGTGCTCTGCAGGCTTTGCAGCGCCCGCTCACGCTCAGGCATCCCAGGGTCCTCTCCACAGCGTCGTCCTCAGGTGTTCGCAGCCGAAGCGCTGTTGGATCGGTCCTGAATGAGTCATCACACCCAGTCGGAGCAGCCGAAGGCGTCCAGGCAGCCCCCGGACGCCGCTCCCGTCCGTTGATTCGGTGACGTTCCTGTTCCGGATTGGCTTTGAACTGGCGTTTGCCGAAAATGGCCCGCCGCTCGGTAACGGATCGATAACCGCGCCAATCTGCCCTTCAAGGGGCGGCGAATCACGAGTAGCAACTGCTCGATCACCCTTTGGAGATGTCTCGTCATGAACAAGACCGTCCGTAACACCGTTCTTGCCCTCGGCGCCGCCTCGCTCGCCCTGTTCGGCGCGGCGTGCGGCTCGGGCGACATGGCCAGCAGCGGCAGCTCCTCGACCGCGGCAGCGCCGACCACCACGTCCTCGTCCGCGGCGATGGCCGACCCGGCCAAGGACCTCGTGGGCCCGGGCTGTGCCGACTACGCGAAGCAGGTCCCGTCCGGCGCAGGCTCGGTCGCGGGCATGGCCGCCGACCCGGTCGCCGTCGCCGCGTCGAACAACCCGCTGCTCAAGACCCTGGTAGACGCCGTCTCCGGCAAGCTCAACCCGAAGGTCAACCTCGTCTCGACGCTCAACGGCGCCGAGTTCACCGTCTTCGCACCGGTCGACTCCGCCTTCGCCAAGATCGACGCCGCGACGATCGAGAAGCTCAAGACCGACGACGCGCTCCTCACCAAGATCCTGACCTACCACGTCGTCCCGGGCCAGATCTCGCCCGACAAGATCGTCGGCGACCAGAAGACCGTCGAGACCGGCACCGTCAAGGTCAGCGGCACCAAGGACGCGCTGAAGGTCAACGACGCCAACGTGATCTGCGGCGGCGTGCACACCGCCAACGCCACCGTCTACCTCATCGACTCGGTCCTCCTCCCCGCCTGATCAATCCCGCCTGATCATTCCGGGAATTCCCGAGGACCTTCCAGAAATACGCGATCCGGGGCCGACACGACGTCGACCCCGGAATTCGCGCGCGCACGCAAAGGCAAATGCAAGGACGAGAGGGGCAGGCAGGGCAGACGGGGTGGGCCAAGACTCAGGTCACCAATGGCTTGAGGTGTCCGCGATGCCGAAGGCGAGCCCGACCGAGCGCGCGTACGGCGATGGCGCAGCCGAGCTACCCGACCTCAACGCAATGCCGAAGGCGAGGCGACCCTCCTGGGCGCACCACGGCACCGGTAGTGACGTGACGTGCCCACTCAACTCAGCCACGCACGCTTGAGATTGGGGCTTGACTTTGGGTGCGAGGTGCTAACTTCTCGAGCTCGGCCGGGCGCTTTTCAGCCCGGCCTTTTCCGGCCGACCAGCACCTCGCAAGGGCCCCGAAGTCAAGCCCCAATCTCTATCGACGCGCCA
>NZ_JBHXLO010000050.1:0-49454 GCF_042721395.1 Lentzea sp. NPDC058450
CCAGAGGTGGAAGACCGGTAACGGTTGGAGCTGACTGGTACTAATAGGCCGAGGACTTGTTACAAAGACGCTACGCATCCACTGTGCGGTTCTGGAAGAACCGAGCGGCAACCGATCGCCGCAGGTACAACTCCACAGAGTTTCGGTGATAATAGCGTTGGGGAAACACCCGGTCCCATTCCGAACCCGGTAGTTAAGCCCTTCTGCGCCGATGGTACTGCACTGGTTACGGTGTGGGAGAGTAGGTCGTCGCCGAACATTATTTCCGGAAGACCCTTGAGGGTCGAGTACATCAGTGCTCCCCTCAGGGGTCTTTTGGCGTGTTCAGGGGCAGGCGCTACGCCGGCTGGACAGCTATTTCGGTTGCGGGCGGTGGTCTGATGGACGACATGGACGCGGTTGTGCACCCAGACCTGGCGTCGTTCGACGCCGCCGCCCACGAACGGCTGACCGCCGATCCGGTGCGGAACACCGTCGCACTGACCTCCCTCCACCGCATCCGGCAGCTGCCGGCCGAGCTCCCGCCGACCCTGATCACGTTCCACGACAACGGAAAGGTGATCGGTTCGCTCGTCCGCACCCCGCCGTGGCCGTTCCAGACAGCCGATCTCCCGGTCGCCGCGGCAGAACTGGCGGTGCGAGTCATCACCGAGATCGACCCGGACGGCCCCGGTGTCACCGGACCGAAGGAGAGGTCTGAGGCGTTCGCCACAGCGTTCGCCGACGCCACCGGCAAGACCTACCGCGAATCCCTCGCCACCCGCCTCTACCGCCTCGGCACGCTCGCCCCGCCGACCGTCCCCGACTCCTGGCGCCTCGCCACCGAGGCCGACGTGGACCTCCTCGGCGCGTGGCGCAGGGAGTTCCTGATCGAAGCGGTCCCCGAGGCACCGAACGAGGGCACCACCGAAGCCATGCGCGGCTCCCTCAAGCTCGGCACAGGCCACGTCCTCTGGGAGAGCGACGGCACACCGGTCGCGTGGGCGTCGGGCAGCCTCCCGGAAGCCGGCATGACGAGGGTCGGCCCGGTCTACACCCCACCCGGACACCGCAGGCACGGCTACGGCGCCGCGGCCACCGCCGCCGTCACGCGGTGGGCACTCGACCAGGGCGCCGCGGACGTCCTGCTCTTCACCGACCTCACCAACCCGGTCTCGAACTCGATCTACCAGCGCATCGGCTACCGGCCGGTCGAGGACTGGGCCGAGTACTGGTGGCAGGACTAGCCGAACAGCTCGGGTGCCAGCGGGCGGTTGCGCACGTGCGACGAGAACACCAGTGACGTCGTCGTGTCGCCGTACCGCTGCATCACCTCGACGAGCTCCTCCAACTCCACCATCGACCGGCAGACGACGCGCAGCAGCCAGCAGTCGTCGCCGGTCACGTGATCCGCGTCGAGGACCTGCGGCAGCACCAGCACCTGCGAGCGGAACCGCGGCGTGTCCAACGACCGCACCCGCACGCGCACGATCGACTCGATCGGCAGCCCCAGCCGGGCCGGCGACACCACCGCGGTGAACCCGGTGATCACCCCCAGGGACTCCAGCCGGCGCACCCGTTCGGTCACGGCCGGCGCGGACAACGACACCTGCCGCCCCAGCTCCGTGAACGACATCCGCCCGTCCTGCTGGAGCAGCGACAGGATCTTCCAGTCCACCGCGTCGAGTTCCACCTGGAAATCATAGGGAGAACAGCCCGAACGCCTGGACTTCGTCATGTCCGCGCGCCGGAAACCCCAGCAGGATCAACGACATGACGAACGCACTGCGCTTCCCCGCCGCCGACCCGCGGACCGCCGCCGACCACTTCGCCGCCGAGCTCGCGTTCGAGGCCGACCCCGACGACGTGCACCGCGACCTGCAGGACGGCAACGTCACCGGCTACGTCCTGGTGGAGACGCGCGCACCCGAGGCGTTCGCCCAGGCCCGCATCCCCGGCGCGATCAACCTGCCCTACCGCGACCTCCCGGACACCCTCGACCTCGACCCGGACCTCGTCTACGTCTGCTACTGCGAGAGCTTCCAGTGCAACGCCGCCACCAAGGGAGCACTCGCGCTCGCCCAGCGGGGCTACCGGGTGAAGCGACTTTCCGGCGGCATCACGGCGTGGCGGAACGCGGGCTATCCGGTCGAGTCCGACCAGCTCGTCGGAGCAGTGGTAACCAAGGTCGCGTGTCACTGCTGACCGGCCTGGACCTAGGCTCAAGTGCGTGAACGCACCGCGCCTGCTCGTCCTGCAGCCCTCGCAGTCAGACCCGCTGGCCAAGCTCGGGGACTGGCTCGACGCCGAGGGCGTCGAGCTCGACCTCGTGCCGCTCAAGGACCAGCCCGCGCCGGAGAACCTCGACGGCTACGACGGCGTGATCTGCCTCGGCGGGGAGATGGGCGCGCTCGACGACCTCGACCACCCGTGGCTCGCGGACGCGCGCCGGCTGCTGTCCAGCGCGGTGGCGAAGAGACTGCCGACGCTCGCGATCTGCCTCGGCGCGCAGCTGCTCGCGGCCGCCACGGGTGGCCAGGTGCGCAAGGGTCCGCAGGGGCCGGAGGTCGGCGTGCTGCTCGTGGCCAAGCGGGACGCGGCGGGCATGGACCCGTTGTTCGAGGACCTGCCGTTCACGCCGGACGTCCTGCAGTTCCACAACGACGAGGTGCACCTGCTGCCGCCCGGCGCGGAACACCTCGCGGCTTCTCCCAAATACCCGAATCAGGCGTTTCGGGTAGGAGCGAGCGCTTACGGCCTCCAGTTCCACATCGAGACGACGCCGGAAATCGTCTTGAACTGGGCGGCCAAGGATCCTGATTCGGCCGCGTGTGCGCGGGCTCACCACTTCGACCAGGAGTTCCTCGAGCAGGCGCACCGCGACATCGAGGAGGTGTGGCAGCCGTTCGTCGCCCGCTTCGCGAAACTCGTTCGGGGAGAACTGTTGCCCGCGGGCGGGTTTGGCACACAACTTCCGTTGGTGTGACATAACTTTCGTAGGTTTTAAGACTTCCTCCGTTAGCGGTACCGTAACCTCCTGGACAGCTTGTTCGATCCAGCCGGAGGATCACTGTGGATCCCGCTCTCGTAGTGATAATCGTCGTCGTCACTGCTCTCATCTTCGACTTCACCAACGGATTCCACGACACGGCCAACGCCATGGCCACCTCCATCGCCACGGGTGCGCTCAAGCCCCGCACGGCGGTCGCGTTGTCAGCGGTGCTCAACCTCGTCGGCGCGTTCCTCTCCGTCGAGGTGGCCAAGACCATCTCCGGCGGCATCGTCGACGACGCCCAGATCACGCCCGCCATCATCTTCGGCGGGCTGGTCGGCGCGATCATGTGGAACCTCGTCACCTGGTACGCCGGGCTGCCGTCCAGTTCGTCGCACGCGTTGTTCGGCGGCCTGATCGGCGCGGCCTGGGTCTCGTCCGGTGTGGACGCCATCCACTTCGCCAAGGTCGTCGACAAGGTCCTGGTGCCCGCGATCGTGGCGCCGCTCGTCGCCGGCCTGGTCGCGGCCGCCGCCACGATCATCGTGTACCGCCTCAAGAAGGCGGCCGACCCGAAGGTCGCGCACAAGGGCTTCAAGGTCGGCCAGGTCGCGTCCGCCTCGCTGGTCTCCCTCGCGCACGGCACCAACGACGCGCAGAAGACCATGGGCATCATCACGCTCGCGCTGATCACGTCCGGCTCGCTCGCCCCCGGCTCCGGCCCGCCCACCTGGGTGATCGTCAGCGCCGGCGTCGCGATCGCGCTCGGCACGTACCTCGGCGGCTGGCGCATCACGCACACGCTGGGCCGCGGCCTCACCACCATCGAGCCCGCACAGGGCTTCGCCGCGCAGACCTCCACGGCCACGGCGATCCTCGCGTCCTCGCACCTCGGCTTCGCACTGTCCACGACGCACGTCGCGTCCGGCGGCATCATGGGCTCCGGCCTCGGCCGCGACCGGCGGGGCGTCAAGTGGGGCACCATGGGCAAGATGGCCGCGGGCTGGCTGCTCACCCTGCCCGCCGCGGGCATCGTCGGCGCGCTCGCCGGCAAGTGGGCGTCCACCGGCACGGTCGGGATCGTCGGCGTCGCCGTCATCGGTGGCGTGGTGTCCATCGGCATCTGGCTGCTGGCCCGCCGCGAGCCGGTGAAGCCCGAGCAGATCGTCGACGAGGTGGCCGCGCAGGCCGAACTGCACAAGGTGGCGGCATGAAGGTCGACTGGATGGCGCTCGTCCAGGTCTTCGGCGCCACGCTCCTCACCACGATCCTGGTCGTGACGTTGTTCGTCGTGGGCATCCGCTCGCTCTCCGGCGACAGGAAGGTGCCCGCGTACGCGAGCTTCGCCGGGTGCGTCGCCGTGGTGCTCTACGGGTTGTCTCTGATCGTCTTCTGACGTCGCGGAGCATAGGGTTGGCTCACAATGAGCGAACCTGTCCGCCACGCGTCTCCAGCCCGGTTCGGGCTCACCGAGCCGCGCAGCGAGGAAGTGCTGCGCGGCCTCGGCCTGTGGGCTGACCGCAGGCCCGCCGACGGCGCCGAGCCCGTGCTGTCCGCGTTGTCCCGCTGCCCCGATCCCGATCTCGCGCTGCGGGGCCTCGAACGCCTGCACGCCGCCGCCGACTGGGACGCCCTGTCGGCCGCGCTGCACGACGACGTGGCGGTGCGCGGGAGGCTGCTCGCCGTGCTCGGCTCGTCCACCGCGCTCGCCGACTTCCTCGTCGTGAACCCCGACCGGTGGCGTTCGCTGACCGACGACGTCGACGTGTCGCTGGAGCTGGGCGAAGGCGATGTGCTGCGCACGGAGTACCGGGCGAAGCTGCTGCTCGTGGCGGCCAACGACCTGGCGCACGTCGTGGAGCCGGAGTTGCCGTTCGTGCCGTACGACACGGTGGCCGAGCAACTGTCCGATCTGGCCGTGTCGGCGTTGCGGGCGTCGTTGAAGCTGGCCGAGGAGCGGGTGAACGGCGCTGACCGCTGCCGGCTCGCGGTGATCGCGATGGGCAAGTGCGGTGCGAACGAGCTGAACTACGTGAGCGACGTCGACGTCGTGTTCGTCGCCGAGGGCGAGCTCGGCGTGGCGACCCGGCTGGCCAGCACGATGATGCAGATCGCCGGGCAGTCGTGCTTCGAGGTCGACGCGGCGCTGCGGCCGGAGGGCAAGGCGGGCGCGCTGGTCCGGACCTTGGACGGGCACGCGTCGTACTACAAGAAGTGGGCGCGGACCTGGGAGTTCCAGGCGCTGCTGAAGGCAAGGCCGGTCGCCGGCGACGCCGAGCTGGGGCAGGCTTACCTCGACGTCGTGCGGCCGTACGTGTGGACGGCGGCGGAGCGCGAGAACTTCGTCGAGGACGTGCAGGCGATGCGCCGCCGGGTCGAGGACCACGTGCCGACGCCGTTGGCGGACCGGGAGCTGAAGCTCGGCCGCGGCGGGTTGCGCGACGTCGAGTTCGCCGTGCAGCTGCTGCAGCTCGTGCACGGCCGTTCTGACGAGGACCTGCGCATCCAGGCGACGACGGCCGCGTTGGCCGCGTTGGGCCAGGGCGGGTACGTCGGGCGTGAGGACGCGGCGGAGTTCGGGCGCTCGTACCGGTTCCTGCGCACGTTGGAGCACCGGCTGCAGTTGCAGCGGTTGCTGCGCACGCACCTCTTCCCTGCCGACGACGACGTGACCGCGTTGCGGTGGCTGGCGCGGTCGGTGGGGCTGGCGGCGGACGGGCGCAAGTCCGAGGGCCAGGTGCTGCTGGCGGAGTTCCGCAAGCACGCCAACCAGGTTCGGCGGCTGCACGAGAAGCTGTTCTACCGGCCGCTGTTGCAGTCCGTCGCCGGCGTGCCGACGGAAGCGTTGCGGCTCACCACCAAGGAGGCCGTGGCTCGTCTAGCGGCGTTGGGCTACACGTCGCCTGACGGCGCGTTGCGGCACATCCAGGCGTTGACGCAGGGGATGTCCCGGCGGGCGCGCATCCAGGGTGCGTTGCTGCCGGTGCTGCTGGACCTGTTCGCCGGCACGCCCGACCCGGACGGCGGGCTGCTCGCGTACCGGAAGGTGTCCGAGGCGCTCGCGGAAACCCCTTGGTACCTCAGGCTTCTGCGCGACGAGGGCGCGGTCGTCGAACGGCTCGCGGTGCTGCTCGGCACCTCGCGGCTGGTGCCGGACCTGCTCGTGCGCGCGCCGGAGGTGTTGCGGCTGCTCGCCGACACCGACGCGTTGGTCGGTGGCGACCCGCACGCGATCGGGAACCCGTTGCGCAGCGCCGTTTCCCGCTACGGGGAGGCGGCGCGGGCGATCGCGGCGGCGAGGTCGTTGCGGCGCCACGAGTTGCTGCGCATCGCGGCGGCGGACCTGCTCGGGTTCATGCCGCTGGAGACGGTGTGCGTGTCGCTGTCCGAGGTGTGGAGCTCGGTGCTGCAAAGCGCGCTGGACGCGGCGGTGCGCTCGTCCGGTGAGTCCGTCGCGGCGTTGTCGGTGATCGGCATGGGCCGGCTCGGCGGGCACGAGCTCGGGTACGGATCGGACGCGGACGTGCTGTTCGTGTGCCGGCCGCACGAGGGCGTGTCCGACGCCGACGCGGTGAAGTGGGCGAGCGGGGTCGTCGAGAAGATCCGGCGGCTGCTCGGCGCGCCGTCGCAGGACCCACCGTTGCAGGTCGACGCGGACCTGCGGCCGGAGGGACGGCAGGGGCCGCTGGTGCGGACGCTGGACTCCTACCGCGCGTACTACCGGCAGTGGGCGGAGATCTGGGAGAAGCAGGCGTTGCTGCGGGCCCGGTTCATCGCGGGCGACGCCGCGCTGGGTGCCGACTTCGAGGCGTTGATCGAGCCGTTGCGGTACCCGGCGGACGGGCTGGACGCGGTGTCGGTGCGGGAGATCCGGCGGATCAAGGCGCGGGTCGACGCGGAACGGCTGCCGCGCGGCGCGGACCCGAGCACGCACACCAAGCTCGGCCGCGGCGGGCTCGCGGACGTCGAGTGGACCGTGCAGCTGTTGCAGCTCCAGCACTCCGGTGCGGTGCCCGGCCTGCGCACACCGTCCACAATGGGCGCGATGGCCGCCGCCGTCGAGGCGGGGCTGCTGGCGGAGGAGGACGCGGCGTCGCTGACGGCGGCGTGGAACCTGGCGACGCAGGCACGCAACGCCGTGACGCTGGTGCGGGGCAAGGCGTCCGACCAGCTGCCGACGTCCGGGCGCGATCTCGTCGCGGTGGCGTCGGTGATGGGGCACGAGCCCGGCGGTGACCCGGGGGAGTTCCTCGAGGAGTACCGCAGGACCACCCGTCGTGCGCGTGCGGTCGCGGAGCGTGTCTTCTACGGTGAGAAACCGTGAAAGCGATCGCGTTGACCCAGTTCGGCGACGCCGAGGTCATGTCGTTGCAGGAGTTGCCCGACCCGCTGCTCGGGCCCGACCAGGTGCTGGTGGAGGTGCGCGCGGCCGGGGTGAACCCGGTGGACTTCAAGATCAGAGCCGGGTACCTGAGCGGGCTCATGCCGCACCACCTGCCGCTGATCCCCGGTTGGGACGTCTCCGGCGTCGTGCGGGCCGTCGGCATCGGCGTGCAGGACTGGAAGCCCGGCGACGAGGTGCTCGCGTACGCCCGCAAGGACCACGTCCAGTTCGGCGCCTACGCCGAGTTGATCTCGTTGCCGGACCGGCTGGTCGCGCGCAAACCGTCCACCGTGGACTTCGTGACGGCCGCGGCGCTGCCGTTGGCGGGGCTGACCGCGTTGCAGGCGCTGAAGGCCGTCGGAACCGGTTCCGGAGACGTCGTCCTGGTGCACGCGGCCGCCGGTGGCGTCGGGCACCTCCAGGTGCAGATCGCGCGTGAGCTCGGCGCGTCCCGGGTGATCGGGACCGCCTCGCCGCGCAACCACGACTTCGTGCGCTCGCTCGGCGCGGAGCCCGTCGCGTACGGAGACGCGCTGGTCGACGCGGTGGCGGAGCTCGTCGGCGGCGACGGCCAGGTGGACGTGGTGATCGACAACGCCGGCGGGCTCGCGTTCGACCAGTCGTTGCAGCTGGTCCGCGACCGGGCGCGAATGACGTCCATTGTGGACGGACCGCGGGCGCTGGAGAACGGTGTGGTGAACACCTGGGCCCGGCCGAACGCGGAGCAGACGCAGTGGCTCGTGGACCTGGTCGCCGAGGGGCGGTTGCGCGTCGAGGTGCAGCAGACTTTTCCCTTGGCGGAGGCCGTTAAGGCGCACAAGCTGCTCGAAGGTGGCCATGTGCGTGGAAAAGTCGTGCTGACGGTCTGAAATCTTCAGCTATTTCTTCAGGTTCGGGGGCACTCCTGATGGGGTGCCCCCGGTTCTGGAACTGCTCAGTCCTCGTCGGAGTCGGGGTCCACCGCCGGAGCGCTGGTGTAGACCTCGACCACCCACTCCTCCTCCAACGCTTCCGCGTCGTCGACGTCGGGCACGAGCCGGTTGTAGACGCGGACACCGAGGTCGAGCACGTCAGCGGCCTGAACCGCTTCGAGAGCATCTCCCGCGGAGTCGAAGATGTGGGTGGTGAGCAGCTGCGGAGCCGTGAATTCGGCGACATCTTGAGACACGCGCGGACACTAGCGCATTGACGTTTCACCCAATCGAGATGAGACTAGGCGCGCCCAGAGGGGGAGCTGTGGGCATCCCGGGGTTCAACGAAGGAAGTCATGCAGCATCGTCGGGTCACGCGCGGAACGAAGACCGCGGTCACGATCGCGGGTGTTGCCGTTGGTGTGCTCGCGCTACTCGGCGTGATCCAGTTTGCACTCAGTGGTGAGAATTCGGCCGCTCAGCCGAACACGACCGCGACGACCACTACGTCGAACGGCGTCGAAACCCCTGAGGGCGTACTGGAAACGACCGAGCCGTCGGCCGAGGTGAAGGTCGGGACGGGCTCGTTCAAGCAACAGCGAGGCATGCTGACCATAGAGGTCAACCGCGTCGAGGTCGCGAACAGCCGCGTCAAGCTCTTCGTGACGGCCACGAACGCCTCCCAGGCCCGCATGACCCTCCCCGTCGTCGGAATCGCCGTCGTGGACGATCTGAACCGCACCTACGCGGCGTCGAGCAGCAAGTGGGAAGGCCCCGTCATCCAGGGCACCACCTCCACGGGCATCGTCGTGGTGGACGAGAAGCTCGGTGCCGGTGTGAACTCGCTCACCCTGACGTTCTCGTCGATCTCCGGCCAGTTCGCGCCGACCGGCGCCGCGATCACGGTCACCGGAATCCCGCTGCCGAAGTGACTTTCCGACAGGACCGGGCACGCCTAGTCTTCCGGCCGTGAAATTCCTGTTCTTCTGGGGACACCAACCCGAACGTGACGGCACCATCGGCAAGGGATGCCTGTCGCAGTGGTGGCCGTGCACGTTCTCCGTCGACGGCCAGACCTTCACCTCCGCCGAGCACTACATGATGTGGCGCAAGGCGATGCTCTTCAACGACGTCGACATCGCCACTCAGGTGCTGGCCGCCCGCACCTCGGCCGAGGCCAAGTCGCTGGGCCGCCAGGTAGCCGATTTTTCCGACGCGGCGTGGGTTTCCGCGCGCCTGGACATCGTCGTGGAAGGCAACCTGGCCAAGTTCGGCCAGGACCCCTCACTGCGTTCCTACTTGCTGGGCACGGGTTCCAGGGTGCTGGTCGAGGCCAGCCCGCAGGACCGCGTGTGGGGCATCGGCCTCGTGGCCACCGACCCGCGCGCTCTCGACCCGTCGCAGTGGCTAGGCCTCAACCTGCTCGGCGAGGCCCTGATGGAGGTCCGCGCGAAGCTCGCGGCGTGAGAAACGCGTGAGGGCTCAGTCCTCTTGGGATCAACGCGGGAATCCCGTTGAACGGCAAGCGGTCCCGCATCCGTGTACATGTCGACGCCGACCTGACAGGGAGAACCGCGATGTTCAGCTATTCCGGCCCGGCCCGCCTCGTCTACGCGGACGGCAACGCGGTCGAGCTGGACCGGGTCGACCTGATCGAGACGGTGGACGACGCCGGCATGTGGCAGCTGTCCGGTGCGGGCTCGGCCGCGGAGGAGCTGACCGGCGGGGAGGCGCGCATCAAGCTGCCGACCGGCGGCGAGGCGGACGTGCTGGTGTCGAACGTGCGGGTGAGCGAGGGCATGAACGGCGTCTCGTCGAAGGCGACGCTGCTGGGGGTCTAGGCGCTGTCCTGCAAGTTCATCGGGCGACAGTGGCGGCCGAGGGCCCCGGAGGCGCACCGCCTCCGGGTCTCTCGCCCGCGCCTCTCACCTGACGAACTTGCAGGACAGCGCCTAGACAGCCGGAAGGCCCGGCAGGAACTCCTGCCGGGCCTTCCAGGTGAAGCTCAACCGATCACACGTCGTAGGTTTGCCACCGGTCGGCGACTAGCTGCGGTTCGCGCTATCGCACCTAGTCTGACCTGCTCGTTTGTTCTCGACGTTTGCCGTCGTTGATCGACGCTGATCCACGTCTGACGGCCTGAAGACGGCCTGATCTTGTGTCTGTGCCGACGGGCCATGACTCGATCGTGTCCACGAGTCGTGGGGCAGACTTCGGCGTCATGTCCCACACGTTGAAGCAGCTGCGCGCAATGACTGACGAAGAGATCGAGCAGGCTCACGACCACCTCGCCAAGAACACGTCTGTGGGTATCAACTACTACCTTGACGAGCTGAGCAGGCGGTCGTTCGAGCGTGCCGCTGCCGCTTCGAATCGTGCCGCTGAAGCGGCTCTTGACGAGGCTAGGGCGTCACGAGCGCTCGCAAAGGCCAATCTTTGGATCGCTGGATCGGCTTTCGTTGTGGCAATCATTGCCATCGTGGTGCAGCTCGCCACCGCTGGCTAGCACCCGGACTCGGTGGCCGTTGACGCGGAGCGTTGACGGGCGTCGATCGCCGTGCCCAGCTCCATCAGCTCAATCACGGCGCGATCGTCCCGACCGACGTTCGCTGACGGCTCATGATGTCGGTTCCGTCGTCGGCGGCGTGCTGCCACGCCACCGCAGGGACCGCGCCGCCGTGGCCGGCGGGCGGAGCGAAGCGGGAGCCCGACGTGCCCGGATGAATGCGGGCCACGCTGGCAGGTGACCGGCCCGCCGCGCGCCGCCGACGGCGGCGCCTTGATCCCATAGAGCTGAATTCAGCAGTGCGCAAAGTTCGGCCTGGTTCGTTAAGCCATGTGGTGTCGCCGTCGGCAATATTCGATCTCGCTGGCCACGTGCTGGCCCTACAGTAGATCTGTGAACGGTCAACGTACGGAGACGTCGGGCCCTCTTGCAGGGCACGTCCGAAGGGGACGCCGATACCTATCGCCACTCGTGGCGACCGGTGTTCTCAACATGGGCGACTGGGTGCGGGACGACCTGCCTGATCTTCTGTGGCCCGCGCTCACACTTGTCGACCTTGGAACTTCTGAGGCTGTTCGCTTCGTACGGTGGCAAGGGGCCGTCCAGAAGGATCTTGCTGGATTGGTGGAGCCTGAAGCGCTGGCAGATGGTCTGGATGGGCGACTCACAAGCCTGGACAAGCTGGCTGAATTGCACCCGGATGCGCGGGAAATTATTAAGCGCCGTGCGGTTGAGCATGGGATCCTGCCCATGCAGGTTGCAAAGGCACTGGCTTCCTATCCTGAACGACCCGCGGCATGGTTGACGGACATTGAACTGGAGTCGCCTGGCCAAGAGGAGATAAATCTTCTTGCCAAGGCGGTCATGCAGGCTGTTGGCGATGGTCACCGGGAGGCGATTATCAAGTGTCTCTCGATCTGGAGTTCAGTCCAGGCTGGCCAGTTTCGTGCTGACGGAACGACCATAGATCTTCTTCGTGTCTATCCGAATGATGCGGAGGCGCTGTCGAAGACCGACACGGTAGTCCGGGCTTCTTGGGGTGCGCGGAAGGGGCTCGAATTGTACCGAGACGCCGCTCGCTACGATTCGGCCATTCGATGGGCAAAGACGTTCTGGGACGTGAACTCGATGACGAGTCGATGTATTCGTCGTCGCGAAGTTGAGGAGTCGGTGTTGGCGGATTCGGACCCTGAGTCGAGCGTTGAAGATGGGGATTCTGGGGTCGGCGAAGGAGTCGATCTACAGCGCTTCGCGACGGGCCTGTTTTCTAGCTACATTGAGGCTTTGGAGACTGCGCCGGCACGCCTTTATGATCAGGAGTGCCAGGAAGTTAACGCCGGCCTGGTGGCTAGGGCTGCTAGGGAAGTGATTACGGCTCTTGGCAACCCGGATCTCTGGTGCTTGGAGCATGGGGCGCATGTCGGCCGAATGCTTGTGGAAGTAAGGATCTACGTTGAGTGGATGGCCAAGCAAGATCCGGCGATCTACCGCGCCTTCCAAGAGTATGGCGCGGGAAAGGCGAAGCTGTACTCCAGGCTGATGTCCGAGATTCCTCAGGACTGGCTGCGTCCTGGAGTTAGTGAAGCGATAGACGAGCTCAACCGTCTTAGTCATAACGATGAAGTGATTGATCATCGAGTGGTAGACACGCGAGACTCATTCGCGGGCGGGAAGTCGCTTCGTGCGATGGCGGAGGAATCTGGTCTGATCGACCTCTATCGCCACGCTTATTACATTTCTAGCGGGGTGACGCACTCTGAGTGGTGGTCGATAGAGACGCACTGCATGGAGCGCTGCATGAATATCCTGCATCGCGCACACCTGATTCCAAGCCTATCGCTCTCGGCGGGGAATAAGTCCGCGCTGGCGATGTCATGGGTTGAGTCGCTTCATGCGTTGATTCGAGTTAGTCTTCGCATTCTGGAAACCGACGAGGATGCTGTTAATAGCGCTTTTTCCTGGATGTCCACTGAGGGTGAATCGGAAACAGGGCAAGCGGAATAATTTATCAGACGATCGACTGTACGAGTGAAAGTATCTGATTCACCACGCCTGGTGCGGATGCAATGGTGTGTTCAGACTTGCTCGTGTGGTCGGCGCCGGAGCTGTCCATGACGACTGCTCCGGCTTCGCGTGCGATGAGGATGCCCGCTGCTAGGTCTAGTGGCTTGTTTGAAAGGACGATCGCGCTGTCAACACGGCCTTCGGCAAGCCAGGCAAGGTCGTGGGCGGCAGACCCGAACATCCGGACGCGCTCGACCTGGGCAGCAAGCGCGGCGGTGAGGGCGATCCGCTGACGGTTCTTGTCGGCGGCGTCCTCGCCAAGTGCGTAGTCACCGATTGCCACGATGGACTTGGACAGCTCTGTCGTCTTGCTCGCTTCGAGCTTCTTGCCGTTGACGAACGCGCCTCCGCCAAGAACGGCGGAGTAGTGAAGATCCAAGTAGGGCAACGAGATCACGCCGATCACCGTGCGGTCACCCTGGATCAGTGCCAGGGAGCAGCCACACAGGGGCACGCCGTGGACGAAGTTGGCCGTGCCGTCGATCGGGTCCAGGCCCCACACGTAAGGACTGCCGGCGCCTGCTTCGCTACGGCCCTCCTCCTCGCCCACGAAACCGATCTCCGGTGTCGCGTCTGCGAGGTACGCGCGAACCTCGCGCTCAATCCGAACGTCCACCTCGGTGAAGGTGTCGCGGTCTGTCTTCTCCGTGACGGTGTGCGGGCGAGTGTTCTTGATCAGCTCATTGCCGAGTCGGACGGCACTCCTGGCCACGTCCGCCAGATGGTCGAGCTGGTGCATCAAGCAACCTCCTGTGCGCGATCCCACATGGAGTCAAAGACCTGGGCGAACGTCGTGTAGAGACCCGGCATGGCCTCGTTCTTCTCGATGACCATCGTCGGGGACTCAACTCCGCGGGCGTCCGGCAGATACGACTGCACGATGCATTTCCGCTGGTCAATGATGGTGATGTTGAAGCGAAGCGGCTCGTCGTAGACGCGAATGCCGAGTGATCCCACTGTACCCGCAGACACCTTCGAGCCCACGCGGCGGATCGCCTCGATGTTCAAGCGCGTGAGGGTGCTGAGGTGCCCGTCCGGCAAGCCTTCCTCACGCTCGCGGGCCGCTGTGTAGGTGCCGTTCGGGTCGAGGAACAACGCCTTTATGACCGTGCCCTGCTCGATCGCGTCGAGGATGCTCCGGTCTGAGTACTGCTGGCAGAACATGTTCAGCGAGAGGCCGGCCATGTAGATCTCCTGCGCCCCGTCGAACAACGTGCGCGGGGTGACGTTGTGCAGGAACTCGGTCCTCGTCGGGTAGACGGCCGTCAGGTCTGCAAGGCGGGTCTGCTGCGGAAGCTGCACCGGACGCGGAGCGGGGTGGGCGGGCGCGGCGTCTCGTTGGGGAGCGGTCACCAAGCTGTCGCCGTCGCCGTCGTGGGGTTCGAGTAGCTGCTGGGCGCTCCAGCCGGGAAACATCTTCTCCAAGATCCGGCAGTGGTCCGCGTACGGCAAGCCTTGCAGGTCGCCGGACATCCAGCGGTAGAACTGAGCCTTGCTCGGCCACTTGCCGATGAGGTCGCTGTCCAGTTGCTTCGCGACGCGGTCGTACTCCTTGCGGAACGTCGTGTAGCCCTGCATGTGTCGCTGTCGCAGGAGCACCTTCAACAGCGTCGATTCGGCGGCCATGAGCCCTCCCCCGTGGTGAGACGAGACCACGCTACCAGCGGGACGAGACAAAGAAGAGACTATCTGAGCCTTCGGCGCGCCAGACGAGACCTCGGCGGAACTCAGACGGGACGAAACGGCTCCGACTCTGAATGTGCAACGCCCGTTAGGGCAAACAGCCGCAGATGAGCGGCCCCTTCAGAGGAGCACATCATGGGCATCACAAAGGGCCACCGGTTCCCGGTCTCGTTCGATGACGCTTTCCCACAAGGCCTCGTCATGGTGGGTGAGGTCGCCCCGGACACGGAGTACCAGACCCGCGACGAGAAGAACGCCGGCCGACCGGTGCGGCAGCGCATCGACGAGTCGACGGGCAAGCGCCAGTGGAAGGTCTCGGTCACGGACCCGAGTGAGCCCAACGCCAAGCGCAAGAGCTTCGAGATCACGTTCCTCGCGGACGTCCAGCCTGTGCCGACCACCGGTGAGGTGCTGCCGGGGATGCGACCGATCGAGCTGGACGGGCTCACTGCTGAGCCGAAGGTTGCGGGGAACGGCGAGTTCAAGTACCAGAGCTACATCTACCGGGCATCGGGCTTCCGAGCCTCGGGCAAGTCGGCGGGCACTCCGCCGCAGGTGAGCAAGGGTGGCGCTGGAGTCACTGACTCCTCCAAGGCGGCGTAACCCGTGTCGGAGTTCGACTTGCTCGCATCCCAGTGGGAGGACGCCTACCGCGCCTACACGGCGGCGGAGGACGCCAACCGTTACGCGGGTGCGGTCGATCCGGAGAAAGTTGCTCGCCTGGCTGTCAGTTGCCGGGAGGTGGCGTCGGTCTGGCGAAACCTCGCGGCGCTGCCCAAGACCGACTGGTGGGCCAAAGCGGCTGCTCTCCACGCGGCCGACATGTTCGAGCACCACGCGGCGGCGACAGAGACGCGAACTCTCGGATGGCAGGAGGGGCGATGATGATCAAGCTTCTGCTTGCTCCAGGGCCTGGCGCGGCGGCTGACATCGTGCCGTGGCCGGACGAGGCCGCTGCGGGTTACTGCCTGCGGCTGAACCTGGACCCGTCGCAGATTGCCATCCACGTGCCGGATGGCCCGGACGGTGAGCAGTTGTTGGCGGCCTTCCTGCGGAAGTTGTCGCAGCATGCCGGGTTGCTGGCCGCCGTGCTGGAACCCAAGAGCGGTACGGGCTGGGTCGGCGGCATGCCGGACAAGCTCTGAACGGTCGTCAGAACGACGCTGCAAGTGATCAACAACTGAAGACCCGATGTTGGTGTGTCGCACGGGAAACAGTCGAAAGTCTTTGGCGGGCCTCGACTGCTTCCCGGCGATTCACACCGACTCGAACAGCCATGTATTCGTTGGGACACAAGGGGATTCGAGTCATGCAGAGCGTATCGCCACACTCGTGTGGCACGTCAAGCGGGGCCGGTCGTCCATCCGTGTGGAAGCTGCCGAACGGTCGGCAGTGCCCCACATGCCATCGATTCGGCATCTACGCCCCTGGGCAGATCAAGTGCTGCATTTGCCTGGGCTGGCTACCGCTCATCTTCGTCACGGTCATCGCGAACGGCGGTGAGGCGTGATGGCGGGGAACAGGTGGGTTGATCCCGCTCCGTTCGAGGGTGTCCGGCCTCGTCTCCCGTGGTGGTTCTTCCTTCCACGGTGGGTGAAGGTCGTGTTCCTGCCGGTCGCGCTGGTGTTCCTGAGCTGCTGGCTGGCCGTGCGCCTGGTCGCGCTCGCGCTGCGGTACCCCGTGGCCGTGATCGGCGGCCTTGCGGTCTACCTGATCTACATCCACTTCGGGTTGTGGGTGCTGGTCCTCGTCGCGCTGACGCTCACTGGCGGACTGGTGATCTGGGCAGGGCTTCACCGGCCGTCGTACGTCCGGCACGTCTGGTTCCGCGTGCTGACTGAGTGGCGGCGTGCCACGGTCTACGTGCCGCAGTGGCGGACCGTGACGCGGCTGGCGGACTTGTCCAAAGACAGTCGGGGCAAGGAGTACCGCCCGAAGCTCGGCCGCGTGCGCTCGGAAGGCTGGCGGGATCGGGTGCGGGTCAGGATGGTTCCCGCGCAGTCACCGGACCAGTGGGAGGCCAGGCGGGACAACCTGGCGCACTCGTTCAACGCCAAGTCATGCCGGGTGCGCGTCCTGCGGCCTCGGGTGTTGGAACTCGACTTCATCCACTCTGACCCGCTCGGCCGGCCGGTCCTCGTTCCCGCGCTGACTGACGACGTGGCGGCGGTGAACCTCAAGCGGGTCGTCGTGGGCGAGACGGAGACAGGCCGGCCGTGGTCGCTGCGGCTGCTCGGGTCTCAGCTCCTCGTCGTGGGCGTGCCCGGTGCTGGCAAGGGCTCGGTGCTGTGGTCGATCGTGTGGCAGCTCGCCCCGGCCATTCGTGCGGGACTCGTGCGCCTGGTGGGCATCGACCCCAAGGGCGGGATGGAGCTCGGCCAGTGCCCGGACGCCTTCGCGAAGGTCGTCTACGACAACGGTCCTGATGCCGTGGCACTGCTGGAGGAAATCGCCACTGAGGTCAGGGAGAGGGCATCTCGGTACCGGGGTGTTCGGCGGCTGTGGGCGCGTTCGACGGGTGAGCCGTTCACGGTCCTGATCGTGGACGAACTGGCGGACGTGATCGCCTACCAAACGGACAAGAACCTGCGGGATCGAGCTGCTCGGGCGGTGCAGACGATCACCTCGCAGGGACGCGCTCCTGGGTTTGCGGTCGTCGCTCTGGTCCAGGACCCGCGCAAGGAAATCGTCGGGTTCCGGCACCTCTTCACCACGCGCGTTGCGCTGCGGCTCGATGAGCCGGTTCAGGTGGACATGGTCCTGGGCGACGGCGTCAGGCAGCGCGGTGCGGCGGCTCATGAGATCAGCGAGAACACCCCCGGTGTCGCCTGGGTCAAGCAAGACGGCCGCCGGGAACCGGAGCGGGCTCGGGCCTTCCACGTCACGGACGCGGACCTGGTCGAGCTGGCCCTGTTCTTCACCGCAGAGGACGCGACGGTCCACGAGTTCCCCGGACGTCCGGACGGCACGGAAGGGATGGCGGCGTGATGACCAACGAACAGTCCACTACAGACGCTGTTAACGTCGTTCCTGCTGTGCCGCTTGATGTTGCGGGCATGAGGTCGGCTGAGCGGGCACGGTTGCCGCTCACGCTAGACGTGGTGAAGGCGGCTGCGGAACACCACGGCGTGTGCACCCGGCCTGTGGTCCGTGAGGTGGTTGACCTCGACACCGGAGAAGTGCGCATCGTCGCGGTGCGGTGCAACTCCACTCAGGCGAGCAAGTGCCAGGCCTGCGCGGACCGCAACCGCAAGTCCCGCATGGCCCAGTGTCGAGAGGGCTGGCACCTCGACCACGAGCCCGTAGCCGAACGGGAAGCGCCTTCAACTGACCAGGTCGAGTTGGTGACGTACCGCTCGGACCTGACGGCGGAGTACCGGAAGGCGGCGGCAGAAGGTGCGTTGGACCAGGTCGATGACCTGCGGGAAGCCATCCGGGAAGCGGACGCTGACCTGCGTGGGGAGGGTGTCCGCGGCAACCTTCCATCGGTCGATCTACCTGCGAAAACAGCTCCGATTCGGTCCACGCGCCGACGTCAGGACGCCCCCAACCTGCCTCGGCGCAAGGTGGACAAGCGCACGGTGGGCAGGGAGTTCGCGGGCAAGTACCGGCCGTCCACCTTCGTCACGCTCACCCTCGACACCTACGGCAAGGTGCGCGAGGACGGCTCCCCGGTCGATCCGTCGACGTACGACTACCGCCGTGCTGCTCGGGACGCGGTGCACTTCGCGTCGCTGGTCGACCGGTGGTGGCAGAACCTGCGGCGGGTCGTCGGGTTCGACGCGCAGTACTTCGGCACGGTCGAGCCTCAGAAGCGGATCACGCCTCACGCGCACTTCGCGGTGAGGGGCGCGATCCCGCATCGGGTCATCCGCGAAGTCACGGCGGCCACCTACCTCCAGGTGTGGTGGCCCAGCCACGACGAGATCAAGTACAGCGGCGACCAGATGCCGGTGTGGGACTCGCAGTTGATGGGGTTCGTGGACCCGGAGACGCGCGTACAGCTCACGCCGTGGGCTGATGCTGTCGCTGATCTCGACGCTCCGGCACACGTGGCTGAGTTCGGTGCACAGGTCCACTCCAAGGGAATCCTCGGCGGCAGCGAGGAAGCCGGACGCCACATCGGCTACCTGACCAAGTACCTGGTCAAGTCGATCTCCGAGGTGGTGCACGCGGACGCGTCGTCTCGGGCCTCCGATCATGCTGACCGGTTGGCGGCAGAGCTGGCTGTCACGCCTTGCTCGGACCGGTGCGCGGTCTGGCTGGCCTACGGGGTTCAGCCCAAGGGCGCTCACTCCCGGATGGCTCCGGGTCGCTGCCGGTCCAAAGCACATCGAAGGGAGACGCTCGGCTTGCCCGGCCGGCGTGTGCTCGTGTCACGGCGTTGGTCGGGGAAGACCCTCGCCGAACACAAGTCCGACCGTGCGGCCTTCGTCAAGGAAGCCCTTGCGGCGGCAGGCATCGCCAAGCAGGAGACCGACCGGACGCGGCTGATGTGGTCGCCGGTTCAAGCGGGTGACCCGCACGTTCCCGGCCGCGCCGAACTGCTCATGCAGATGGTCGCGCAACGGCTCAAGTGGAAGGCGGAGTACGACCAGGCGCAAGCCGTCCTGGCCGTCCTGCCTCGCCCTGCGCCAGATGTTTCAGCAACTTCGGTACAAGCGGCTTGATCCGGGGGGATCTCATGTCGAACGTCGAACCGCTATGGACAGTGGAAGACCTCTCGGCCTTCCTCGGGGTGCCTGTGCACACGATTCGTGGGTGGCGGACCAAGCACTACGGCCCTCCTGCACGTCGGGTGGGCAAACACCTTCGTTGGGACCCGGCCAAGGTGCGCGAGTGGTTCAGCAGCGCTGAAGCGGCCTGACAGCACTCGAATTCGAACAAGGGGAGAAGACTGTCATGGGCCACATCCAAGACCGCTGGTGGACCGTCAAGGACGGCGTGCGAGAGAAGACTTCTTTGCATGGCAAGGGATTGCGCTACAAGGTGCGCATCCCGTTGCCGGGCGGCGGTGAGCGAACGAAGTCGTTTCCCGATCGCCAGAAGGCTGCGGCGGAAGCCTTTCTGCACGAGATGGAGAACGACAAGAACAAGGGGACGTACCTCGACCCCGACGCCGGGAAGATCGCGTTCAGGAAATACGCGGAGGAACACTGGCTCGACGGGCAGACGTTCGATGAGTCGACGCGTGAGCAGGTTGAGATCCGGCTCAAGCTCCACGTCTTCCCATACTTCGGGGACGACGAACTGCGCGTGATCCTGCCGTCCACGATCCAGACGTGGGACCGCAAGCTCCAGAAGAAGGGCCTGGCGGAGACCTACCGTCGAACGATCTTCGCCAACGTTTCAGCAATCTTCACGGCGGCCGTGGATGACGAGCGCATCCGCAAGAACCCGTGCAACGCCAAGTCCGTGAAGAAGCCACGTGGCGAGTACCCGAAGATCGTTCCTTGGGAGCCCGAACGAGTTCACGCGGTCCGGTCCTCGATCGGAGAGCGGTACCGCGTCGGCGTGGACCTGGGCGCGGGTGCAGGCCTGCGGCAGGGAGAGGTCTTCGGCTTCTCGCCGGACGACGTGGATGAGTCGGAGGGTGTCCTTCACGTCGTACGTCAGATCAAGATCGTGCGCGGCAAGATGATCTTTGCTCCGCCGAAGCATGGGAAGACTCGGGACGTACCTCTGGCCAGCAGCCTGGGGAAGTCGATCGACGCGCACGTTCAGAAGTTCGAGCCGCTTCCGATCACGCTGCCGTGGGGGACTCCTGACGGCAAGCTCGTGACGGTGCCGCTGTTGATCTACACGCGGGAGTCGAAACAGATCTACCGGCACTCGTTCAACCACCACGTGTGGAAGCCCGCGCTTGTAGAAGCCGGCGTGCTTGCCCCCGGACGCGCGGAAGGCTTCCACGCGCTGCGGCACTTCTTCGCGTCGATGCTCCTGGAGCAGGGCATCAGCATCAGGTCGCTGGCGGAGTTCCTCGGCCACGCTGACCCGGCGTTCACGCTCCGGGTCTACACCCACCTGATGCCGTCGAGCTTCGAGCGGGCTCGGTTGGCGATAGATAAAGGAATGGCGTCCGCGAGATGACTTCAGGCATGTGCATCTGTGGTGGCCTAGGGGTGCCTGGCCCGTTGAGGTCAGTTGCTGTCCTCTCCGTTGAGCTCAGCCCTCATCGAGTCTGCCAATGCTTGCAGACTCCGTTCGATTGCGGGCAAGTCAAAGTCGGCCTCGTCGCCACCGGAAGCAAGCTCGAAGGTGGCTACATCCATCAAATCGACTTGATCATCAACTCTCTGCCACATCTGTTGGGAGACAAGCCGTACCCGGCCAACGAGAATGTCAACATTCCGCCTGGGTTCGATCTCATCGTGCGGCGCATTGATCCAGTTGAGCCACTGATCGATGCTATTCCGCTGTCCGGAGTTGTTCGAGAGTTGATCTACGTTGACGGCCTTGAGGTCCTTGAGCCAGCGGTCAAGGCTGCCGATCAGGTTGGAGTACAGCTCGCTCTTGTGCATCGTGAACCGGTGGCGATCTTCGCGCTTCCACAACTCCGCGCGGTTCTCTCGTTCCCGTTGAGTTTGCAGCCACTGTCCGTAGTGGACGCCAATCAGGGCGAACATCGCAGCAAGGACTGCGGCCGCCGCTCCGGCAAGAAGTACCCAAGGGTTAGGCATGTGGGCACACTAGGAGAGTTGCTCCGTAGCGGGCGGCAAGACACAAAGGCCGAGGGCCGGGCGACTGAGACAGTCACCCGGCCCTCGGCCTTGGTCGATCAGGCGGCCTCTCCTGGAAGCGGCCTGACGGCGGCCTCTCCACACCGGACGGCCTGGAGACGGCCTGGCTGGGGCTTCAACCGGTGAAACGGCTGGTCAAAGCCCTGCGCCGATCACACGTCGTAGTAGAGCGCGAACTCGTAGGGGTTCGGGCGCAGACGCAGCGGGTCGATCTCCTGCTCGCGCTTGTACGAGATCCAGGTGTCGATGACGTCCGGCGTGAACACGCCGCCCTCGAGCAGGAACTCGTGGTCCGCCTCGAGGTTGTCCAGCACCGCGTCGAGGGTGGCCGGCACCTGCTTGACGTCGCGGGCCTCCTCGGGCGGGAGCTCGTAGAGGTCCTTGTCGATCGGGGCCGGCGGCTCGATCTTGTTCTTCACGCCGTCGAGGCCCGCCATGACCATCGCCGAGAAGGCGAGGTACGGGTTGCCCGACGAGTCGGGGCAGCGGAACTCGATGCGCTTGGCCTTCGGGTTGTTGCCCGTGATCGGGATGCGGACGCACGCCGAGCGGTTGCGCTGGGAGTAGACCAGCGAGACCGGGGCCTCGTAGCCCGGGACCAGGCGGTGGTACGAGTTGACCGTCGGGTTGGTGAAGGCCAGCAGCGACGGCGCGTGGTGCAGGATGCCGCCGATGTAGTGGCGGGCGGTGTCGGACAGGCCCGCGTAGCCGCTCTCGTCGTGGAACAGCGGCGCGCCGTCCTTCCACAGCGACTGGTGCGTGTGCATGCCCGAGCCGTTGTCGCCGAACAGCGGCTTCGGCATGAAGGTGACGGACTTGCCGGCCTGCCAGGCGGTGTTCTTGATGATGTACTTGAACAGCATCAGGTCGTCCGCGGCGTGCAGCAGCGTGTTGAACTTGTAGTTGATCTCGGCCTGGCCGCCGGTGCCGACCTCGTGGTGGGCGCGCTCGACGGTGAAGCCCTGGGCCTCCATGTTGAGGACCATCTGGTCGCGCAGGTCGGCGTAGTGGTCGTTCGGGGTGACGGGGAAGTAGCCGCCCTTGTACTTGACCTTGTAGCCGAGGTTGCCGCCCTCTTCCTCACGGCCGGTGTTCCACCAGCCGGAGACCGCGTCGATCTTGTGGAACGCGGAGTTGGCGGTCGTGTCGAACTGCACCGAGTCGAAGATGTAGAACTCGGCCTCGGCGCCGAAGTACGCCGTGTCGGCGATGCCGGAGTCGGTGATGTACTGCTCGGCCTTGCGCGCGATGTTGCGCGGGTCGCGGCTGTACGCCTCACGCGTGAACGGGTCGTGCACGAAGAAGTTCACGATCAGCGTCTTCTCGATCCGGAACGGGTCGAGGCGCGCGGTGTAGAGGTCGGGCAGCAGGAGCATGTCCGACTCGTGGATCGACTGGAAGCCGCGCACGGAGGAGCCGTCGAAGGCGAGACCCTCTTCGATGGCGTCAGCGTCGAACGCCTTGGCGGGCAGCGTGAAGTGCTGCATCACGCCGGGCAGGTCGCTGAACCGCACGTCGACGAACTTGACGCCCTCGTCGGTGATGAACTTCAGCACCTCGTCGGAATTCTTGAACACCCTCGTCGACTCCTTGACTATGGACAACGGCTTGTCATCACGAGCGACCGTATGACGACGGTGTTGCCCGTCCGTCACTCGGATGTTTCGCCAGTGTTAACGGGCACGCCCAACGGGGCAAGGCGACCTGCGGGTGCTCACCCGTTGAGCACGGCTTTACTCTGGTGGGGTGAGCAGGTGGACCGGTTCGTGGCTGTCAGGACCCGACTCAGTGCTGTCGCCGGGTGAAGGCTCGAACGACGGCACGCAACAGCGCTGGCGCGGTGAGCGGCACGGCTTCCCCAAGGACGGGCCGGGGTCCATCGCCTCGATCGGGCGGCGGACGTTCGCGATCCTCGTCGACTTCCTGCTGGCCGCCGGTGTCGCCGGGGTGTTCACGCAGCCCGACCTGCCGAAGAACTGGAGCCTGCTCGCCTGGTTCGTCATCACCACCGTCGCGGTCGCGTTCTTCGGGTTCACGCCCGGTCACGCGCTGTTCGGGCTCCGGGTGGCGCGGATCGACGGCAAGCAGTTCGTGCACCTGCCGCGCGCGCTGCTGCGCACCGTCCTCATCTTCCCGCTGATCCCGGCGCTGGTCTGGGACGCGGACGGCCGTTGCCTGCACGACAAGGCCGCGGGCACCGTGGTCATCAAGGTCCGCTAGCCCTCCGGAACCGGCCGGGCGCCGCGCCGAACTCCCGCTTGAACGCCGCCGCGAACGCGAACTCGGACGTGTAGCCGACCTGCCTGGCCACCGCGGCCAGCGTCTCGTCGCCGTCGCGCAGCATCCGCGCGCCCGCGCTCAGCCTCCACCAGGTGAGGTACGCGATCGGGGACTGCCCCACCAGCGTCGTGAACCGGCGGGCGAAGGCCGTCCTGGACATGTCCACCCGCTCGGCCAGTTCGCCCACGGTCCACCCGTGCGCGGGGGTGCGGTGCATGTGGCGCAACGCGGTGGCGACGACCGGATCGGTGAACGCGGCGCACCAGCCCGCACCGGGAACGCGCAGGGACTCCTCCTCCAGCCACGCCCGCAGCAGGTAGACGAGCAGGAGGTCGAGCAGCGCGGGCAGTGCGGCGCCGGCTCCGGGCTCGCGTTCGACCACGTCCGCGCCGATCAGGTCCACGGCGGCGCGCAACGCGGGGTGCCGTCCCGGCCGGGCGCGCAGGTGCACCACCTCCGGCAGCGCGCGGAGGAACGGGTGCGCCTGGCCGCGGTCCAGCCGGTACGCGCCGCAGACCAGGTGCGTGTGCGCGTCGGGGTCGTCCGGGGCGTGGTCCTCGTCGCGCGCCGGGGGCAGTTCGGCGACGGTGCGGTCCGGGTGGTCGCTGAGACCGTGTTCGGCGCCGTGCGGCAGGAAGACCACGTCGCCGGCGTCGAGCCGCACCGGCGCGCTCGATCGCGTGATCAACCAGCACGAGCCGCGCACGACGACGTGGAAACCGGCGCCGGGGTACGGGCCGAACCGGTGACCCCAGGAACCGGCCCAGCGCGAGCGGGTGAACTTGGCCCGGCCCACGCGCATGGTGGCGATGACATCGGTGAGGACGTCCACCACTTCACCCTACGTGCGGTCTGATCACGCATGTTCCGGGCCGTTTTGCACATGGAGACGACCGTCAGCTGGTCCTTACGTTGGTCGCATGACCGCTTACGTAGTGATCGATTCGGACATCGCCGACGCCGAGGGCTTCCAGCAGTACGTGGACGCGGTGTTCCCGTTGATGGAGAAGGCAGGCGCGCGCAACGTCCTCGACGACGCGGCGCCGCTGGTGCTGGAGGGCGACTGGTCGTGGCGCAGGCTCGTGATCCACGAGTTCGAGAGCAGGCAGGCGGTGGAGGACTTCTGGAACTCACCGGAGTACGCGCCGCTCAAGGAGTTGCGGAGGAGGTACTCGACGGTGCGGGTCGCCGTCGGGGGCGCCTGACGTGAAGAGGCCCGCCGCACGGGATGCGCGGCGGGCCTCTTCACGTGGTGGGAGCTGGCGCTCGGTGGCTCGGCGTCAGCGGCGACGCATCGCGCGCTGGACGTTGCGCATCTTGGCGCCCGCCGGCATCGGGCCCTTGGGCAGGGCCGGGCCGCGGCTGGCCAGCGCGGCGAGGCGGGTCTCCAGGGTGTCGACCTGGGCGGCCGTGATGTTGCGCGGCAGCTTCATCAGGGTCGACTGCAGCTTCTTCAGCGGGACCTGGCCCTCTTCGGTGCCGATGATGAAGTCGTAGATCGGGGTCTCGCCGACGACGCGGGAGATGCGCTTCTTCTCCTGCGCGAGCAGCGGCTTCACCCGCTGCGGGGCGCCCTCGGCGACCAGGACCACGCCCGGACGGCCGAGCACGCGGTGCACGGCGTCGAGCTGCGTGGTGTTCGCGACGGCGGGCGTGACGCGCCAGCGGCCGCGCAGGTTCTCCAGGGCCCAGGCACCCGCGCCCGGCTGGCCGTCCGCCTTGCGGAAGACGTTGCTCTGGACGCGGCGGCCGAAGATGATCACGGCCAGCAGCGCGCCGATCGCGACGCCCAGCGGCACGAACATCCAGACCGCGTTGAAGATCAGGCCGAGGACCACGGCGATGGCGGTGACGCCCAGCACCGCGCCCAGCATCAGCGGCACGAGCGCCTTGTCCTCGCGGCGCTGCATCTTGAACGCCTCGAAGATCTGCTTGCGTCGTTCGCGAGAAGCCGCGCGGCGAACCTTCGCCGCTTCCTTCGCCGCCGCCTTGTCCTGCTTACCAGCCATGTGGACAGGATACGGCGCGGTGGTATCAGACTCGCATCGGCCGTCTGCGAGACTGCCGGGATGGACGCGTTGCTGGAGGGTCTCGATCCGGAACAGCGCGCAGCGGTCGAGGCTCCGCGCGGCCCGGTCTGCGTGCTCGCGGGTGCCGGTACCGGCAAAACGCGCACCATCACGCACCGCATCGCGTACCTCTGCCAACGCGGTCACGTCGCTCCGTCGCAGGTCCTGGCCGTGACGTTCACGAAGCGCGCCGCGGGGGAGATGCGCACGCGTCTGCGTTCTCTGGACGTGCACGGCGCACAGGCCGTGACGTTCCACGCCGCCGCGTCACGTCAGCTGCGCTACTTCTGGCCGCGCGTCATCGGTGGTCCGCGCTGGGAGCTCGTCGACCAGAAGATCCGCGTCGTCGGCCGTGCCGCCAACCGGCTGGGCATGCCGACCGAGTCGGACGCGCTGAGGGACCTGACCAGCGAGATCGAGTGGGCGAAGGCCTCGCTGCTGGCGCCGGAGGACTACCCGGCCGCCGCCTCCCGCGCCGCGCGGGACATCCCGGCGCCCGCCGAGCAGATCATGAAGCTCTACCGGACCTACGAGGAGCTCAAGAACGAGGCGCAGCTGCTCGACTTCGACGATCTGCTGCTCTACACGGCGGGCGCGCTGGAGGACAACGCCGAGGTCGCCCAGGAGTTCCGCGACCGCTACCGCTGCTTCGTCGTGGACGAGTACCAGGACGTGACGCCGTTGCAGCAGCGCGTGCTCGACTCGTGGCTGGGCGCGCGCGACGACCTGACCGTGGTCGGCGACGCGAACCAGACCATCTACTCCTTCGCGGGCGCCTCGCCGCAGCCGCTGCTGAACTTCGGCCGGCGGTTCCCCGAGGCCGTCGTGGTGCGGCTGGAACGCGACTACCGGTCGACGCCGCAGGTCGTGGAGCTGGCCAACGACGTGATCAAGTGGGCGCGCGGGCGTCCGGCGGGCTCGCGGCTGCAGTTGATCGGACAGCGGCCGGAAGGGCCGAAGCCGCGGTTCCACGAGTTCGACGACGAGCCGGCCGAGGCCGATGCCGTCGCGGGTCGCATCAAGACGTTGCTCGACGAGGGCGTCGCGGCGTCCGAGATCGCGATCCTCTACCGGGTGAACGCCCAGTCCGAGGTGTACGAGCAGGCGCTCGCGTCGCTCGGCATCCCGTACCTGGTGCGCGGCGGCGAGCGCTTCTTCGAGCGGGCCGAGGTGCGCCAGGCGATGATCACGCTGCGCTCGGCCGGCGAGGTCGCCGGGAGCCTGCCCGAGGTCGTGCGGTCCACGCTGGGGCGCGTCGGGCTGACCGACGAGCCGCCGACCGGTGGTAGCGCGCGGGAGCGCTGGGAGTCGTTGCTCGCCCTGGTCGAGCTGGCCGAGGAGTTCGCCGCCGCCTCTCCCGAGGCCGACCTGCCGCGGTTCTGCGTCGAGCTCGACATGCGGGCCGAGGCGCAGCACCCGCCGACGGTCGAAGGCGTGACGCTGGCGTCGCTGCACGCGTCGAAGGGCCTCGAGTGGGACGCCGTGTTCCTCGTCGGCTTGGTCGAGGGCACGATGCCGATCCAGTACGCCGACGGCGACGAGGCCAAGGTCGAAGAAGAACGACGTCTTCTCTACGTAGGTGTCACGCGCGCGCGTGAGCACATCTGGCTGTCGTGGGCGTTGGCGCGCGCGGCCGGTGGGCGCAAGTACCGCCGCCGGTCCCGCTTCCTCTACAACCTCGTTCCCGAGAACCACCCGGCCGCGCGCGTATCTGCGGGCGCGGCCAGGCCACCTCTCATGAAGAAGGAGAAGCCGACCTGCCGGGTGTGCGCGTCGACGCTGGTCGAGGCGCAGGCCGTCAAGCTCGGCCGATGCAGGTCCTGCCCGTCCGATGTGGACGAGGAGCTGCTGGAGACGCTTCGTCAGTGGCGTGCGGGACGCGCGCGGGAGCTGAAGGTGCCCGCGTACGTCGTCTTCACCGACGCGACCCTGATGGCGATCGCCGAGCAGCGACCCACGGATTCGGCCGGACTGGTCGCGATCTCGGGCATCGGCGCCTCCAAGCTTGATAAGTTCGGTGACGACGTGTTGAGCCTGGTCCGAGCCGGTGTCGGGTACTCCGCCACCTGATCGGGACAAGTTTCGTTAAATAGGTTGCGAGCCTCAGGTACGGGGTCATAACCTGCTCATGCCGGGTCCGGAGGACCCGTCTGGGGAAGAAGAACTACTACACACGCTCTAGCTCTCAGCAGCAGAGCTCTCTATGTCGGAGGTGACCGTTGTGAAGCTCTCACTGACTTCGCGCGCGCTCGGCCTCCCGTTGACCGAGGGCCTCTGCGCGTCTGCCTCCGCCCAAGCGATGTGGCAGAGCTCTGCCCTGAAGCCGGTGGGCTTCAAGGGACGCGAGCGCGGCACCGCTCTGCGGGGCGGCAGTGCAGCCCTGGCCGGCGCCGAACTGCGCAACGAGCAGCCCATCGCGCTGCCGGTCATCGATGACGTCCACAACTACACGAATGCGCTGTCCGCGCATCAAGTGAGAAGGCTCCTGCCGACCCCATAGAGGGGTCGAAGGACCACCAGGCTCACGAAAGCCGCGGACTCGCACAGAGTCCGCGGCTTTCGTGTTTTTGCAGTACCCCACACAAGGAGAAACACCTGATGTTGACGGCGACTGTCCCGCTCACGGGCGAGACACTTCCGGACCTCGCGGAGGGGCTCGACATCCCCTGCCGCACCCACAACCCCGACCTCTGGTTCGCCGACGCTCCAGCTGACCTGGAGAAGGCGAAGTCCTTCTGCGGGACCTGCCCGGTCCTCGCCGAGTGCCTCGCCGGCGCGATCGCGCGTCACGAGCCGTGGGGCGTCTGGGGTGGAGAGATCTTCGAGCGTGGTGTCGTCATCGCGCGGAAGCGGCCGCGTGGCCGTCCGCGCAAGGACGCGGCAGTTGTTCCGGCCAGCAGGACGGAGTCGGCGGCGTGAACACCTCGCAGCTCAACCACAGCGCAATGCCCGCCTACCTGAACGAGGGCCTGACTCCCATGTCTCTGAACGAAGAACTCGTGCGAATACGAATACAAGAAGCCCAGAGGTTCGCTGAAGAGCAACGCGTGGCGAACCGCCTCGCGACAGCGCAACGTTGGCGCAGGTTGTCGCGATGGGCGGGACGCAGAGCGGCTCGCTTCGACCTCTGACAGTCACGAGCTGAGGCCGTCATCCACGAGAAGGTGGATGGCGGCCTTCGCCGTTCCTCCGTACCGTTCCCTTTGTGCCGCACCACACTCACGACGGAATCGACTGGTCATCCCGCCTCCACGCGATGAGGCGCTACGGCTCCCTGCAGGAGGAAGCCCTGGAGGCGGTGGCGCGCAGACTGGTGGAACCGCTCCCCGACTCCCCGGTCGTGATGGACGTGGGCTGCGGCGCCGGAACCATGAGCGTCCCCCTCGTGGCGGCCCTGCGCGAGCACGGCGGCGGCGTCCTGGTCCTGGTCGACGCCACCCCGGAACTCCTGGACGCAGCCTGCACCGCGGCCCGTGCCGAGGCCGACGGCCTCGTGCAGATCAAGCCGGTGCTAGCCGACCTGGCCGCGGAAGACCCGCTGACCTTCGCCGGCCCGGTCGAGCTCATCTGGGGCTCCCGAGTCGTCCACCACCTCCCCGACCAGCAACGAGGCGTCCGCCGCCTGGTCGCGGCACTGGCACCCGGCGGCTGGCTGGCGCTGGCCGAGGGCGGCCTCGAGACCCGCTTCCTGCCGTGGGACCTGGGCGTCGGCACCCCCGGCCTCCAGGACCGACTCGCCGCTGCCCGCGCCTCGTGGTTCGTGTCGATGCGCGAGAACATGACCGGCTCGGTCCGCCTGCCCGTCGGGTGGAACGTCGCCCTGGCCGACGCCGGTCTCGGGGAGATCAGCGCCTTCAGCTTCGTGGTCGACCATCCGGCTCCGGCCAAGCAGCTGGTGCGGGACTGGGCCGTCGACCGGCTGACCTGGTTGGGCGAGGTCGCCGGGCCGCAGTTGCATCCTTCCGACCGTGAGGCTCTGCGCCGGCTGCTCAACCCCTCCGACTCGGAGTTCGTCGGGGCTCGGGAGGACGTGTTTCTGCTCGAGACCGACACCGTTCATGTTGGGCGGCGGCGGTGAGCTTGGGGGATTTGTCGGTCGCCTCTTGTTATCGGTGTGGGGTTGGACGGGGCTCCGTTTCTGAGTTGGAGTTCTTGGCTTGGTCTTCGGAACGGGTTGGGGGTGGGGTGCGGTGGTTGTGTCACGTTTGCGCCAAGACCCACGTTCGGGACATCGAGGGCAAGTTGCCTGACGAGTACTGGCGCTGACCTGCCGGTTTGCGTGGTGCCGGTTTCGTTGGGATGTCGCGTTCCAGCGGGGTTGGTTGCGTTTTGTTGGTTGGGCTGCGGTTGCGAGGGTTGGTTGCGCGGGTCTCGACGAAAGACCCTGGGCGTTGCGATTGGGGCTTGACTTCGGGGCCCTTGCGAGGCGCTGGTCGGCCGGAAAAGGCCGGGCTGAAAAGCGCCCGGCCGAGCTCGAGAAGCTAGCACCTCGCACCCAAAGTCAAGCCCCAATCGCCATGAGCGGCGTAACCGGCTCTGTGGCGGGCATCAGCCCGTTCGGGCTCGCCTTCGGCATCGCGTGCCAGGACTCGTAGGTGGCTGGCTTTGCGTTGACGGCTGCCGGTTGAGAGCGCGCGCCTGGCTTGCGACGGTGGTCGCCTTGCGTCGGCGACTGTGGTCGGGTGCGCCATTCGCGGCTGGCACTGCACCGGCCGCCGGCCCTTGCGTCATCTCCTTCCAGCTACGGCTTGGGCCTTGGCAATCACCTGCGAACCCAGCAACCATCGCCCCCAGGCCCCGGCCTCTGTCCACCCCGGTCGCCCGCAGACCCCGGCCCATCCCGGTCGCCCGCAGACCCGGCCCAACCTGGGGGCGGCCTCAGCCCTGGCCCGCCGCCAGGATGGCCGGGCTGATCAAGGCCGCGCGCCTCTGCCTGCCTCAGTTGCCCGCCGCTGGCCCTGGCCTCTACCCACCTCGGGTCGCTTCAGCCTTGGCCGCTAGCAGCGCCCACCTCCCTCTGTCTGGGCCGTCGCCGCCATCGGTCTGCAGGGCTGGGCGTCACGGTGGGTAGAGGTGGCTTAAGGCATGTCTGGCCAGGGCTGTTCCTCGGCGGCAGCCTGCCTCTAGTTCCTCTCGCAGGTCGCGTGGCGTGCACAGGCGGGCGTCCACCACGGCGTCGAGGATCTCGACAACCGCTCGTGGGTTCGTTTCTCGGCGGGCCAGGTCCAGGGCGGCTCTGGCCGGCGCGGCCAGGCGTAGGCCGTGGCGTTCGACTACCTCGGGAGGGCGGGTTGTTCGTTCCAGCAGGATCCACGGGTGGGCTCGGCGTGCGTTCGTTCCTGCCAGCACGTGGATGTGGCGGGGGAGGGGGAGTGAGGCGCCTTGGCGGATCAGGGCGTCGGCTCCCGTGATCACCGCAGAGAGGCCCACGAAGGAGAGGACTGCTCGCAGGCGGTCCAGGCGGGTCGGTGGGGACAAAGTGGTCAGGACTACGCCGGGCAGCAGCTTTTGCCAGGGGCCCGACGGGGTGCAGGCGTGCAGGATCGCTCGTGCGGAGAGGCCGGATTTGCGCAGGTCAGCGGTGGTGGCGACTGAGGTCATGGAGCCATCGTGGACCACAGCCGGGGTGGTGAAGTGGGGCTGAGGCCAACCTGTGGATAACTTGGGGGTTGTTCACTCGTCCGAGTTGCTCGGCCAAGTCAGCGGGCCGCGTCAGTCGTCGAATCCTGGTTGCCAGCGGGCCACGATTTCGCGCGCGGTCACGTGGGCGTCGAGTTGGCAGAGGATGCCGGTGGCGCCCATCGTCACGCGGTGGATCAGGAGGTACTGCGGCGGCAGGTTCAGGGAGCGGCCCGTCTGTGAGTCCGGGCTGCGGAGGTCGCCCACCCGCTCTGCCTGGGACTGGAGCCAGCGGCGGGTGAAGTGGAACGACTCGGTGCGCAGCGGCTCCACGAACGGGGCCAGGTAGCCGAGGACGTCCTCGCCGTGCAGTTCCATGCCCTCGCGGATGAAGTTCTCGGTGCGCAGGAGTTCGACCAGGTCGGCCGAGCGGCTGTCGAGGGCCAGACGGGTCATCAGGCCCAGGGTCTTCGGGAGGCCGTCGGGGAGGCGGGCCACGGCGCCGAAGTCGATCACGCGCAGGCGGCCGTCGTCGCCCAGCATGAAGTTGCCGGGGTGCGGGTCGGCGTGCAGCAGGCCCGAGCGGGAGGGGGCCGAGAAGTGGAACTCGGCCAGGAGCTGACCCGCCAGGTCGCGGTCCTCGGCGGAGCCGTCGCGGATGATCTTCGACAGGCCCACGCCCGAGGTCCACTCCGTCACCATGACCTTGGGGGCCGAGGCGATGACGCGGGGAACGAGCACGTGCGGGTCGTTCTCGAAGGCCTTCGCGAACGTGCGCTGGTTCGCGGCTTCGTCGCGGTAGTCGAGCTCCTCCAGGTACCGGTCGCGCAGCTCCTCCAGCAGGGGGCGCACGTCGGTGCCGGGCATGATCGCCTGCAGCAGGCGGGAGAACCGGAGCAGCTGCTTCAGGTCGGCGCGCAGGGCCTCGTCGGCGCCGGGGTACTGGACCTTCACCGCCACGTCGCGGCCGTCGTGCCACACCGCGCGGTGCACCTGGCCGATCGAGGCCGAGGCGGCCGGGTCGTCGTCGAACGACTGGAAGCGCTTCGTCCAGGACGTGCCGAGCTGCTCGGCGAGCACGCGGTGCGTGGTGCGGGCGGGCATCGGCGGGGCTGCGGTCTGCAGCTTCGTCAGCGCCTCGCGGTACGGGGCCGCCAGCTCGTCCGGGACCGCCGCCTCGAACACGCTCAGCGCCTGGCCGAACTTCATCGCGCCGCCCTTGAGCTGGCCGAGCACCGCGAACACCTGCTCCGCCGTCTTGGCCGTCACCTCGGCGTTGACCTCGTCGGCCGCGCGTCCGGTCAGTCGCTTCCCCCAGCCGCCGACAACCCGGCCTGCCACCCCGAGCGGGAGGCTCGCCAGCTTGGCGGTGCGCTGCACGGCCTTGCGCGGAATCTCGGTCACTCGGCCATGTTATGTGCGGAGCACTGACAGTCAGGGTGCGGATACCAGCTTCGCCTCTCAGCGACGCCGGTCGCGAGGTCGAGCTCGACGGTGGCGTTCACCACGGGCGGAGGAGCCTGGTCGCGGCCCGTGACGTAGTTCAGCGACTCCAGGATCTGCGCCACGGCGAGCGCCGCCGTTCCCGACGCGAACAGCACGTCGTAGGAGGCCGGCCTGCCCACCAGCTGGGCCGCGATCTCGGGCCACTGCGGATCTTGGTCGGTGCGGTGCAGGTCCGCGCAGTTCAAGCACGACGAACGACCGGGCAGCACCAACGGCCCCACGATGGCCACACCCTCACGCACGCGCACGGCCAGATGCGGCGTGCGGAACGCCATCAGCGTGCTCACGAGGTTCGGGTCGGGGACGAGCGTCGCCGCCAAAACGGTCAAATCGGCGTTGTGCGCCAGCTGCACGCCGGATTCCGCTAGAAGCGAAGTAATTGAGAGAGCAAGGTGTCCCGACCCGTGCACCGCGGCCGTCCCGCTCTTCGCGGGGGAACCGGACTCCAGCAGTCCTGCCTGATCGAGCGATTCGAGAACTTCACTCAAGCGGGTGAGGTCGTCGCCTCGGGATTTCAGCTTTTCACCCAGTTCAGCGACGGTGAGCCGGCCATCGAGATTGATCAGCTCGTCGACCAGCGCGTCGGACAGCGAGTCGATCACCAGGGCGTGCTTCGGGTCCGTTCCGACCTGCACGACACCGGCGGATCTGCGGACCACGGCCAGTCCGGCGCGCACTCTGGGTCTTGTCTCCACAGCGGTACAGACTGGCAGGGGGCGAGGCCCCCTGCCAGCCAAAACGTCAGACCTTGGCCTTGCCGAGGATCCGCGTCATCTTCGTGCCACAGACAGGGCAGGTGCCCTTCGCCATGCGCCGACCATTGGTCTCCTCGACGTTGCCGTCGAAGTCCCGCTTCTCGCGGCACTTGACGCAATAGCCGTTGTAGGACTCGGCCACAGCCCCTCCCTTGCAGTTGTGAGTGCGGACACACTCGGGGACCTTGGCGCGACGGTACCTCCGCAAGCGTGCGAAACCGCGCATGTCGATTCCGCGCGTGTCCAGCCGCCGTTCGGTGGAACTTCACCCGCCGGGTGCGAGCCTGCCGCCGGTTGGGGGCGGAAAATTGTCGGTGGCGGCGTTTACGGTGACTCCATGGCCGAACCGCGGGTGGAAGTGCGGCGGAGCCCCCGGCGCCGCCGCATGGTCAGCGCGTACCGGGAGGGTGACACCGTCGTCGTCCTCCTACCGGCACGGATGACCAAGGGGGAAGAGAAGCACTGGGTGGCGGAGATGTTGAGCCGCCTCCAGCGCAGCGAGACGCGCAGGAAGTCTCCTGCGCGCACATCGGATGAGGCGCTCATGGCGCGGTGCGCCGAGCTCTCGGCGCGCTACCTGGACTCGTTGGCGGACCCCGCGAGCGTGCGCTGGGTGCCGCCCATGCGCACCAGGTGGGCGTCGTGCACGCCGACCGAGGGCACGATCCGCGTGTCCGAACGGCTGCGCGACGTGCCGCCGTGGGTGCTCGACTACGTGCTGGTGCACGAGTTGGCGCACCTGCTCGTCCCAGGACACGGCAAGGACTTCTGGGAGTGGGTCCACCGCTACCCGAAGACCGAGCGGGCCATGGGCTATCTGGAGGGTCTCTCGGCCGCCGCAGGCTTAGGGATCACCGAGGACTGAATCGGACCTGAACGCGAAAGCGCCCGGCGAGGGTGTGCTCGCCGGGCGCTTTCGCGTCGTTCAGGGGCCGATCAGGCCTGGTCGGGCTTGTCCTCGCCCTCGGACTTGCCCTCGGCCTCGCGCATGGTGCGCTCCAGCTCGGCGATCGGGTCCTCCAGCGCCTTGCGGGTGTTCGTCAGGCGCTCGGCGAACTCCAGCGGGTCGTCCAGGTCCGCGGCGGTCGGGACGAGCTCGGCGTGCTCCCACACGCTGTCGCGCACCTCGACGCCGTGCTGGTCGCCGATGAGCTTCCACAGCGCGGAGGCGGCCCGCAGCTTGCGGGGGCGCAACTCCAGGCCCACGAGCGTCGCGAACGTCTGCTCGGCGGGGCCACCGGAGGCGCGGCGGCGACGCAGCGTCTCGCGCAGGGCCGGCGCGCCGGGCAGGCGGTCGGCCACGGCGGCGTCGACCACGACGTCGACCCAGCCTTCGACGAGAGCGAGGAGGGTTTCCAGCCGTTCCAGAGCGGCCTTCTGCTCCGGGGTCGTCTGCGGTTCGAGCAGGCCCGAACCCATGGCCTCCTCGATGGAGGCGGGGTTCGACGGGTCGATCTGACCCGCGAGCTGCTCCAGGGCCGACGTGTCGACCTTGATGCCCTTGGCGAACTCCTCGACGGTGTCGAGCAGGCGCTGCCGCAGCCACGGCACGTGCGTGAAGAGGCGCTGGTGCGCGGCCTCGCGGGCAGCGAGGAACACCATCACCTCGGACGCCGGGCGCTCGAGGCCCTCGGTGAACTTCTCGATGTTCGCCGGCAGCAGGGCCGCGGTGCCCTCGGGGCCGAGCGGCAGGCCGACGTCGGTCGAGGTGAGGACCTCGGAGCCGAGCTGCGCCAGGGCGTTGCCGAGCTGCGAGCCGAAGGCCATGCCGCCCATCTGGCCGAGCATGGCCAGCAGCGGTCCGGCGGCCTGCTTGGCCTCGGCGGGCATCGCCTCGACCCACGCGCCGGACATGCGCTGGGCGACCGGGTCGCACAGGCGTTGCCAGGTCGGGATGGTGCGCTCGATCCAGTCGCGCGCGGTCCACGCCTGGGTCGTGCGGGTGCCGGCGGGCAGTGACGTGACCGGGTCGAGCCACATCTCGGCCAGGTGCACGGCGTCGGTGACCGCGCTCGACTGGTCGGCGCCGAACCCGATCGTGGTCGTCGTCGAGGACAGCTGCTGGAACGCGATCTGCTTGGCGAGGTCGTAGTTGACCGGCCCGCTCGACGACCCCGCGTTGCTCAGCATGGAGCCCAGTTGGCTGAGCATGTTGCCCAGCTGACTGAAGTCGAACGGGTTGTCTCCCGGCTTCCCGCTCTTGTCGTCGGGGTCGTGCGGGCTGAACCCGAACGGCACGTCACTCATGCCTCTACCGTACGCGGATAGACATGGTCGTACGCTGTTCAGCCGTGAGTGAAACCGTCACGACCGCACCCCCGCCCGCGCTCCCGCCGAGGGAACGCGGACTGACCCGCCGGACGTGGACGCTGATCGTCAGCTTCCTAGTGGTGGCGGCGCTCGGACTGCTCGGCGGTTTCGCCAGAGTCCCGTACGTCGCGCTGGGCCCCGGCCCGACCTACGACGTGCTCGGCAAGGTCAAGGACACCGACGTCGTCGCGGTCGACGGCCAGGACACGTTCCCCACCAAGGGGACCCTGCGGATGACGACGGTCTCGCTCACCGACGAGGTCTCGCTGTTCGGCGCGCTCGGCCTGTGGCTGTCCGGCCGCTACGCGCTGGCCCCGCGCGAGGAGTTCTTCAAGCCCGGCGAGTCCGAGCAGGAGGTGCAGGAGAACAACGAGCGGGCGTTCAGCGAGTCGCAGACCGCCGCCGAGGTCGCCGCCCTGCACTACCTGAAGTATCCGGGCATGGTGATCGCGAACCAGGTCACCAAGGGCAGCCCGGCGGAGAACGTGATCCCGCTCGGCGCCCGCATCATCTCGGTCAACGGCAAGCAGGTGCAGAGCGCCGCGGACGTCAGCTCGGCGCTGGAGAACACCAAGCCGGGTGACCGCATCGAGGTGGCGTTCGAGAAGGACGGCACCTCCCAGTCGACGCAGCTCACCCTCGGCACCCGCGACGACGGCCGCCCGGCGGGCTTCATCGGCATCTCGCCGGTGGACCGCGCCGACGTGCCGTTCAAGATCAAGATCAGCCTGTCCGACGTCGGCGGCCCCTCGGCCGGCCTGATCTTCGCGCTGGCGATCGTCGACAAGCTGACGCCGGGCGAGCTGAACGGCGGCAAGGCCATCGCGGGCACCGGCGAGATCGCGGGCGACGGCAAGGTGGGCCCGATCGGCGGCATCGCGTTCAAGATGGTCGCCGCGAAGGAGGCGGGCGCGGAGGCGTTCCTCGTGCCCGCGGCCAACTGCAACGAGGCGAAGCAGCAGACGCCCGAGGGCCTCAAGCTGATCAAGGTCGACACCCTGACGGACGCGGTCTCGTCGCTGGAGGCCCTGAACGCGGGCAAGGAAACGCCGAAGTGCTGACTCGGTGAGCGGGGACCCGGTCCCCGCTCACCGCACGTCAAGCGTCCAGCCGGCCTCGCTGGCCGGCTGGAGGACTCGTTCTCCTGAGACGCCAGCGCGACGGGATCGCTCGGCGGCGTGGTCCGGTGTCCGCTCGCCGCGAACAGCGCGCAACGACTTGACAACCCCGGCGCGAGCTCGTGCCGGGGTTGTGCCAGCCTGGGGGCGTGAGGACTAGGGCCGCAGCGTGGCGAGCAGGGCGTCGGTGAGGTTGGGCGCCAGCTCGGGGTGCTCGACGACCTCCTCTGGCACCTCGACCGTGCCGCGCAGCCTCAGCACGCAGGAGACCGAGCCGTCGCGCAGCACCGCGGCGACCAGGCGCGCCTCGCGGCGGGACGGGTGTTCGGCCGCGAACTTGCGGGCCGCCTCGTCGTCGAGTTCGCCGTGGCTCAGCTCGGTCTCCGCCTCCGGGGGCAGGACGACGATCTCCTGGGCCAGGGCGCAGCCGGTGACGACCGGGGGCCACTCGATGCCCGCCAGCGCGTCGCCCAGGTCGCCCTCCAGGGAGTCCTGCGCGATCGGGGTCAGCGGGCTCGCCTCCGGGTCGAGCTGGTCGGCCAGCTCCGGCTGCTGGGCGAGCAGATCCGAGGTGGCCACTAGGGCGAACAGTTGCGGTGGCTGCTCCCAGCCGCCCGACCCGACGAACTGTTCGACCTCACGGGCGACCGTGGGGAGGATGACCGCTGGCGTTTCACTCGCTGACACGCGTGTCATCGTAAGACTGCGGACTTCACGGGAACCCAGGGCGTCGTCCGTAGAGTTGGACTAAACGTACGTATCGATTTACCGCGATCCAGGAGCGTGCCTCGTGGCCACACGGCCTCCGGTCGGACTGCCGAAACTGTCCCGACGCAGCCGAATACTGCTCATCGTGGGTGTTGTGCTCCTGTTCGGTCTCATCACGGGATCGCGGCTGCTCGACACCTACGTGAACTGGCTGTGGTTCGGCGAGGTGAAATTCCGCGACGTCTACAGCACAGTGCTGCTCACCCGCCTGGGGCTGTTCGTGGCCGTCGGCGCGGTGGTCGGTGGCGTCGTCGCGCTCAACCTCTTCCTCGCCTACCGCGCCCGGCCCGTGTTCGTGCCGGTGTCCGGGCCGGACGACCCGGTGGCGCGTTACCGCACGGTCGTGATGCGGCGGATGCGGTTGTTCGCGATCGGCATCCCCGTGTTCGTGGGGCTCATCGCGGGCGCGTCGGCGCAGAACGACTGGCAGCAGATCCAGCTGTTCCTCAACTCGCAGCCGTTCGGCGTGACGGACCCGCAGTTCGGGCACGACATCGGCTTCTACGCGTTCCAGCTGCCGTTCTACGAGTGGCTGCTGTCGTGGCTGTTCATCACCACGGCGGTGTCGTTCATCGGCGCCGTGATCGCGCACTACCTGTTCGGCGGCATCCGGCTGGCCGGTCGCGGCGGTCAGCTCTCGGGTCCCGCGCGGCTGCACCTGGCGCTCGTCGCCGGCACGTTCGTGCTGCTGAAGGCCGTCGCGTACTTCTTCGACCGGTACACGCTGCTGCTGCACGAGAACGAGAAGTTCGTCGGCGCGAGCTACACGGACCTCAACGCGGTGCTGCCCGCCAAGCTGATCCTGCTCTGCATCGCGGTGTTCTGCGCCGTGGCGTTCTTCGCGGGCGCGTTCATGCGCAACGTGCAGCTGCCCGCCATCGCGACCGTGCTGCTGGTGCTGTCGAGCGTGCTCGTCGGCGCCGCGTGGCCCGCGGTGCTGGAGCAGTTCTCGGTCAAGCCGAACGCCATCCAGAAGGAAGCCGAGTCGATCACCCGCAACATCGCGGCGACGCGGCAGTCGTTCGGGCTGACCGACGACAAGGTCGAGACGAAGCCGTACGACGGCAAGCAGAACGTCACCAACGATCAGATCAAGACCAACGACGCGGCCACCCTGGGCAACATCCGCCTGCTCGACCCGGCCGTGCTCTCGCGCACCTTCACGCAGTTCCAGCAGCTGCGGCCGTTCTACGGCTTCCCGAACAAGCTCGACGTCGACCGGTACACAGTGGACGGCAAGCTCCGCGACTACATCGTCGCGGTGCGCGAGCTCAAGCTCGACAGCCTGCCGCAGGGCCAGCGCGACTGGATCAACCAGCACCTCATCTACACGCACGGCAACGGCTTCGTCTACGCCGAGGCGAACAAGGTGAACGCGGTCGCCGACGAGTCCAACGGCGGCTACCCGGACTTCAAGACCGGTGAGGTCAAGTCCAACGGCGACGTCGGCAACGTGCCGAACGGCATCAAGGTCGACCAGCCGCGCACCTACTACGGCGAGCTGTTCGGCCAGAACGACTACTCGATCGTCGGCGGCCGCCCGGCCGGCTCGGCGGCGGAGTACGACACCGACGCCAAGTCCTACACCTACACCGGCACCGGTGGCGTCCCGATCGGCAGCCTGATCAACAAGCTGGCGTTCGCGGCGTACTACGGCGAGCGGAACATCCTCTTCAACCAGTCGATCGCCGACGAGTCGAAGATCCTGTTCAAGCGCACCCCGCGGGACCGCGTGCAGGCCGTCGCCCCGTGGCTCACGGTGGACAGCGACCCGTACCCGGCCGTCGTCAACGGCCGCATCACGTGGATCGTCGACGGCTACACCACGCTGGAGAACTACCCGTACGCGCAGCGCACCCAGCTCGGTGACGCGACGAACGACTCGCTCACCGCGGACGGCGTCGTCATCTCGCAGGTCAACAAGCCCGTCAACTACATCCGCAACTCGGTCAAGGCCACTGTGGACGCTTACGACGGCTCGGTGAACCTGTACCAGATCGACGACAAGGACCCGGTCCTCAAGGCGTGGATGGGCGTCTTCCCGAACACGGTGAAGCCGGGCAGCGAGATCTCGAACGAGCTGCGTCAGCACTTCCGCTACCCCGAGGACCTGTTCAAGGTGCAGCGGCAGATCCTGTCGAAGTACCACGTCTCGTCGCCGTCGGACTTCTACTCCGGTGTCGCCTACTGGGCGCCGCCGCAGGACCCGACGATCGACAACGTGACGACGGCCGACGCCCAGCGCGACGCGGCGAGCAAGCGCCGGGACGCCCAGCCGCCGTTCTACGTCCTCGCGGGTGACCCGAGCGACCCGAGCAAGGTCCGCTTCCAGCTGACCAGCCCGTTGGTGCGCGAGAACCGCGAGTTCATGGCGGCCCACGTCTCGGTCGGCTCCGACCCGGACAACTACGGGAAGATCAGCGTCCTGCAGCTCAGTCAGGACGCGAAGGGCCCGCAGCAGATCCAGACGCAGTTCCTCACGTCCGACAACGTCAGTCGTGAGCTCAACCTGCTCACCCAGCAGAAGACGACAGTCGTCTACGGCAACCTGCTGACATTGCCGCTGGGCGGAGCGCTGCTCTACGTCGAACCCGTCTACATCGAGCGGGCGTCGAACAACACGTCGTACCCGCAGCTGTCGAAGGTGCTCGTCTGGTACGGCGACCGGGTCGGCTACGCGTCCACGCTGAACGAGGCGCTGGACCAGGTGCTCAGCGGGGCCGGCGCGGTCGTGCCGCCGCCGAGCGACAACACCGGCAACGGCAACACCAGCAACCCGTCCACGCCGCCGTCGACGCCGCCTTCGAACGGGAACCTGAGCCCGGACCTGCAGAAGGCGATCAACGACATCGACACGGCGCTGGCCGACATCAAGCGGGCGCAGTCGAGCGGCAACTTCACCGAGCTCGGCCAGGCGTACGCGAAGCTGGACGAGGCGTCGAAGCGCTTCAAGCAGTACAACACCGGTGCGCCGTCGTCGCCCTCCACCGGGCAGTCGTCGGTTGTGCCGAGCCCCACACCGTCAGGCTGACCTGACGATTTGCATTCCCCGCTCCACCCCGCGTAGAGTTCTAATTACCGACGCGGGGTGGAGCAGCTCGGTAGCTCGCTGGGCTCATAACCCAGAGGTCGCAGGTTCAAATCCTGTCCCCGCTACAAGGCAGAAGCCCGGAACCATCAGGTTCCGGGCTTCTTGCTTTTCGGCAAGTGTCTCGCTGATTGCCGGCGAGACCCATGCGACCGGATTGCCGCATCGAACCGGGTACGCTGGGTGCCGGCGCTGGATTGCGGCTCGGCGTGGCCCTCCACCTGCGGAAACGTGGTTAGTGGGGGGTGGTGAAAAACGGGTTTCCAGGGCGTGTATAGTTCTACTTACAACAGCAAGACAAGCTAGAAGCGGCGCGGGGTGGAGCAGCTCGGTAGCTCGCTGGGCTCATAACCCAGAGGTCGCAGGTTCAAATCCTGTCCCCGCTACTAGACAGAAGGCCCGGATCATCTGATCCGGGCCTTCTGCTTTTCGTGTTGAAGGCAGAGCCGTGCCGAGGGCGGGCCCCCGGCCGGTGTGCTTTCAGGTCATGTTCTCCGCCCAGTACTGGGCGCACAGCATGCTGGAGCAGATGCGGCCCTCGCCGTTGACCGTGCGGTGCTTGCGGATCTGCTTGCCGCACACCATGCACTCGTCCTTGCCGGCCTGCTCCGGGATGCCACCGGTCACCCACGCCCTCGTGTGCGCGGCGACCTTCTTGTGGTCCAGCCACTTCAAGTTCAGGTTCTTCACGGTCCCCGACCTCCGTCGTCCAGCTGCGCCTTCCTGGCAGTGATCATTTTCCCGGAACTTCAGGCGTGGGAAAGAGGTCCGCGCGGGCTTCACCAGGTCTAGCTACGCGGGCGCGCGTCCGTCCATTCGGGTGGCTCCGGCCGGTGAGGCTCGTACCGCCGATCGAGTGAGAGCGCGGGACTTTCGTTTCTGCGAAAGGACTTTTCCATCCGGGATGGACACAGACGGTCAAGAGGCCAAACGCGTGAGGATCGAAAACTGCCGCTTACTCAGCGAGACTTTTCGTTGCTCCGCATGGCCCATCAGACTAGCCCGGTGATCAGCCACTGTGGACAGAACGGCTGACCATTGTGGACAGCTTCCCCCAGACGTGGGAACGTTGTTGGCGTGTCAGACCTGAATGCGACCGCAGCCGCCCTGCTCGGGCTGCTGCACGACGGACCCAAGACCGGTGGCCAGTTGGTGGCGGAGGCAGGAGACCGCTTCGGCGCGTTCTTCAGCGTGACCCGCTCCCAGGTGTACCGCGAGCTGCCCGCGCTGGCTGACCAAGGCCTGCTGCGCCTCGGCAAGCAGGGACCGCGGTCCAGCCAGCAGTACGTGCTGACGGCCGCGGGCAAGAAGGCCTTCAAGAACTGGCTGCTGTCCGAGCCGGGCCCGGACCACCTGCGCAGCCCGCTCATCCTGCGCCTGGTGCACGCCGGCTCGCTCACCGCGAAGCAGCGCGAGTCCCTGATCACGACCGCACGCTCGACGTACGGTCAGGAACAGGAAAGCGCGAAGAGCGCGGCCAAGACGGCGGAGGACCCCTACGCCAAGGCGGTGGCCGAGTTCGGTCTCGCTCACGCGAAGGCCGTTCTCAAGCTGCTCGACGCCATCCCCACGGCGTAAAGACGCCCTCCCTTCGCGCAAGAGGGGACGCCAGCGCAGCACCGGTCGCCACCGACGACCGGTGCTGGCGTAATCTTTTTGCGTGAACCCGGACGTCGAAGCAGACATCAAGGACCTCTCCGCGACGCTTTCGAGCATCGAGGCGGTGATGGACCTCGATGGGTTGCGCGCCGCTGTCGCGGACCTGGAGACGCAGGCCACCCGCCCCGACCTCTGGGACGACCAGGAGAAGGCGCAGAAGGTCACCAGCCAGCTCTCCCACAAGCAGGGCGAGCTGCGTCGCGTCACCGGTCTCCGCGCGCGCCTCGACGACCTGCCGCTGCTCTACGAACTCGCCGAAGAGGCGGAGGACGCGGAAGCGCAGGCCGACGCGGACACCGACCGGGCGAAGCTGCGCGAGGAGATCGCGAGCCTCGAGGTGCGCACGCTGCTGTCCGGCGAGTACGACGAGCGCAACGCGCTCATCACCATCCGCGCCGAGGCCGGTGGCGTCGACGCCGCGGACTTCGCCGAGATGCTGCTGCGCATGTACTCGCGCTGGGCCGAGCGCCACCAGTACGGCGTCGAGGTCTTCGACACCTCCTACGCTGAAGAGGCCGGCATCAAGTCCGCCACGTTCCGCGTCACCGCTCCCTACGCCTACGGCACGCTGAGCGTCGAGCAGGGCACGCACCGGCTCGTCCGCATCTCGCCGTTCGACAACCAGGGCCGCCGCCAGACGTCGTTCGCCGGCGTCGAGGTCGTGCCCGTCGTGGAGCAGACCGACCACGTCGAGATCGACGAGAAGGACCTGCGCGTCGACGTCTACCGCTCGTCCGGCCCCGGTGGCCAGGGCGTCAACACGACGGACTCGGCGGTGCGCCTCACGCACATCCCGACCGGCATCGTGGTGTCCTGCCAGAACGAGCGCTCGCAGCTGCAGAACAAGGCCACGGCCATGAACGTCCTGCAGGCGAAGCTGCTCGAGCGGCGCAGGCAGGAGGAGCAGGCCAAGATGGACGCCCTCAAGGACTCCGGTTCGAGCTGGGGCAACCAGATGCGCTCCTACGTCCTGCACCCGTACCAGATGGTCAAGGACCTGCGGACCGAGCACGAGGTCGGCAACCCGTCCGCGGTGCTCGACGGGGAGATCGACGACTTCCTCGAGGCCGGCATCCGGTGGCGCAAGCAGTCCCAGCAGGGCTAGTCGCCTTCAGGGCGCTCGTCCACGAGGCCGCCAGGCGCGCAGGAGGAACGGTCACGCGCTGGTGCGAGCCGGACGTCACCCCGAACTTCTGCGCGGCGTACGTCGAGTACCGCGACCACAGACCCACGGTCGCGGTACTGCGCACGCATGCCGGTGACGTGGCGCTCACGCACGACCACGAACAGATGCCGCTGGCGTTCACTGACGACGCGGCGCTCACGAGCGTGCTCGCGGAGTTGGGCCTGAACGTCAGGGAACCGGCCGAGCTGCGGCAGCCGTTCAGGGCCGCGGACTGGCCGCTGCTCGACCCCCGTGACGTGCGTTACTGGCGGCCCGAAACCGCTGGAGAAGCCCTCTTCAACTGGTGGGATTGACTCCTTCCGGGGCGAGAAGTTAACCGGAACGGGGGCTTTACCCCGGCCATGAGTAGACTCGCGCCTCGTGATTCGTCTCGAACACGTTTCCAAGGTCTACAAGACCTCCACGCGTCCTGCGCTCGACGACGTGTCCGTCGAGATGGAGAAGGGCGAGTTCGTCTTCCTGATCGGGCCTTCCGGCTCCGGCAAGTCGACGTTCCTGCGCCTGCTGCTGCGCGAAGAGGTGCCGACCAGGGGACGCGTCTACGTCTCCAACTTCGACGTGGCCAAGATGTCGCGTCGCAGGGTCCCCCGCCTGCGGCAGTCGATCGGCTGCGTGTTCCAGGACTTCCGCCTTCTGCCCACGAAGACGGTCGCGGAGAACGTCGCGTTCGCCCTGGAGGTCATCGGCAAGCCCCGCAACACCATCGTCAAGGTGGTGCCGGAGGTGCTGCAGCTGGTGGGCCTCGACGGCAAGGAGGACAGGTTCCCGACCGAGCTGTCCGGTGGTGAGCAGCAGCGCGTCGCGATCGCCCGCGCGTTCGTGAACCGCCCGCTGGTGCTGATCGCCGACGAGCCGACCGGAAACCTGGACCCCGACACGAGCCAGGACATCATGTTGCTGCTGGAGCGGATCAACCGCACCGGCACGACCGTCATCATGGCCACCCACGACCACGGGATCGTCGACTCGATGCGCCGCCGCGTCGTGGAGCTGGCGTACGGCAAGGTCGTCCGTGATGACGCGCGCGGCGTTTACGGCGTCGGCCGTTAAGCGTCCCTAGATCCCCGACCCCCAAGGAACCCCGCCCCCGATGCGTACCAGCTTCGTGTTCAGCGAGGTCATCACCGGACTTCGCCGGAACGTCACGATGACGATCGCGATGATCCTCACGACCGCCATCTCGCTCGGGCTGCTCGGCGGTGGTCTGCTCGTCGTCCGCATGGTCGACAAGATGCAGGCCAACTACGCGGGCAAGCTCGAGGTCTCCGTGCTGCTGACCAACGACGTCAGCGCCAACGACAAGGACTGCACCCAGCAGCCGTGCGCGGGTCTGCGTTCCGCGCTGGACCAGACCTCGGGTGTCGAGTCCGTCGTGTACGAGAACCGCGACGCGGGCTTCGAGCGCTTCAAGCGCATCTTCGAGGCCCAGCCGGAACTGCTCAAGCTCGCCCGCCCGGAAGCCATCCCCGCCACGTTCCGGGTGAAGCTCGAGGACCCCGAACGCACCGAGGTCATCAAGTCGGCGTTCGAGGGCAAGCCCGGCGTGAAGGGCGTCGACGACCAGGGCAAGTTCCTGGAGAGGTTCTTCGAGGGCCTCAACGGCATGCGCGACGTCGCCCTGATTCTCGCGCTCATCCAGGCGTTCGCCGCGCTGTTGCTGATCTCGAACACCATCCAGGTGTCGGCGTTCACCCGCCGCGTCGAGGTCGGCATCATGCGACTGGTGGGCGCGACCCGGTGGTACACGCAGCTGCCGTTCCTCATCGAGGCGGTCGTCGCGGGCATCATCGGCTCCGTCACCGCGGTCGGCGGCCTGGTGCTGTTCAAGGCGTTCTTCCTCGACCGGATCACCAGAAACCTGACCGAGTCGGGCATCATCCCGCCGATCGGCTATCTGGACATCCTGATCGTGTCGCCCTGGCTGTTCCTCGTCGCGATAGTCATCTCGGCGTCGACCGGCTACGTGACACTGCGTCTCTACGTGCGGCTTTAAGTATTTTGCCGAGCACTTAGACTGGTCGTCATGGTCAAGGAACGCGGGCAGAAGGTCATCGCGTCGAACCGCAAGGCTCGGCACGACTGGTCCATTCTGGACACCTACGAGGCGGGCATTCAGCTCGTCGGCACCGAGGTGAAGAGCCTGCGCATGGGACGGGCGTCCCTCGTGGACGCCTTCGCCCAGGTCGACGACGGCGAGATCTGGCTGCACGCGCTGCACATCCCGGAGTACGTCGCGGGCACCTGGACGAACCACGAGGTCCGGCGCAAGCGCAAGCTCCTGCTGCACAAGGCGGAGATCGAACGGCTGATCGGCAAGACCAAGGAGTCCGGTCTGTCGCTCGTGCCGCTGCAGATGTACTTCAAGGACGGCTACGTCAAGGTCGAGATCGCCCTCGCGAAGGGCAAGAAGGCCTACGACAAGCGCCAGGACCTGGCGAAGCGCGACGCCAACCGCGAGATCGCCAGGGCCCACGGACGGGCCTTGAAGGGTCGCTACTCATGACGTCGGCGGCACTGGTGGACGTGCACGTCCACTTCATGCCGCAGAACGTCCTCGACAAGGTCTGGGCCTACTTCGACCGAGTCCGCGAGAGCGGCGTCGACTGGGTCATCCGGTACCGCACCGACGAGAACGCCCGGCTCACCGCGCTGCGGGAGCTGGGCGTTTCGGCGTTCGCGCCGCTGGTCTACCCGCACAAGCCGGGCATGGCGGAGTGGCTGAACGACTGGGCGTCGGACTTCGCGGCACGGGTGCCCGAGGCCGTTCCGACGGGCACGTTCTACGCCGAGCCCGGTGCCGAGGCGTACGTGCGCAAGGCGCTGGAAGCCGGTGCGCGGTGCTTCAAGTCGCACGTCCAGGTCGGTGCCTACGACCCGCGGGACGCCCTGCTGGACGGCGTGTGGGGGCAACTGGCCGAGGCCGGCGTCCCGGTGGTCGTGCACTGCGGTGACGGGCCGTACCCCGGTGAGCACACGGGGCTCGTCGTGTTCGAAGAGGTGTTGCGCGCGCATCCGCGGCTGACGGCCGTGCTCGCGCACGCGGGGATGCCTGACTACTCAGGCGCGTTGGACCTCGTGGAGCGCTATCGGAACGTGCACGTCGACACGACGATGGTGGGCGTTCCGTTCTCGGAGGCCATGGCGCCGTTGCCGGCCGACTGGCGTGCGCGCGTCACTGGGCTCGCGGACCGTGTGGTGCTGGGCAGCGATTTCCCGAACATCCCGTACCCGTACGAGGTGCAGATCGACGCCATCAGGTCGTGGGGGCTGGACGCCGCCGCCCTGCAGATGGTGCTGCACGACAACGGCGCACGCCTGCTTCAGCTGTCGAGGTAGGCGAGCACGGCCCGCACCCTGCGGTGCTCGGAGTTCGACGGCTCCAGGCCGAGCTTCGCGAAGATGTTGCCGACGTGCTTCTCGACCGCGCCGTCGGACACCACGAGCGTCGCGGCGATGGCCGTGTTGGACAGCCCTTGGGCCATCAGCCCGAGCACCTCGCGTTCGCGGGGCGTGAGCTTGTCGACCGGGCTCTTCTTGCTGCGCACCATGAGCTGCGTGATCACCTCGTGGTCGATGCTCGTGCCGCCGTCCGCGACCCTGCGCACCGCGTCGACGAACTCCTTCACGTCCGCCACCCGTTCCTTGAGCAGGTAGCCGACGCCGCTCGCACCACCCGCGAGGAGCTCCACGGCGTAGCGCTCCTCGACGTACTGCGACAGCACCAGCACCGGCAGCCCGGGATAGCGGCGACGGCACTCGATCGCGGCCCGCAGGCCCTCGTCGGTGAACGTCGGCGGCATCCGCACGTCCACCACGCACAGGTCGGGCCGGTGCTCGGTGACCGCGTCCAGCAGCCCGTCGCCGTTCTCCACCGCCGCGACGGTCTCGATGCCCTCGTCGGCGAGCAACCGCTGCACGCCCTCCCTCAGCAGCACCGAGTCCTCGGCGATCACCACGCGCACGGCAACTCCGCTCGAATCACGGTCGGCCCACCTACGGGGCTGACGACGACAACCACACCGTCGATGGTCGCAGCACGGTCCGCGAGCCCGGCGAGACCGCCGCCCGGCTTCAGCTCCGCGCCACCCTGACCGTTGTCGGTGACCTCCACCAGCACCCCCGTGTCCACCCGGTTGACCCGCACGGTCGCCCTGGTGCCGTTGGAGTGCTTGGTGATGTTCGTGAGCGCCTCGCCGACGGTGAAGTACGCGGCGCTCTCCACCGCGGTCGGCGGCCGCGGCTCGACGCTGACCTGAAGATCCACCTCGATCGGCACCCTCGCGGCGAGCGCGCTGAGCGCCGCGTCGAGGCCCCGGTCGCCCAGGACCGACGGGTAGATGCCGCGGGCGAGGTCGCGCAGCTCCTTGATGGCGAGCTTCGCGTCCGCGTGCGCCTCGGCGATGAGCGCGGCCGCACCCTCCGGATCCGAGTCCATTTTGGACTTCGCCCGGCCCAGGCCCATCGCCACGGCCACCAGCCGCTGCTGCGCGCCGTCGTGCAGGTCCCGTTCGATGCGCCGGCGTTCCGCCTCCGCCGCCTCGACACCCCGCGCCCGGCTCGACTGCAGGCGTTCCGTCTCGATCGCCAGCTCGTCCGCCCTGCTCGGCCCGAGCATGCCCTTCGCGAAACTGGCGTGCAGCGACCCCAGCCACCTCGTGCCCAGCGCGGCGAACGGGATCAGCGCCAGACCGACCACCGCCACCGGCAACGCCGACACGAAGCTGTCGATCGTCCAGAGCTCGCCCACGATCACCGCGAACGGCGCCTCACCGATCCAGAACGGCACCGCGAGGAACGCCGCCACCACCGACCACATCGCGACCACCGAAGCGAACTCGAGGATGCCGACCGGCAACAGCAGCAGCAGGTACCCGTAGTCACGCCACGTCGCCGGATCCGTGAACTGCGACTTCCACTTCAGCCACAACGACCCGTCCGGCTTGGCCCGGTACGGCCGCGCGATGTCCGTGCGCAACGCCGCCCGCACCCACGACCGCTCGATCGAGGCACCCGTCCGCACCACGTTCATCGCCAGCCACAACAACGGCAGACCGACCCACAGCACCACCGTCGCGAACCCCACGATCGTCAGCACGACCGAGAGGGTGAACCAGAAGATGCCGGTCACCAGGTTGGTCAGCAGGTAGAACCCGGCTGCGAACGCGTTCGGTTTCCTCATGACGTCCATGGTGTCGTTCCCGCTGGTCAGAGACCATCTGGCTAGCTATCCGGTCGAGGGTGGGGACAGCCCTACCTGCCTCGGGAAGAACTCACTGGCCCCCTTCGTTATGCTATGCGTACCACTACAAGGGGGTGAACGGTTTCGACTGTGGACGTTGATTCAGGGGAAGCGTGCCGGTGCAGGCGAGAGACCACCGCAAGCGTCATCGCAAACCAATAAGCGCCACGTCTAACGACAAGCGCACCGCTTACGCTCTCGCTGCCTGACAGCAGAGCTAGTGGTTGTCGACCTAGGAGTGCCTTCGGCCTAGTGTTCGGCATCAGCTAGAGGGCTTACTCGCAGTCTCGGTCGCGGAGACTGTTGGGGAAACTCACAGCGACTGGGCCCGTCACACCAGCTCGTCCGCATGACTGGTGGGGTCAAGCAGAGACAGAGCGGACTGCGCACGGAGAAGCCCTGATGAGCCGCCACAGGACCCGGGTTCGATTCCCGGCACCTCCACTCTGGGCGAGTGCTGCTCGTAGGTAGCACTCGCCCTTTTCGTTCTCGGGTGTCTTGGGGGGGGGGGGGGGCCGGCGCCCCCCCCCCCCCCACACCAAAACAACAACACAACCACAACACAACACCAAAAAAAGGTGTAAGAGACAAGGGAGTA
>NZ_JBHXLO010000051.1:0-48562 GCF_042721395.1 Lentzea sp. NPDC058450
TCTCAAGCGTGCGTGGTTGCGTTTGTGCTGGTACGTCACGTCATTACCGGTTGCCGTGGTGCGCCCAGGAAGGACGCCTCGCCTTCGGCATTGCGGTGAAGCCAAGAAGCTCGGCTACGCCATCGCCGTACGCACGCTCATACGGGCTCGCCTTCGGCATCGCGAACACCTAAAGCCATTGGTACCCGGCAAGGCCACATCTGTCTTGGCTCACCACACCTGCCGCCTCGCCTCGCCCCGCCTCACCCTGCCTCGCCCCGCCTTGCACCGGCCTCGCGGCGCCTCACCTCACCCTGTCCCGCTACCTCGCCCCGGCTTGCTGCCCGTCGCACCTTGCTCAGATGGTGGCGAGGCCTGCTCTGGGTGGCCTCCAGGAGATCCGTTCCACGTCTGCCGGGTCGGTGAACGCCAGCACCGACTCGTCGAGCCTGTGGAACTCGAGCGTGCCCTCCCAGGTCTCTTCCAGTTCGCCCGCGATCAGCCACAGCGGACGGCCGCCGATCAGCAGGTGCACTTCGGCCACCATGCCCTCGTCGCCCAGCACGGTGGCTTCCTCGATCCTGCCTGTCGGCAGTTCGGGCAGTTCGCGCCAGCGGGTGCCTTGGAAGGGTTCGCGCCACCAGTCCGGGTTCTGGAGTCTGGCGTCGAAGTCGGGTTCCTGCGGGTGGTGCAGGCCGAAGTGGTCGTCGTTCTGGTAGTTGCTTATGCCGAAGCGGGTGTTGTCGGCCAGGTGCGCTTGTAGGCCCCAGAGTTGGAGGCAGGGGACGGCCGGGTCGTGGTAGACGTGGGGGCCTGCGTCGGGGACGTCCTCGCGGAGTGCGAACTCCACGCCGATCCAGGCTTTGACCGTCTGTCCACTCAGGTCCGCGAACTCCTGTACCCGTTCTGCCGTCCACGTTTCGAGGCTCACGCCTGAAGTATGCGGGTGGGGGCTCGGGATGTCCGCCCGATTACGCGAGAGGCCCCTGGCTCGGGTGAGCCAGGGGCCTCTCTTGCGGGTGGGTCAGCCTGCGAGAGCGCGGACTCGGCGGAGGACCTCGTCGGTGCCCAGGGTGCGGGCCACGGCGTGCAGGTCCGGGCTCGCCTTCGAGCCGGTGAGGGCCACGCGGATCAGTTGTGCCGCCTCGCGGATGGAGCCCGGGTAGGCGTCCGGGTTCTTCTTGAGTTCCTTGGGGTTCGGGGCGAAGCCGTGCTTGGCGGCGAGTTCGCGGATCTGACCGAACCACTCCTGGCCGTCTTCGAGGTCCGCGTAGCCGTCGGCGAAGTCCGCGGTGAAGGCGGCGATCAGCTCTGGCGAGAGGCCGCCCAGGCGCTCGTCGGTGCGGTCGGAGACCAGCGGGAAGAGCGACGGGAAGAAGAAGCCGTAGGCGGCGCGGAAGTCCGACCACTTGCGGAGGTCCTTGCGCGGGTTCGCGACCTCCGGGCCTCGCTCCACCTTCAGGGCCGCGAGGGCCGCTTCGCGCTCCGACGACAGGACGGTGACCAGCTCGGGGTCGTGGGTCGCGGCCCACTCCGAGACGCGGGTGATGATCTCCTCGCCGGAGAGGGTGGCCACGTAGTCGGCGCAGATGTCGTCCAGCTTCACGAGGTCCACGAGGGGGCCCGCGACGCCGCACTCGGCGAGGTTGATCGGGGCTTCCAGGGCCTCGGCCAGCGGCAGTTCGGCCAGGCGGGCGTTCACCAGGCCGCGGAGGTAGTACTGGACGGCTTCTGCCGGGAAGCCCGCCTCGATGAAGAACTCGACGGAGGCTTCCGGGTCCTTGCGCTTCGAGAGCTTGCGGCGGGAGCCGCCCTGCTGCTTCATCAGCGGCGCGATGTGGGCGTACTCGACCCGCTCGAAGCCCAGGGCGTCGAAGAGCTGCAGGTGGGTCGGGACGGAGGAGATCCACTCCTCGCCGCGGATCACCAGGTTCACGCGCATCAGGTGGTCGTCGACGGCGTGCGCGAAGTGGTACGTGGGGAGGCGCGGGGACTGGTCGGAGGCCTTGAGGATGACCACGTCGTTGCGGTTGGCCTCGTGCTCCAGGGTGCCGCGGATGGCGTCGACGAACGACGTGCGCTCCCCCGCCTTGCCCGGCGAGCGGAAGCGGACCACGTACGGGCGGCCTGCCTCCAGCGCCTCGGCGACGTCCTCGGCGGTCTTGTCGCGCCAGATCGCCCAGCGGCCGTAGTAGCCGGTGGGGAGCTTGGTGGCCTGCTGGCGCGCGGTGATGTCCGCGAGCTCTTCCTTCGTCGCGAAGCACAGGTAGGCGTCGCCGGAGCGCACCAGCTCGCGCACGTAGGTCAGGTAGATCCGCTCGCGCTGCGACTGGTGGTACGGGCCGTAGGCGCCGACCTCGTCGGCCTCGTCGGGCTCGATGCCGAAGTAGGCGAACGCCTTGTTGAACTGCGCGACGGCACCGGGCACCTCACGCGCCTGGTCGGTGTCCTCGACGCGCACGATGTACGAGCCGCCCGAGTGGGTGGCGATGTCGCGGTCGATCGAGCCCACGTAGAGGCCGCCGATGTGCAGGAACCCGGTCGGCGACGGGCCCAGGCGGACGACCTTCGCGCCTTCCGCCAGCCCGCGGGGCGGGTACTGCTCCTCCCAGAAGGACGGCTCAGGCAGGTCCGAGGGGAACAGGGCGTCGACGACGGCACGGTCGAGCATCGCTAAGGGTCTCCATAACCGGGGTGAAAGAAGTCGTCCCAGGTTAGCAACGTCGGCCAGCCGAAATGCTGGCCCCCGGATGATCGGCCTAAGCTGCCGGGTCATGGCCAAGTACCTCGACGTCCACCCGGTCAACCCGCAGAAGCGCGCCATCGACCAGGCCGTGCGGATCCTGCAGGAGGACGGCCTGATCGCGTACCCGACCGACTCCTGCTACGCGCTCGGCTGCCGCCTGGGCAACAAGGACGGCATCGACCGCATCCGGGAGATCCGCAAGCTCGACGACAAGCACCACTTCACGCTGATGTGCGAGAACTTCGCGCAGCTCGGCCAGTTCGTGGTGGTGGACAACGCCGTGTTCCGCTCGATCAAGGCCTCCACGCCGGGCAACTACACGTTCATCCTGCCCGCGACGAAGGAGGTGCCGCGCCGCATGATGCACCCGAAGAAGAAGACGGTGGGCGCGCGCATCCCTGACCACGTCGTCACGCAGGCGCTGCTCCAGGCGATGGGCGAGCCGCTGCTCACGTCGACCCTGCTGCTGCCCGACGAGGCGGAGCCGCTGGTCGACGGCTGGGAGATCAAGGACCGCCTCGACCACGTGGTGGACGCGGTGATCGACTCCGGGGAGTGCGGCACCACGCCCACCACGGTGGTGGACTTCTCCAGCGGCGAGGCCGAGATCATCCGCTACGGCGCGGGCGACCCGGCACGGTTCGAGTAGGACTTACGACACGACCAGGGCGTAGTCGGCGTCGGTCGCGGCCGTCTCGACGTGACCGTCCACGTTGACGGCGGTCGCGATCACCTCGACCGTCCAGGTGCCCGCGGCGGTCGTCTGGAGCAGGACGTTCTCCACGGTGTCGACGGTGTTCGCGCTGCCGCCGGCGGTGGAGAAGTTGCCGGCCAGCAGGCCGTTGTTGCCCCAGTAGACGGTGCCGTTGGGGGCGGTGACCTTCAGCGTCAGGTCGTTGACGGTGGCCTTGGCCGCGGTCGGCGAACCGGCCGGGTCCGTGTAGGCCAGCGTCGCGCGCAGCGGCGTCTGGCCGTTGGACGTGAACGTGTACTTGCGCGACTGACCGGTCGTGAGCAGGTCGGTCTCGTTCACCAGCACCGGCAGCTTCCAGCCGCCCGCCTTCGCACGGTCGTACATGTTGCGCACGGACGCGGTGCCCCAACCCTGGTGCGTACGCGTCTGGTCGTGCGTGGTGCCCGAGAACGTGTGCTGGTTGGCGGTGTTGACGAGCAACGCCTTCGCGGTGGCCGCGTGCGGACGCGACGCGAACACGTCACGGCCCTTGCCGGGGCCGCCGTCGAACACGCCGTCCGCCCACATCTGGAACATCAGACCGGCGTTGCCGCAGGTGATCGGCGTGGCGCCGGACGTGCCGCCGAACGACGTCGTGTACGCGGTGTCGTTCGTGGACGTCGTCGTGTCGATGCGGTCGTAGTAGTTGGAGATCTCCGGCTTGATGCGGCCGTCGGCGGCGGGGCCGATCGACGCTCCGCCGTTCCACTTGTCGTCGGCGCGGTCGAGCGTGTTGTAGTGGTAGTGCCCGCCGACGGACAGCACGTTCTTCGCCCACGCCTGCGGCCGCGAGCTTCTCGTGCCCGCGTTGCTCTGCGACTGGCAGATCAGGATGTCGTGGTCGAACACGATCCGGTCCATCTGCTGCGAGATCGAGGTGTACGACGTCGTGAGCGCGTCGCCCCAGCTGTTGGACTGGAAGACGGCCTTGTACTGGCCGGCGGGGTCCACGAGCTGCTTGGTGTGCGCGTAGCGGTCGCCGGAGCCGTAGATCGCGAAGATGCCCTGCGCCTCGGGCAGCAGGCCGCGGTGCGCGGACGAGACGCCGGACGCGAAGATCTGGCCGTACGTCGACGTGCCGTGCGAGGTGCTCGCCGAGTTGCCGGTGTGCATGACCGGCGGACGCGCGCGGAACTCCTGGTGCGTGGTGCGCAGGCCGCCGTCCATCACCTCGCCCCGCACGCCCTGGCCCCGGTAGTTGCCGACGCTCTCGATGTAGTTGGCGCCGGACGACTCGCGCGAGATCGCCATGTCGGTCTCGGGCGCGGACACCGGGTCGATCGCGGCCACGGCGGGCAGCTTCGCGAGCTGCGCGACCTGGCCACCGTCCAGGTTGGCGAGGATGTGCTCACGGCTGGCGGAGATGGTGCTCACCTTGCCGCCCAAGGACTTCACCTTGTCGGCGACGGCCTGCTGGTCGCGCGCGTCCTGCTCCACCAGCGTGATCAGGTAGTCGGCCGAGCCGAGCGCCATGATCTGCGGCTGGGCCTGGAACGGCCGCACCTCGCGCACGTAGCTCAGCCGCGAGACGCGCGTGGTGCTGGTCATGCGGGCGAGGTAGGTGCCGTTCTCGACGAACGCCCCGAGCCGCACGCCGAGGCCCTGCAGCTGGTGCCGCTGGCCGTCGGACAGGGTCGTGCGGAACTGGAGCAGGTAAGCGCTCTCCGCTGGTGCGGCGACGGCAGGAACGCCGCTGACCAGGGCGAACACCGTCGCAACAGACAATATTGTGCGCAGCACTAAGAAAACCTCCATCGGCAGGGGTGGCGGGGACCGGAGGGAGTCACCGCCCGTGACCAGCACGTTACCGGTAAAGGCCTGGTCAAGGCATCAGTCGTTCGGCGGTGATCATCTCGCCGGGCGATGTAGCAGAATCCCTTCGCACACCGCCGTTGCGTTCACCCGGATGGTTCATCCGGAGTAACGTCCGATCAGGTAAGCCCGACATGCCCGGCAAAGCATTTCCGCGCGGAGGACGGATGTCTGTCGCACCTGAGCAGCTGATGGAAGAACTGCGCACCCTGTGCCGGGGGCGCGGGGTCCAGACGCCCGGTATCGACTTGCACGTCGGACCGGCGTTGCGCCAGGTGTGCGGCATCGTCGAGACGGACGGCGCGGAGGCGGTGCGCCTGAAGCTGCGCGACTGGGTCGCGAGCGCCGCGCGCGCGTTCCCCGTCGAGGTCCGCAACGCGGTGCTGGCGCCGCTCGGGCTGCACGACGACGCGCAGTTCCGGTTCCTCAACGAACGCATCGAGTGGCTCGCGAGGCAGCAGGACAGGGGCGCGCGCACGGTCCGCAGGCGGATGGACGCCGGACTGCAGCGCCTGGTGGAGGTTGCGCTGCAGCCGGCCCCCTCCTCGGCGGCGCACGTCGCGCCGTCGGAGCTGTGGCACGTCAAGGAGTTCGACGCGCTGCTCAAGCTGGACGGCCCGACGCCCGCGTGCACGGAGCGTCGGACCGTGGTGGCCGACACCGACGGTGTCAACGAGATCGCGTGGTCGATCACGATCCCGTCCCCCACGCCCGACGGGGCTCCAGGTGACCTGGACGTGGAGGTGTTGCACGGGGTGGAGCTCATCGGCCACGAACGTCCTTCGCCGCGGCGGTTCCTGATGAAGCTGCGGTTGCCCCGACCCCTCAACGCGGGGCAGACGCACCAGTTCGCACTGGAAGTGCGTGTGCCGCGCGGACAGTCGATGCGTCCGACCTACGTGTTCTGGCCGGAGCGGATGTGCGAGTCGTTCCGGTTGCGGGTGCGGTTCGACCGGGACGACCTTCCGGACGCGGTGTGGCGCGTCGAGGAAGCCCTCGCGCGCGACACCGACGACCTGTCCCCTTGGCCGCAGGCCTTGCCGCTGGACGAGATCGGGGAGATCGACGTGATGTTCCCTCATCCGCGTCAGGGCAGGGGTTACGGCGTGCAGTGGACCCCTCGGGACTAGTCCGGCTGATCAGATCATCTCGATGCAGAAGTGCGGTTCCACGGCTGACACCTCCCTCGAAGAACTTGGGGAGAACCGCAGTCCGAAATGACGTCAGATCACCGTGGCGATGAAGACGCTGCCGGCCATGAATCCCACGAAAAGGCAGATGGCGGCAACCTTCATGACGGTGGCGAGAGAGCAGATCATTCTCATCGAGAAATTCACCTTCTCAATCTGACTGGCATTTCGGCTGCGTTCTCGCCGATGCCTCAAGAGTGGCTTTTGGCCAGTCGATTGAGAACGGGTTTCCTGTTTCACGCTGAATGAGGAAACCCTCGGAAACGCTTTATTGCAGGCTCTTGCGGCGCAACGCCATCACGAGCAGCGCGTGCGAGCTGCCGGCGTGCGGCAGCTTGCCCTGCTGCACGAGGTCGAGCGCGCGGCAGAACGGCATGGTGCGGACCCGCAGGTCGGCCTCTCCCGGCTCGAGCGCCGGTTCACCCTGGGTGAGGTCGGTCGCCAGGTAGATGTGGTCGACGTGGTTGCTGAGGCTGTCGGCGCCGTGGATCTGGCCGAGCGACTCCCACTTCGCGGCGCGCAGCCCGGTCTCCTCGGCGAGCTCACGACGGGCCGCGGCCAGCGGATCGGGGTCCGCCTCGTCGACGGCGCCGCCGGGCAGCCGCCATTCCGTGCCACCGTGCGTGTAGATCCACTGCCGGGTCAGCACGACCTCGTCGTCGTCCCGGAGCGCGAGGATCGTGACCGATCCCGGCGCGACCACGTGCGTGTAGACGTCCCGCCCGCCGTCGGGTCTCACGACGCTGTCGGAGCGCACCTCGAACCAAGGCGACCGGTGGATCACGTTGGTCGCCAAGCGCTGCCAGACCATCACCACACCAGCCGCCTCGTCGGACCGCGTCATCACCATGACTCACATGGAACCATCGCGGACCGCTTCAGTTAGCCCCAGTTGATCGTCAATCTCCGGCCAATAAGTGGACATTCAGGATTGGCAACTTTGTCCACGTCCACACTTCCGGGGGGAGGGGGGTGAAGTCGTTGTCGCCCACGTTCGGCCAGGAGGTTCGCCGCCTGCGCAACGAGCGCGGGATCTCACTCAGCCAGATGACCGGCCTCGTACCGTACAGCAAGGGACACCTGAGCAAGATCGAGAACGGTCAGGTTCACCCGAATCCCGAAATGGCGAGGCTGTTCGACTCCGTCCTGCAGGCCGACGGTCACCTGATCGAACTCGCGGACGCCCCCGCCCGCCCCATTCCCAGTGACCACACCACGCTGCTCACGTTCGACTCGATGTTCGACCACCACCGCGCCCTCGGTCACCGGCTGAGCCCTGACGTGGTTTTGTCCAGTCTTCGTCCACAAGTGGACGTGCTGAGCTCCATGGCCCGTTCGGCCGACGACCCCGGCCTCGGCCGCGGCCTGTGGCTGCTGGCGGCCCGGTACGCCGAGTACGCGGGCTGGATGGAGCAGGAACGCGGCGACGACGCCTCCGCCGCCGAGCTCACCAAACGCGCCGTCCAGTACGCGGCCAAGGGCGGCGACCCGGACCTGGAGGCCTACGCCTACGTCCGCGCCTCGGAGTTCGCCCTGTACCGGGGTGACGCGCACGCCACCGTCGCGTTCGCCCGCAAGGCGGGCAGGTCCCGTTCGAAGGCCGTGCAGGCCGTGGCCGCCCAGCGGGAGGCCCAGGGGTACGCGCTCGCCGGAGTCGCCGACCGCTGCCAGGACGCGCTGGACCGCGCCGACGAACTCCAGCGCGCGGTCAGCGAGTCCCGCTACGGCACGACGAGTCTCGTCGACCAGGTGGCCATCGCCCGTGCGTGGTCGTTCCACGACCTGGGCCGGCACGCCGAGGCCGCGGACATCCTCGACACGCAGATGCCGCTGATCGCCCCCGACTCCCTGCGCGCCCGCACCCGCTTCGGCCTGCGCCGCGCCCTCGCCCACGCGGCGGCGGGCGAGGTCGACCACGCCTGCGAGCTCGTCGTCGACCTGCTGGACGACATCCGCCAGGTGCAGTCGGCGACCGTCCACATCGATCTGACGGCGTTCAGCAAGCTGTTGTCCCGCTTGCGTCCCGCGGCAGGCCGTGAGGTGGCGGCCGAGATCGCCGAGATCCTCTTCGACTAGTGGGATCAGACCGCGGCGCGGCCCTCGCGTTCCAGCGCCTCGGCCATCTCCACCCAAGCTTCGGCGCACCCGCGGGCCATGTCCGCCACCAGCTCACGGCAGTGCGACGGCACCCCGGACACGACGGTCGCCCACTCCCCCTGCGACACGGCGTGCGCCTCCAGCCAGCGCAGCACCAGCCGGCCGTGCTCGTTGAACCGCAACGACGGATCGCGCCGCAGGATCGGCAGGGTGGCGTCCGGGTCCCGGACCTCGCCCCGCGCCACGGGCAGCGCGGCCTCGGCCCGTTCGGCGGCCCGCATCCGCTCCGGCACGGGGTCGAGCCCCAGGCTCAGCCGCCGCCGCACGTCCCGCACCGTGCCGGGTGACACCCCGGCGGCGCGGGCGATGTCGCGCAACGACGCGTCGGGCCGTTCCTCCACCATCCGGCCCGCCAGCCGGCGACCGGCGGCGGAGTTCACCGGCCGGACCTTGCCGTCGCGCCCCACCCGCACCGGCGCCTGACCGCCCACGGCGCGCCGCAGCACGCCGACGGACTTGGCGGCGAGACCGGTGGCGGCGGCGATCGCGCGGTCCGACCACTGCGGGTGCGAGCGCAGCAGACGACGCGCGGCGGCCTCGCGGTCGGCGGTCGACAGCGTCGTGAGGTTCAGCGACACGGACAGGCCGAACACGTCCTCGGCCGGTCCGTCGACGTACTCGACCTCGACGGCACGGCAGCCGCGCAGCACGGCGGCCTTCAGGCGGTGGGTGCCGTCGACGACCTTCATCGTCGGGCGGTGCACGACGATCGGCGGCAGGTGGGCGCCGGACGACGCCAGCGACCGGACGAAGTCGTCGTTGTGGCCGCGCAGCCGCGGCGAGTCGGCGGACCGCAGAGCGGTGATGTCCACGAGCATGCGAAATCAAGCCCCCCAGGCTGATGTCCCCCAGAACCCCCAGGTGTCCGGGTACGACCCAAGAAGGTTAGCTACTCGTTCAACGGGAGCGCCACTCAATCGCGGGACAGACGTCCATCACCATGTGCAGTCCGGCCGCGCGGGCACGGGCGTACGCGGCGTCGTCGACCACTCCGAGCTGGAACCACACGGCTTTCGCGCCGATCGCGACGGCCTCATCGGCGAACTGGCCCGCGTCCTCCGATCGGCGGAACACGTCCACGACGTCGACCGGGAACGGGATGTCGGCGAGCGTCGCGTACCCCTGCTCACCGTGCACGGTCTCGGCGGACGGGTGCACGGGCACGATCTTCCTGCCGCGCTCCTGGAGGCACCGCGCCACGCCGTGCGCCGCGCGGGACGGGTTGTCCGAGAGCCCCACGACGGCCCAGACCTGGCAGTTCTCGAGGATCCAGTCGACGTCTTCGCGCATGCCTCCAACACTAACCTGTGACCCCGGTCACAATCCGCGGAAGCCGGTCGAAACAGCGGGGACCCCGATCGACGCGTGGGTAGAAACGCACCGGACACGTGAGGAGATCGAGATGCGCTTCATGGTGATCGTCAAGGCCAACGAGGACTCCGAGAGCGGCAGGATGCCGACGACGGAGGAGCTCACCGAGATGGGCAACTACAACGAGGAGCTGGTCAAGGCCGGTGTGATGCTCGCGGGTGACGGCCTCTACCCGAGTGCGAAGGGCGCGCGGGTCGCGTTCGACGGCAAGGGCTCGACGACGGTCGTCGACGGTCCGTTCGCCGAGGCCAAGGAGCTCATCGCGGGCTTCTGGATCTGGGAGCTGCCGAGCCTGCAGGACGCCGTGGAGTGGCTGAAGAAGGCGCCGTTCTCCGAGGGCGAGGTCGAGATCCGCCAGATCCACGGCCCGGAGGCGTTCGGCGACGCCCTGACGCCGGAGATCCAGGCGCAGGAGGACCGGCTGCGCGAGCAGGTCGCGGCCCAGCACGGTCAGTGAGTGCCCGGGAGCGGCACTTCCGGTGTTGAGTGAGCGGTCAGCGCGACGCTCAGGGTGAGCAACGCGCGCGGCGAGGTCGGACGGCAGCCGGTGAGCCGTTCGACCGTCCGCAGGCGGTCGTCGAGGGTGCTGCGGTGGATGTCGAGCGTGCGCGCCGCTGCCGTGCGGTTGCCGTCCTCGGCGATGAACGCCCGCAGCGCGTCCAGCACCCCTGGCCGCGCCACCACCGGTTCGATCACGCGGGCCAGCCGGGCGGCGACGTGCGGCCGGCGCAGCACCCCGAAGTCCGCCAGCACGTCCCGCAGCTCGTAGACGCCGGGAGTGCGGCCGGACGCGATCCTCAGGACGTCCGCGGCCGTCGCGCGGGCGGTCGCGAGCTCGCGCCGGGGACCCCAGGCCACGGCCATCCAGACGTCCGCGCCGACCCGGTCGTGCAGCGAGCGGGCCAGCGCGGCCTGGTCGTCCTGTGCACACGGCAGCAGCGCGTACCCGCCGCGACCGCCGTCGAGCACGAGCGCGTCGGGGTTGTCGCGCAACGCTTTCACCACGAGGTCCGCGGAATCCTCTGTGGACGCGCAGAACGCGATCACCGCGTACGCGAGCGCCAGCCCGCCCGGGCAGTCGTCGGCACGCCCCGAGAGCAGGGTCCTGGCGAGCTGCCGGCGAGTCTCCACGTCCTCGACCGGAGGGAGGTCGAACGGACGGAAGATGTCCCGCAGCGCGTCTCCGAGCAGCCAGCTGTCCAGCACAGTGGTCACGCTTCGCCTCCCTGGTGTCAGCGAGAACGCTAGGGAACTGTCGACAGTCGGCACAGTGGGCTTGAGGGAGACTTGACGTTGGCCAAGATCGACTGAAGTCGTTCAGCCCCAGGCGTTCGCGCGGCCCGTGCTGATCGCCATGCCGAGAACGGCGAGGTCACGCGGGTTGACCGGGCTGAGTCCGGTGAGCTGTTCGACCTGCCAGAGCCGGTAGTCGATGGTGCTGCGGTGGATGAACAGCTTCTTGACAGCTACCGCCCGGTTGCCGTCGGCCTCCAGCAGGGCCAGGACCGTGTCCACCAGAACGGGATTCGCCAGCAGCGGCGCGACGAGCGTGTCCAGTTCGTCCCGCACCTCCGGCGTGTCCATCATCGCGCTCTCGAACAGCACGTCGTCGATGCGGTACACGCCGGGCGGCCGTCCCAGGGACGCCACCAGCGCGTCGATCTCGTCGACCTCCCTGCGCGCCAGGGGAACGCGGGCCGCCGGCCGTTCCGCGACGCACAGCCACACCTCGCCCCCGAGCTCCTGGCACACGTCCCGGCACGCGGCGAGCGAGGCCGGTTCGGCGACCGGGAGCAGCAGGTGCCCGGACGACGTGAGCAGCACTGTGCCGCGTTGCCGGAAAGCGCTTACCACCTTCTCCGCCAACGCTCCGCGCACCGCCACGACCGTGTAGGACGCAGCTGCCGAGTCCGGCGCGTCGCCGGCGAGGATCGCGTCCGCGAGCCCGTCGTCAACGGCGCAGAACGACGCCATCAGTTCGGCGGACACCGTGGTCCCGGCGGCGGCGACCGCACGCGCGTCCCCACCGGCGGCCAGCATCGCCTCGGTGAGCTTCCTGTCGGTGGACCGCAAGGCCACGACCACCTGTGGGACAGGGACTTTCGCAGACCGCAGCCGCTCGCCGACGCGGTGCGCGGCCGTTACGGCGGCGTCCTCCCAGCCGTCGGCGTGCGTGGCGGCGGAGCGGTAGACGCCGAGGAACTCCTCGTGCAGCAGGCGACCGACGTCGAACAGCACAGGCGCTCCTCTCTTTCTCGCCGTTGCAGGATTTCAGCGGGAGACCTGGGGAAACGCCCAGCGTTGTCCAGCGGTACGCCAGTTCCGCCCGCCCTAGCTTCGGATGCATGGCACCTCAGCTGCTCGCACCGGCGCGGCCGCCGATCCTCACGCCCTCGAACGAGGCGTGGCGCCAGTTCGCGCAGGCGCTGGAGCCCGTCGCGTTCGGTCGCGGCGACACGCTGCTGCGGCTCGGCGCGCCCACCCAGGACCTGCTCGTGCTGCGGTCGGGCAAGGCCAAGACGTGCTGCACCTCCGCCGACGGCCGCGAGCTCGTGCTGGACTTCCACTGCGCGGGCGACCTGCTGGTCGAGCCGACGCTGTTCGACGCGGCACCGTCGGTGTCGACGACGATCGCGATCACCGACGTGCGGGCCGGGCGGATCTCCCGCGCCGACCTCACGAAGTGGCTCGCGCTCTGCCCGGAGATCACCGAACGGCTGCTGGGCTGCATCGCCCGCCGCCACCGCGAGTCGCACCAGATGCGCATGGACGTGGTGCAGATGGACGCCCCCGCGCGCATCGCGAAGGCGTTGCTGCGCCTGGCAGGGCGGTTCTCCGCGGACCGCCGCGCCGCGCCGTTGATGATCGAGGACCTCACCCAGGAGGAGCTCGGCCAGTACATCGGGGCGCGCCGCGACACCGTCAACAAGACGCTCGCGGACTTCGCCCAGCGCGGGTGGATCTCGATCGAGCGCAAGAGCATCTTCCTCACCGCCCCGGCCCAGCTCGCCCGCCGGGTCCGCGTGGGCATGCCCGCCGTCCCCGCACAGCGCTGATCCACGCGCGGAAGCCCTTAGACGGCAACGAAAAGCACACAGGAACAACGGCCGGGAGGACTGCCCTCCCGGCCGTTGTTCTGCGCTCAGTCCGCGAGGCTCAGCTCCGGCCACACCAGCGTCGTGGCGCCCCAGGTGAGGCCGCCGCCGAACGCCGTCAGCAGCACCTTCTGCCCGGCTCGCAGCTCGCCCGTCCGCACCCCGTGTGCGAGGGCCAGCGGGATCGACGCGGCGGAGGTGTTGCCGACGTCGGAGATGTTCGAGACGAACTTGTCGCGCGGCACACCGAGCTCCGCCGACACGGCGTCGAGGATGCGGACGTTGGCCTGGTGCGCGATCACACCGTCCACATCGGACTCGGCCCAGCCCTGTCGCTTGAGGGCGGTGCGCGCGGCCGCCGCCATGCGCGCGACGGCGTTCGCGAAGACCTCGCGGCCCTCCATCCGGAAGAACTCGTCGCCGGGCGGCACGGCGCCGGGCGACGACCGTTGCCGCGACCCGCCCGCCCGCACCGTGATGAGGTCGGACCGCGCGCCGTCCGAACCGAGGTCGAACGGCCCGAGCGCGCCCGGTTCGTCCGGGGACCCGGCCCGCAGCACCACGGCGCCCGCGCCGTCGCCGAAGATGACGGACGTCGTGCGGTCCTGTGGGTCGAGGATCGTCGAGTAGGCGTCGCCGCCGACGACCAGCAGGCTGTCCACGATGCCGGCCGTGATCAGCCCCGCGCCGACGCCCAGCCCGTACACGAAGCCCGTGCACACGGCGGCGATGTCGAACGCGGGCACGTCGATCAGCCCGAGCCGTGACGCGATCTCCGGTGCCGTCGCGGGACACGGCCGGTCCGGCGTCGTGGTCGCGAGGATCACGCCTCCCGCGCCGGGCACACCCGCCGACCGCAACGCCCGCCGCGCCGCCTCGACCGACAGGTCCGAGGTGGCCGTCCCCGGCTCGACGACGTGCCGGGTGACGACCCCGATCCGGGACCGGATCCACTCGTCGGTCGTGTCGAGCCTGGCGGTCAGCTCGTCGTTGGTGACCACCCGCGGCGGCAGCCACGACCCGAGTCCCGAGACCACCGCTGCGCGCATTCTCCGGCCTTCCTCACCGTCGGTCCGGCGGGCCGGGACGGGTCCGCGCGGTCGAGCACGAAACCGGGCCTACTTGATGTAGTCGGCGGAGACCACGGGCGGCCAGCTGGCGACGCTCAGCACGCCGAGGCTGTAGGCGCGCGAGACGAGCGCGGCGCGGTTGGGGGCCTTGAGCTTCTTCAGCATGGTGCCGACGTGGTACTCGACGCCCTGCCGTGACAGGAAGAGGCGCGACGCGAGCCGCACGGTCGAGACGCCGGTGGCGATGCCCTCGAGGATGCGGGCGTCGAGCTCGGTGAGGATGCGGTTGCGGTCGACCACGACGGCGTTGGGCTGCTCGGCCTTCTCCGGGTTCACGACGACGACGAACTGCACCAGGTCGCCGTGCACGTCGTGGACGGCGATGCCGGTGATGTCGCCGGTGAAGACGGCGTGGTGCGGGCCGATGGCGGCGAGGTGCTCGACGAAGCGCTGGCGGTGGCCGTCGACGAGGCGCTCGAACTGCTTGCGCATCGGGCCGTGCACGCCGGGGTGCAGCAGCTCGTAGAAGCTGGTGCCGAGCAGCGACTCGCGGGAGTGGCCGAACTGCTTCACGAAGTCGTCGTTCGCCTCGACCACGCGGAGCTGGAGGTCGAGGCGGGCGAGGCAGAGCCCGGAGCGTTCGAGCAGAGAGCGGTACACGTCGGCGTCCGGAACGCCGGCGGTGTGGTCGTTGACGAACGTGCCTGCGGCAGCGGTGTACATCGGACAGATTCCCTCTCGATCTCGTCGGACTCGGCGTTTCTCTGTCCGCGGTTCATCCAGACGGGCAGAAGAGAAACTTGAGGTGGCGCGAGGTGATCTAGGTTTATTTCTCGTTTTCAAACCCGATCGAGTGAATCGTAGGAAGATTCCGCGAACCCGGTCACCGAGGTGTGAGGGGTGTGCCCTGATGTTGTGGTGAGCGCGGGCCGGGGGTTCGGGTAGGCGCCCGCGTCTTTCGGTAGGGCGTTTCGGGTGCGTCTCACCTGATCCCCCGAAAGCCACCCTGAGCTGCGACGACGGCCAGACGGCCGATCGAGACGCCACCGCGCGGTAACTGAGGTGCGACTCAACTGTGCGGCATGAGCGCACAGGAAATTCGTAGATGTTTCGCTCGGGTTACGCGGAGGGAGGACAGGCCCGCGCGAGTGCGCCCGGCAGTTCCGTGCGGCGGCGAATGCCGAGCTTGCGGAACGAGTTGGTGAGGTGCTTCTCGATCGCACGGGAGGTGACGTCGAGTTCTTCCGCGATTTCGGCGTTGGTGAGCCCGCGCACGACCAGACGCGCCACGGTGAACTCGGCGCGGGTCAGCACCACGACCACTCCCGGCGAATTACCGTCGAGTTCCCTCGCGATTCGGGACGCGAGCCTTTCCCCGCCGCTCTCCACCGCGAGCTGATACGCCAGCTCGAGGTGCTGCTGCCCCGACCCCGAGCCATCGGCCCGTTCGCGCGCACCGAGCTGAAGCAACGCCTTGGCCCGTTCGAACGGGTTCGCGTGCAGGACCTCCACGGCCTCACGCACCATGCCGAGCCCTTCGGCACCAGGCGTGTAGCGGCCGAGCATGCACAGCGCACGTCCGATGCCGATCGGAGCACCCCACTCCACGGCACGATCCCAAGCCTGCGCGGCGTAGTCCTGTGCGGCCGCCAGATCACCGAGCTGCGCGTGCAGCCGTGCGGTCAGCACGCACCACGGCAACAGCACGGGATTGCGCCAGCCGATGGCGTCGAACACGTGCCCGCAGTCGAGCAGGTGGTCGAGGGCCTGCCGGTAGTCGCCCGCCACGGCCAGGCCCGCCCCGTGCAGCATCCGGTACACGGCCTCGACGCCCGGCGGTTCGTCGCGGTCGGGCCGGGACTCGACGAGCCTCGCGATCAGCTCGGGCTCGCGCAGGTCGATCGCGACGGCCATGAGCCCGACCGCGGCGGTCGTGGTGTCGCCGCGCCAGTCGAGCACGGCGAGGTCGACCGCGCGTCCTGCCGCCGCGTGCGCCTCCCCCGGCCGGCCGAGGTGCATGAGCACGAACGACTGCTGCGCGAGGATCAACGCCTGTTCGACGGTGCCGCCCGCCTGCGCGAACGCCTGGTCGAGCCACGGCACGGTCTCGGCGGCGGCGTCCGCGGTGGCGAGCACCTTGATGAGCAGCGGCAGCGCGGTGTGCACCTGCCGCGGGTGCGGTGGTTCCTGCTTCAGCACGGCCAGCCCGATGTCCGCGACCTGGTGCGCGGGCAGCCGCGCGGTGAGCATCGCGGCTTCGAGCAGCACGATCTGGAGCTCGCGTTCGCCGGGGGTCGTGCCGCCGATCTGCAGGAGGCGTTCGGCGGAGTCGGCGAGCAGCGCGGGGTCGGCGTGCCACACGTACCGTTGCCGGGCCTCCAGCCGGTGCGCGAGCTCCTGGTCGTGGCCGAGGCTCGCGGCGACGGCGTCGATCAGGTCGCGCACGGGCCGGGGCGCGGACCCGAGCGCGGTCGGCGCGATCCGCACGAGCGCCGCGGCCCGTTCCTCGACCGTCCGGAACAGCGGCACGGCGGCCGTGATGTGCCGGACGGACGCCGCCGGGTCGAAGAACCGCTCCGCGGTCGCGAGGTCGACGAGCAGCCGGGCGCGTTGCTCGGACTCCGCGGGAACGTCCCGCAGCGCGCGCCGCAGGTACCGCGCGGCCACCTCGGGAGCCCCCCGGCGCAGCGCGATCGCGGCGGCCTCGCCGAGCGTCTCCACAGCCCACTGCCCGTGCACGGAACTGGCCGCGAGCAGCCGCCCGGCGACCTGTTCGGCGGGCCTTCCGGCGTCGTGCAGCACCCGCACGGCCCGGCGCTGCCAGTCCTCGCGTTCGGCGACGGGCATCGACTCCTCGATGGCGTCCCTGATCACCGGCCTGCGCAGCACGAGCCCGGCCTGGTCGAGCACCCGCTGAGCGTGCGCCGCCTGCTCCTCGGTGAGCCCGGCGAGCCGTCCGGCCAGGTCGTCCTCGCCGAGCACGGCCACCGCCCGCGCGAAGTCCTGCGCGTGCTTCGGCTGCGCGGCGAGGTCGCGCACCAGCCGTTCGCGCAGCCGGGCGGGCCGCAGTTCGAGGACGTGCGGCACCTGGTCGGCGGCCGGGCTGGTGATGTGCTGAAGCACCGCGCGCAGGAACATCGGGTTGCCGTCGGTGACGGCGTGGCAGGCGGCCACGAACTCGTCGTCGGGACGCCGGCCGGTCCGCTGCTCGACCAGTGTCGCGATGGCGTTCAGCGACAACGGTTCCGGCCGGATCGCCGTGCACTCGCAGAGGCCGCTCTCGACGTCGCGGGTGGCGGCGACGAGCAGGATCGGGTGGTCGCGCAGGGTCGGGGCCAGGGCGGTGAGCCACCGCCGGGACGGTTCGTCGGCCCACTGGAGGTCGTCGACGAGCAGCACGACCGGCCGGCGCGCGCTCAACGCGTGGGTCAGCGCGATGAGACCGCTGTTCGCCGCGTCCTGGACCGCGAACGCCGAGTCGGCCGCCGTGTCCTCCTCGAACACCGGCCGCGCGAGCCCGGCGGGACCGGTGAGCAGGTCCGCGCCGTCGCCCGCCAGCACCGGGTCGAACAGCTGCCGGGCGACGCCGAACGCGAAGTCCCGCTCCAGCAACGAACACGTGGCGGTGAGGACGCGGCAGCCCTCCGCCCGGTCCGCCAGCGCGGCGAGCAACGCGGACTTGCCGGACCCGAGCGGCCCGGCGATGACGAGCCGGTCGCCGGAACCCGCGCGAACGCGCTCCAGAGCGCCGGTGAGCAGGCGCAGGTCGTCGGCGCGTTCGAGCAGCGTCATCACGAGGCCAGGTGGTCCGCCAGCTCCGCACGGCTGGAGATCCCGAGTTTGCGGTACGCCCGGGTCAGGTGCACCTCGACCGTCCGCAGCGTCACGGACAGGCGCTCGGCGATGGCCCGGTTCGTCGCGCCGGCCGCGGCCAGCTCCACGACCTTGCGCTCGCTCGCGGTCAGCACCGCCATGCCGTCCGCGGTGGACGGCACGCGCATCCGACCGCCGGCGCCCAGCAGCAACGACCTGGCGGAGTCCGCGAGGGGACGGCTGCCCGCCCGCAACGCGAGCCCGACGGCCGCGCGCAGGTGCGTGCGCGCCTCCCTGGGCTGCTCGAACTCGGTGTGCCGGGTGCCGAGCAGCAGTTCGGTGCGGGCCTGTTGAAGCAGCGACGGCACGGCGGCGAACCCGTCCGAGGCGGCCTTCGCCATGTCCAGCGCGCCGTGCCCCGTCGTCGTGTAGGCCCTGGCCAGCAACGAGAACGCGGCCGCCTCGCGGGACGGCCACGCGCGAGCGAGCCGGTCCACCTCGCGCACGGCGGCCGACGCGTCGTGACCCGCCTCCGTGAGGACCTGGACGATGTCGATCCACGTCGGCAACGCGCTGGGGTCGCTCAGGCCGACGGCCGTCAGCGCCGTCTGGCAGGCCGCCATCCGTTCCGCCGCCACCGCGAGGTCGCCCTGCGTGTACGCGAGCCACGCGGACGTGCGCAGGTACTCGCGGTGGGCCGGCGTCAGGTGCCGGATCTCGTCCTCGTCGACCTCGCCGAGCAGCCGTTCCGCGAGCAGGGTGTCGCCGGTCTGCACCGACAGCCACGCCAGCAGGATCGTCGCGCGGGGCATGTGCCAGGCGCCGTCGCGCACGGCCTGGACCGCCGCCGCCGCGTCCGAGGTGGCCCGCGGGAGATCGCCCAGCGACATGTGGGCGAGCGCCCGCTGGAAGAGCGAGCGGCACAGCGCGAGCGAGTCGCCGTTGCAGGAGAAGGCGTCCACGGCCCGGTCGAGGACGGCGAGCGCGTCCGCGGAGTGCCCGGCCACGCGCAGGACGGCGGCGGCGGACAGCATCGACCAGTCGGTCAGCGCCTCGGCGTCGGCGAGCGCGGCCCGTGCGTACCCCACGGCCTCGTGCACCGCGCCGCCGCCGCGCATGGTGGCTTCGGCGACGACACCGAGCAGGCAGCGCTGGGCGGTCGTGTCGCTTGCGGACGGCGGCACGGCCTTCTCCGCGGCGGCCGCGGCGGTGTGCGCGTCCTCGAGGTCGATCGACAGCTGCACGGCGTCGAGCAGCGTGGTGAGGTCCTGGGGCAGCGCGGGATCGCGGGCCAGGCGCAGGAACGTGCGGGTCCGGCCGGTCAGCGCGTGCTTGACGGCGACGGCGGCCCTCAGGTCCGGGTCGGTGGTGCGGTGGAACGCGGCGGCGAGGTGCTCGCAGGCCTGGGCGGGGTCGTGGCGGGACAGCTCGGTCGCGAGGTTGACCCTCAGTTCGATGTCGTCCGGGTGGAGCTCCACCAGCCGCCGCAGGTACCGCGACGCGTCCTGCGGCTGCCCGCCCGCCGCGGCCTCGTGCAGGACCTGCGACATCCACGGCGCGTCGACGGCGGGCAGGTGCACGAGCTGGTCCGCGACCGCCCGCACGTCGTGCCCGGACTCGTCGAGCACGACGGCCGCGCGGTGCCGCAGGTCGGCGACCTCGGCCGGGTCGAGCACGTCGAGCACGCCCGCCCGGTACCAGGCGCGGACGTGCTCGGGCAGGCCGTCGCCCAGCAGGTGCTGGCGGCGCAGCGCGGAGATGCCGTTCTCGGCGACGCGCTCGGACACCCCGGCGAGCGGGCCGACGAGCTCCTCGCGGTCCACGACGACTAGCGCGGTGGCGATGGCGCGCAGGTGGTCCGGCTGGTCGCGCAACCGCCGGGCGGCGACGAGCTCGACGGACTCCTGGCGCAACGCCCGCGCGGCCCGGATGTCGGCGAGCACGGTCGTGAGGTGGCTCGGGACCCCGCCGGAGAGGGTGAGGCACAGGCTCGTGAGCACGGCGTCCGGCGGGAAGTTCAGGGTCGTGGAGATCATGTCGACGACCTGCGGCGCGGTGAGCGGCGGGAGGTCCACCACGTGCGCGCTGGCGAGATCGGCCTGCACCGCGCGGTTGTGGGACAGCACCAGGCTGACCGGTTCGTCGCCGAGCCTGCGCACCACGAAGTCGGCCCAGTGCACCGTCGCGTCGTCGCACGCGTCGAGGTCGTCCAGCACGAGGCAGACGGGCGAGCGCTGCGCCAGCGCCACCACGTCGCGCCACATGGCCCGGTACACGCGGTGGAAGGTGGCGGCGGACGGATCGGCGAGCTCCGGGACCCGCAGCCCCGCCTGGGCGAGCAGTCTCCGCGCGACGGCGAGCGGCCGGCGGTCGCCTCGCCCGCCCTCGCTCAGCACGGTCGTCCCGGCCTTCGTCTCGGTGGCGGCGATCCGGCGCAGGACGGCGGACTTGCCGCACCCGCGGCCACCGCGCACGAGCACGGCGCGGGCACCCCGGCCCCGGCGGGCGGCGGTCGTCTGGTGAGCCACAGCGGTGAGCACGCTCTCACGCCCGATGAGCTCCGGCTGCTCCTCCACCGCCTACCGCCTCAGACTCGAAGAATGACCCAGGTCCTCAGGATAAATGCCTCATGTGACAGGACCGCAAACTCCGCGTGGCGAGTGGCAAAGTCAGTGCGGTGTTTCGCGTTCCGCGGGTGGCGAATCCACCGCAGGTTCCAGTCAGTGAACTAATACGCCACCGCGCGGCCGGGCACAACCCGGTAGAAGCCCGGTTTCTCAGCGTGAAACGCGAGCCCGAACCGGGTGAGGAACTCCCCGAAGGCCGCGTCGACGAAGTCGTCGTCGGGCCTGCCGTCCCCCGTCCCGGCGGCGCCGCGCGCGACGTCGACGGCGGTGCTCTCGTAGACGACGAGGTCCGGCAGGTCGCCCGCGAAGTACCCGCGTGCCAGCGAGATCGGCGACGAGCTGTCGTCGAGGAACCCCACCACGTCCCACCTGCCCTCGGTCGCCTCGCTCAGCGAGAGGCGGGCGGCGACCTCGGACGAGGTGGCGTAGGTGACGCGGTAGCCGCGCCGCACGAGTTCCTCGATCACCGCGAGCGCGGGCAGCGCCTGCCCGTGCTCGGGATTGGCGAAGATCGCCACATGACGCCCCGTGCCGATCTCCTCGGTCATCGGCAATGGCCTCCTTCTGCGAACGACGTGGTGCCTGATGCCGTTGTACGGCATTTCGGGCTCGGGGAATCCCTCACTTTCCATTGTTCGCGGGCCGGAACGCGCTGCCCGTCTTGCGCCCGGGTGTGGACGGCCCGCGCAGTTCCTCCGCGGACGTTGGCTGACAGGTCTGCGAAGCGGCGGCGAACGTCTCCCGAATGGCGAGCGGGACGTCGGGATCAATCGCGCCGAGAACGGTGAACGGTCCACCGCGGGTGGCGGAACACCGGCACCTCACCAGCGCGTGAGCCGTGGCGCGCACGCCGGTGGCGGTGTGCTCGGCGCGGCCGATCCGGACGGGCATCATCACCCAGGGTGGGACGAAGAAATGATCACGCCGAGTTTGCGGACGGCGTCGATGCCTTGCCGCGCAGCGCTTTTCCCGGCCGCACCCTCTGAAGGTCGTGCTCGGACGTCCTGCCTTTCCGCGCGAACCTGGTAGCAGACGGCCAGATTCGGCGTCTCGCGGCGTCGTCCCTTTCCCGGGGTGCGGGCGAGGAGCGTCGCCGGAATGCCCGTGATGACGACGATCTCGGCGCTGCCGAGATCCCCGCACCGGCGGGGAATTCCGCCCGAAGGGTGCCCGGATGGGCGACGCGGGGCCGGCATCCGCCCGTTCGGGCCAGGCGTCCGCTCCGAATGGATTCAGGCGGTGCTCGGCAGGTACGAGTGCAGGTCCGCCGGCAGGTCCTTGCGGTACTTCACGTTCAGCTTCCGGTAGACCCGGGTCAGGTGCTGCTCGATCGTCGACGACGTGATGTACAGCTTCGACGCGATCTCCCGGTTCGTGTACCCGACGGCGGCCAGCGCGGCCACCCGCCGTTCCGCGTCGGTCAGCGTCGCGATCGGGTCCACCGGTCTCTCGTCCGCCACCGCGTCCTCGTCGGCCCTCGCCCGCGACGGCAGCACCTCCTCGCACAGCTCGGCCGCGCCGCACACGTTCGCCACGTGCCAGGCCCGCCGCGCCACCGTCCAGGCCCGCCGGTGCTCCCGCAGGGCCTGGTGCGCCCTGGACAGGTCGGCCAGGGCGCGCGCCAGCTCGTACTGGTCGCCGTGTGCCTCCAGGGTCATCACCGCGTCCTGCAGCAGCTGCGGCCGGTCTTCGGGCCGGCGCGTCGCCGCCAGCAACCGCACCGCCACCCCGCGGGTGCGCGACGCGTCCGGTCCGAGCCGTTCCAGCTGCTCGGTGATCAGCCGCTTCGCCTCGTGCCCGTTGGCGCCGTGCGACAGCCAGGCCTCGGCGGCCGACGTGCGCCACGGCACGACCCCCGGCCGGTCCACACCCCACGAGGTCATCAGCTCGCCGCAGGACAGGAAGTCGGCCACGGCCGCGTAGTGCCGCGAGGTGGCCAGGTAGTGGTGGCCGCGCGCGTGCAGGTAGTGCAGCCCGTACCGCGACTGGAACATCGCCTCGGGCACCGGCTGCTCCAGCAGCGCGGCCGCCTCCTCGTGCCGTCCCGTCCTGGTGGCGGCGTTGATCAGGATGCCCAGCGGCATCCCCGCCGCGACGCCCCAGCCACCGGCGGGCATGAGGTCCAGCGCGTTCTGCGCGTGCTCGGAGGCCGAGGTCAGATCGCCGCGGCGCAGCGACACCTCGCCCCGCACGCAGGAGAAGAACGCCCTGGCCACCGCGAGGTTCCTGCCCTGGGCCTCGTCCAGCAGCTCGTCGCACCACTGCGCGGCGACGTCCAGCCGGTCCGCGTACACCAGCGCCTGCAACGCGAGCATCGCCGACTCCGGCCCCCACCACCCGGAGTCCGACGGCCGCGCCGCCTGCAGCACGTGCTCGGCGTCGGTGGCCGCCACGTCGTTGTTGCCGCCGGTCAGCACGCTCGCCAGGGCCGTGACGGCCTTCAGCATCGGCCCGGAGGTCAGACTCACGGTCCGGGTCTTCACCCGCTCGGGAACGGAGCCGCGGCGGGCCAGCCCGGGATGCGAGCACGCCAGCCACAGCTCCATCGCCCGCAGGCCGATGCCGGCGGGCGACGCCTGGCGCGCCCGGTCCACCGCCTCGGCCGCTTCGTCGACCTGGCCGTTCCACAGCATCGGCTGCACCAGCGACATCACGTCGTCGTCGGAGAGCAGCCCGGACCGCAGCGCCGGCACCACCGCACCCAGTCTGCGTCCCGCCGCAGATGGGGTGACCCGCCACTCGACGCGCACCAGCTTCGCCGCGATCGCCGCCCGCCCGCCGGCGTCCGCGCAGGCCCGATGCGCCAGCTCCAGGTAGCGCAGGGCGGTGTCGATCTGCTCGTCGCGCAGCGCGTGCTCGGCGGCCTCCTCGAAGACCGGCACCGTCCAGGGGTTCTCGGAGTGGTCGGCCATCGCCAGGTGGGGAGCGATCTCGATCGCGGGCGCGCCCTCGTCGTGCAGGAGGAGCGCCGCCCCGAGGTACATCTCCTTGCGGTCCTGAGTGGACAGATCGTCCAGCACCGCGTCCCTGGCGGCGGGATGGCGGAACCAGCCGTCCGCCAGCAGCCCTGCCTGGTTCATCACGTCCAGGGCGGACGCCACGGTCTCCGCGTCGGCACGAGCCAGCCGCCCCAGGGAGTCCACTGTGGCCTGTTCCCCGGTCACGGCCAGGGCGCGCGCCACCGGCAGCACGTGGTGGTCGCAGCGGTGCAGACAGCTGACCAGGGCACGCCGGTAGCCGGGTCCGATCACCAGGCCGCCGTCGTCGCGCGGCTTGCAGAGCCGTTGGTCCTCCAGCAAGGACCTCACCAGCAACGGATTGCCGCCGGACAGGGCCATCGCCTCGGCGGCACCGGACTCGAACAGGGCGTCCACGGCCGCCAACGGCGCCAGCGGGACGTCCCGGCAGTGCGGATGCCGCAACAACTCCGTGTGCAGATCGGTGTGCGCGGCCCGCGGCGACGCGGTCTCGCTCAGCACCAGCAACACCTTCGCCTGTCCCAGCCGGCGGATCAGGTAGAGCAGCCAGTGCGACGACGAGGGGTCGGCGTGCTGCACGTCGTCGATGCCGATCACCAGCGGCGTGTCCGCCACCAGGTCCAGCAACGCCAGGCACAGCGCGTGCAGCTGGTGCGCGGTGGGGCCTTCCGCGGACCGCGCGGCGACGTCCAGCAGGGACCCCACCGACTCGGGCACGTCCAGCGGGTGGAAGAGCTGACCCACCACGCCCAGCGGCAGGTCGCGTTCGAACTCCGAGCAGGTCGCCTTCACGAACAGCACGCCGCAGGACTCGCCGAACGCGTGCAGCAGCTCGGTCTTGCCGGAGGCCACCGGGCCGGTGAGCAGGGCGACCCTTCCGGATCCTGACAGGGAGTCCGCCAGCAACGTCTCCAAGGCGGCCCACTGGTCGTCCCGCTCGAGCAGGCCCGCGAGCCTCGCCTTGGTCGTGCCGCCGTCAGACGTCCCGGTCATGGTGAACTACCTCTCGCCGAGAAGCCGCCGTGCCGCGGCGCGGCGGGTGCGGTCGAGGCACCACCGCGTTCCCCAGAAGCGCAGGCATGACGGATCGGCACCGAGCGTCGCAGGCGAGTACAGCCGTCACAATTCGGTGCGCGCAGGGTCTAGGAGTTCTCCTGGAATCCCGGCCGCCACACCGCGATCAACGGCCCCGGCGGGGTTTCGCGCGCTTGGCGGGCTGCTTCTTCTGCGCGGGCGCGGGACCCCTCCGCTGCTGTTGCCTGGGGGCCTGCTTCTGCTTGGTCTGCTCGGGCGCGGGACCGCGGGTGCTGTTGACCGAGCGGCCGCGGACGATGCCGATCATGTGCTCGACGAGCTCGGGGTTCTCGTCGCGGATCGGGAACGACAGCGCGACGCGGGACTGCGGCGCGTCGGTGAGCGGCACGTGCTTCAGGTCCTTGCGGTGGTGCAGCCGCGCGAGCGACTGCGGCACGACCAGCACCCCGACGCCCGCCGCCACGATCTGGATCGCGTCCGCGGTGGTCTCCGGCCGTTCGACCGGCGCCTGGCCCGGGATCTCGTCCCAGCCGAGCGGGTCGTCGAGCGGCTGCCACAGGACCTGGCCTGCGAGGTCCTCAAGGGACAGTTCGTCGGCCGCGGCGAACTCGTGGTCCTTCGGGAACACGACGACCGTGGTCTCGGTGTAGAGCGGGATCGCGTGCAGGTCCTCGCGGTCGCCGGGCAGCCTGAGCAGCGCGGCGTCGGCCTCTCCCGAGCGCACCTTGCCCGCGGCTTCGGCGATGGTCACCTGCAGGAGGGTCAGCGGGGTCTCCGGCAGGCGTTCCTGCCAGACTCCCGCCCACTTGCCCGGCGTCACGCCTGGGACGTACGCGAGCGTGAACGATCCGGTCACGCGCTGAGGCTACCGGACGCAGCGGTTACTCCCCGTGGCATTACCCTTGGGCCTCATGAAGGCCGAGCAGACCATGAAGCCCGCCACCGCCGCGAAGAAGCTCGGCGTGTACCTGGAAGCCACTCCCGAGGAGTTCCAGGCGGGTGTCGTGTCGCGCGACGAGCTCAACGCGCTGCAGGCCGACCCGCCGCAGTGGCTCGCGGACCTGCGCCGCAACGGCCCGCACCCCAAGCAGCTGATCGCGCAGAAGCTCGGCATCTCCACGAGCGGCCTGGTGCGCGCCGGCATCACCGAGGCGCTGACCACCGAGCAGATCAACGCCCTGAAGGACGAGAACCCGGACTGGCTGGTCCGCGAGCGCAACACGTACCAGGAGTTCAAGGCGGAAGAGGCACGCCTGGCGGAGAAGGCGCGCCTCGAAGCCGAGTCGGAGTGAGCCCTGTCAGCCGGTGCGGAACCGGTTGATCGCGTCGGCGTGCCGGCCGCGCAGCTCGTGGTCGCGCACGCCGAGACCCTCTGACGGAGCGAGGCACAGCACGCCGACCTTGCCCTGGTGGGCGTTGCGGTGGACGTCGAAGGCCGCCTGCCCGGTCTCGTCCAGCGAGTACACCTCGGACAGTGTCGGGTGGATCTTCCCCTTGGCCACCAACCGGTTCGCCTCCCACGCCTCGCGGTAGTTCGCGAAGTGCGACGACACGATGTGCTTGAGGTTCATCCACAGGTAGCGGTTGTCGTACTGGTGCACGAACCCCGAGGTCGACGCGCACGTCACGATCTTGCCGCCCTTGCGCGCCACGAACACCGACGCGCCGAACGTCTCCCGGCCGGGGTGCTCGAACACGATGTCCGGGTCGTCGCCGCCGGTCAGCTCGCGGATCTTCGCGCCGAACCGCTTCCACTCGCGCGGGTCCTGCTCGTGCTCGTTCTTCCAGAAGCGGTAGTCCTCGGCGGACCGGTCGATGATCAGCTCCGCCCCCATCGCCCGGCACAGCGCCGCCTTCTCCGGCGACGACACGACGCACACCGGGGTCGCGCCGCCGTTCAGCGCGAACTGCGTGGCGTACGAACCGAGTCCGCCGGAAGCGCCCCAGATCAGGACCGTGTCGCCCTGCTTCATGTTGCCGCCGTTGACGGACACGAGCTGCCGGTACGCGGTGGAGTTGACCAGGCCGGGTGAGGCGGCCTCCTCCCACGTGAGGTGCTCGGGCTTCGGCATCAGCTGGTTCGCCTTGACCAGGGCGAGGTCGGCCAGGCCGCCGAAGTTCGTCTCGAAGCCCCAGATCCGCTGCTGCGGGTCGAGCATCGTGTCGTTGTGGCCATCCGGGCGTTCCAGCGGCACGTCCAGGCAGTGGGCGACCACCCGGTCCCCCGGCTTCCACACCGACACGCCGGGGCCGACGCGCAGCACCACACCGGCCAGGTCCGAGCCCACGACGTGGTACGGCAGGTCGTGCCGGCCGCCCAGCCTGCGCAGGAACCCGAACGTCGACACCGGCTCGAAGATCGACGTCCAGACCGTGTTGTAGTTGATCGCGGACGCCATCACGGCGACGAGCGCCTCGCCGGGCGCGAGCTCCGGTGTCGCGACTTCGCGGATCTTCAACGACCGCCGCGGGTCCTTCTCCCGACTCGGCAGCCCCGAGAACATCTCGGCGTCGCTCTCCTCGACCACCACGGCGCGGTAGCTCGCGGGCACGGGCAGCGCCTCGAAGTCCCGCGCCACCGCGTCGCCGGATTCGACGGCGCTCAGGATCTCGCTCATGAACCCCAAGGTAGGAGGTCAGGGCCTAGGGAATGCCCGCGAGAACGGCCGTGCTCACCCCAGGACGAACGGGATCGCCGGCTCCCCCAGCGCGGCGCGCTCGGCTTCGGTCGGGGCGCGCCTGCCCGTTGCCACCAGCAGCACGTCGGTGTCGGAGAACCCGGCGGGGAACGCGGTCCCGGCGATCTGTTCGAGCATCTCCCGGCAGCGGGCCAGTGCCTCGGCCGACGGGCCCGCGTGGTGCGGCAGGTGCGCGACCAGGTCGAGGTGGTGCAGCGTCCACTCCCAGACGTAGGCGCCCAGGTAATCGGCCGCGGTGAGCACCATGTCCTGCGTGGCGACGCGGGCGCCGGGCGCGGCCAGCCCTGCCGCGCGCAGTGCCGCCTGACCCACGTCGTCGACGTGGAACTTCAGCATCCACGGCTCTCCGTACGCCTGCGCGAGCCGGACGACCAACGCCGACAACGGGTCGTCGGCGGGCTCGTGCGCCACCCGCCAGTACGTCACGGCGTCGTGCGTCGGCTCGTCCGGCGACGGCGTCACGAGCGTGATCAGCACGTCCTGCGCGTCGATCACGAAGTGGCACACCAGGTCCCGCACGAGCCAGCCCGCACATCCCGACGGCTGACCGAAATCGTCGTCGGTGAGCCGTTCGACCGTGTCGAGCAACTCCCCCAAGGAGCGCGAGAAGAGATCCACGACCGCAACCTACAGTTCAGGCACCGGGGATTCGCCGGTGATGACGCTCGCGACCGCGCTTCTGTTGTCGGACAGGAAGAAGTGGCCGCCGGGCAGGACCTTCATCCGGAACGGCCCGGTCGTGCGGTCGCACCACTGCACGACCTCGTCGACCGACGCCTTGGGGTCGGCGTCACCGGTCAGCGCGGTCACCGGGCACGTCAGGGCGGGTCCCGGCCGGTAGCGGTAGGTCTCGGCGGCGCGGTAGTCGGAGCGGATCGCCGGGAGGACCATCCGGACGACGTCCTCGTCGTCGAACACGCTCGCGTTCGTGCCCGCGAGCCTGCGCACCTCGGCGATCAGCCCGGCGTCGTCGCGCTCGTGCACCCGGTCGTCGCGGACGATCTGCGGGGCGCGGCGGCCGGAGACGAACAGGTGGTCCGGTTCGCGCCGGAGCGCCACCTCGAACGCGATCATCGCGCCCATGCTGTGCCCGAACAGGCGCAGCGGGCGGTCGTCCGGCAGCCTCGGCGCGATCTCGTCGGCGAGCGCTCTGACGTCGTCGATCAACGGCTCCGACCTGCGGTCCTGCCGTCCCGGGTACTGGACGGCCACGAGTTCCGCCCGGCCCTGGAGGTGCTGCGCGAACGGCTGGTACCAGCTCGCCGCGCCGCCCGCGTGCGGGAAGCAGACGAGGCGGGGTGCTCCCGCCGGTGCCTCGGTGAGCCTGCGGAACCAGAGGCCGGAATCGAGTGTGGACGCCACGCGTCGATGCAACCACCGTTCGGGCTGAGGAAACGACTGGAAACGGCTAGCGTGGCGGCCATGGGCCAGTCCCCGGCTGTGGAGCTAGAGGTGGAGGACCGCGTCGTGCGGATCTCCAACCCGGACCGCGTCTACTTCCCGGCGCGCGGCGAGACGAAGCTGGATCTCGCGCAGTACTACCTGTCCGTCGGCGACGGGATCGTCCGCGCGTTGCGGGACCGGCCGTGCATGCTGCACCGCTTCCCGTCCGGCGTGACCGGCGAGAAGGTGCACCAGAAACGGCTTCCCGGCGGCGCGCCACCGTGGGTGCGGACCGTGCGGGTGCACTTCCCGCGCTACAACCGCCACGCGGACGAGCTGCGCGTCACGCACCTCGCCGACGTGATCTGGGCGGTGCAGATGTCCACTGTGGAGTTCCACCCGTGGAACTCGCGCGCCGCGGACACCGAGAAGCCCGACGAGTGGCGCATCGACCTCGACCCGGGACCGACCTGCTCGTTCGACAGGGTGCGGCGGGTGGCGCTGGTCGTGCAGGAGGTGCTGGCCGAACTCGGCGCCACCGGGTTCCCCAAGACGTCCGGCTCCAAGGGGCTGCACGTCTACGTGCGGATCAAGCCCTCGTACGGGTTCCAGGACGTGCGCAAGGCGGCGCTGGCGTTCGCGCACGAGGTGGAGCGGCGGGCGCCCGACGACGTGGAGACCACGTGGTGGCGCAAGGACCGCGACCCGTCGCTCGTCTTCGTCGACTACAACCAGAACACGCGCGACCGGACGATCGCCAGCGCGTACTCGGTGCGCGGCTACCCCGAGGCGACGGTGTCGACGCCGATCTCGTGGTCCGAGATCCCGGACGTCGACCCGCACGACTTCACCATCGCCACCGTGCCCGCCCGCTTCGCCGCGCTGGGCGACCTGCACGCCGGGATCGACGACGCGGTGTGGTCGATCGAGCCGTTGCTGGAGTGGGCCGCGCGCGACTCCCTGGAGGTCCCCGATGAGTAGTTCGTTCAAGTTCTCCTCTTTGGACCAGCCGTTGTTCGGCGGGTTGCTGAAGGGCGACCTGGTCTCGTACCTGGAGTTCGTCTCCTCGCGGTTCGTGCCGGTGCTGGCCGGGCGGCAGCTGTCGGTGTGGCGGATCCTGCGCGGGCAGGACCCGTTCATGCAGAAGAACGTCCCCAAGTACACGCCGTCCTACGTGCGGACGGTCGACGTGTGGGCCGAGGCCTCGCACCGGACCATCAAGTACGCGATCTGCGACGACGAGCAGACGTTGATGTGGTTCGCGAACCAGCGCGCGGTCGAGTACCACGTGCCGTTGTACCTCGGGGATCACTTCGGCGAGGACCACGTGCAGACGCACCTCGTCATGGACATCGATCCGCCGGAGGGTTCCGGTTTTGACGTGGTCGTGGAGACGGCTCTTTTGGTCCGAGCCGCACTGGCCGATGGTGGGTTGTCCGGCGTGGTGAAGACCAGCGGGGCCAAGGGAGTGCACATCTTCGTGCCGCTGGTCGCGCACTCGCCTGACGACGTCGCCGCCGCCACCCGTGCGGTGGCGGTGCGCGCGGAGAAGCTCGATCCCTCCCTGGCGACGACCGCCTACATCCGGGCCGAGCGGGGCGGGAAGGTCTTCCTGGACTCCACCCGCGCCTGGGGCGCCACGGTGGTGGCCGCCTACTCGCCCCGGTTGCGGGAGGGCCTGCCGATCTCGTTCCCGGTGCCGTGGGAGTCGCTGCCGGACGTGGTTCCCGCCGACTTCACCGTGCGCACGCGGTTCGACGGCGACCCGTGGGCCTCGTTGATGCCCGCTCCGCAGACCCTGCCCGACGACCTGATCGCGGAGGGGCACACCATCCCGGTCGCCCGGGTCGTGGCGATGCACGAGGGGAAGCGGCGCAAGGCCGCTCAGCGGGAGGCCGAGAAGTAGGCGGCGATCGCCGCGGCCAGTGGCAGGGTCACGTGGGCGACGCTGGTGAACGTCGGTTCGTTGGCGGAGACGTAGTCGTTGGCTCTGACGAGGATTCCGGCCGCGATGACGAGGTAGGCGGCTCTTCTGGCGTTGCCCGTGGTGAGGGTCGCCGCCAACGGGACGACGATCAGGGCTGCCAGGGCGGCGTGGGTGACGTACAGCGGGACCTCGGCGGTGAGCATGAGCACCGCGTCTGCCAGCAGCAGGGCCGGTGCGATCGCCTGTGGCCACTGCTGGGAGCGCCACGTGGTGTAGGCGGCGGTGGCGGTCAGGGCGGCCGCTGTGATGAGGAGCGCGATGTCCTCGCCGTCGCCGTTGATGCTCATGAGGTCGTGGGCGGAGTGCGCGACCACGAAGACGCCTGCGGCGCCGACGACTCCGGCGGCTGCGGGCAGCCAGGTCCCGCTCGTCGCGGCGGTCACGGCCAGGGCGGTGGCAGCGAGGGCGTAGGGCATCCAGGCGAAGGTCTCGCCGCCGCTGAGCAGGCCGGCCGTGCCGGCCAGGAGGCCGAGTGCGGCGCCGGCGAGCCACGGGTGGTCGCGGACGGTCAGGGCGAAGAGCGCGGCGGTCAGGGCCCAGGGCCAGACGACGGCGAACGCGAAGGTGTTCGGGCTGGTCTCGCCGAGGTGGCTCGCGATGCCGCCGGAGATCGCCATCATGCCGATGAGGAACAGGGTGAGGGCCGCGCCGGCCGCCAGGCGCGGCAGGGCGGCGAGGATCGGCAGCGGCGACCGTGCAGGCGATTCCTCCGGCTCTACGGGCTTCGCCACCAGCGGTTTCGGTTTCGCCTTCGGAGGTGCGGGCTTGGGTTCGATCTTCGAGGTCGGCGACGGCAGCGGCTTCTCCCCCAGCGCCTCCCGCGCCGCCGACGCCACCATCCGGCTGTCGTCCTCCCCCAGCCGCCGCAAAGCCAGCCGAGCCGCCAGCGCACGCCCCTCGTGCGCGACGGTCAGCATCCGGCGCAGTTCGGGAATCGCCCCCGCCCGCACCCCCGGCAGCGAGTGGTCGATGGCCTCCTGCAACTCCGCGGGCAGAGCGGACGGCACGGAGACCGGGCGGGCCCGGCGGGCGATGCGGAGGTCGCCCCGCACGTCCAGCATCCACTTGCCCGGGGTCTGGTGCGGCGTCACGCGGCGGACCCGGTCGTAGACGTACTCGTAGAGCTCGTCGAGGCCCACGTGGCCGTCCTGGTCGCGGTCGGCGTCGCCGGACTCCAGGCCCTCGACCAGGGCCGAGGTGAAGACCGAGGGTTCGCCTTCCGAGGCGTCGGCTACCGAGGCCCCCTCGAAGGCGTACTCCATCGCAGAGGACGCGGTGATGACGGCTCGGCCGCTGCCCCCGAACTGTTCTTCGAGGCCCACGGAGCCGCCTGCCCGGGCGACCATGCCCCGGCCGAACGCGCCGGAGTAGCAGCAGTCGAGGAGCAGGACGATGCGGCGGGAGCGGGAGCGGTTCATGCGGCGGGCCACGAAGTCCGCGGAGACCGCGGTGCCCGCGAGGCGGGAGAGTTTGGTGCTGGAGGTGGCGAAGTGGAGTTCGCCTGCCTCGTCCTTGACGCCGTGGCCCGAGAAGTGCAGGACCAGGAGGTCGTCCGGGGCCCGGTCGGCGAAGAAGTCCTCCACGGCCTCGTTGATCTCGGCTGCCGACGAGTTGATGAGAGTGCGGACGTGGAACCCGCCGATGCGCGGGTCGGCCAGCACCTCGCTCAGGCGGGCCGCGTCGTGGGCCGGCGCGCGCAACGACGACAGGCCGGGGTCGGCGAAGACGTGGCTCGCGATGATCAGGGCGTGGCGGTGCAGGTGGCGGCCCAGCCACTCGGAGCGGGCTGCGAGTTCGGCCTCGGTGGGGGCGCCGGTCAGTTCGAGGGACTCGCCGTCGGCCTCCACCGTCACCGCACGGTCGCGGCGCTGGCCCAGCCACGACGACACGGCGTTGATCAGGGCGGCCAGGACGGTGGACTGGGAGACCGTGGTCAGGATGGTGCCGAGCTCGGCCACGTCCAGGGCTTTGGCGCCGGCAGGAGCCTCACCGGGAGCGGAGGAGACGGGGAGCAGTTCGGACAGTTCGGTGCGCAGGAACGCGGTGAGCTGCTCGACGCGCTCGTCGTCGGCGCCGTCCTCGTGCACGCGCAGTGTGACCTCGGTCATAGCGGCCTCCTGCTGGGAGGTCGCTCACCGGCGGCAAAGCATTACGACGGGTCGGAACCCCGGAACGCGCCCCACCAGAAGCCCAGGACGGCCGCGATCAGGGTCGTGGTGATCCAGCCGGTGAAACCGGTGCCGTCGAGGTAGGCCCAGAAGAGGCCGACGAACGGCGCCGGCACGAGGAACACGGCGTCGACGCGGATCTGGGCGGCGAGGCCCGTGGGCGCGCGCGTCTCCGGGTCGGGGCGCACCGGGTTGTCCAGGCGACGGCCGCGCGGGTGCTTCGTCACCGGGCGCCCGGACGGGTAGACGGTCACGCCGTCGATCACGGCGACGCGGCCGCCGCGCAGTTCGACGTCGGCGGGCGACGGGAGCGTCACCAGCACCGGGTCGTAGTAGACGGGAAGCCAGCGTTCCACCGGGCCGTCGATCTCCAGCCACGACCGCACCATCAGGCCCGACTGGAGCCGGATGCGCCGCACGGACACCGTCTCGGCAGAAGAACGCACAGCACGCACGGCCAGCAGCAGGCGGACACCGCCGACGGACAGCACCAGCAACGCCACCGCGATCGCGAACGTCACGCCGCCCAGCGCGCGGTCGGTCGACACGAACAGGTCCGAGCCCGGGATCACCGCGCGCGACGGGTCGGCCGGGTCGAACGCGATCTGCGTCTGCTTGCCGACGACCCGGTCGCCGTTCTCGTACGCGACCCGCGCGGTCCCGGCAGGCCACTTCACCTCGACCGCACCGTCCGAATAGGACACGACGTCACCCAGGCCGCGCGCGGTCAGCGACGACAGCGTCGCCCGTCCGTCCGAATAGGACAGCCAGGACAACAGCGCGACCACGAAGCAGACCGCCAGCACGACAGCGGTGGTCGTGAGGCCGTACCGCAGCGCGGGAACCCGGGAACGCAGCAAGACAAGCTCCAAACAGAAAGAAACGGCCCGGCGGAGAGGACCCCCGCCGGGCCGTTCACGAGCCTAACGGCACGCTACCTGCTGCATCAGCCGGTGAAGCCCATGGTGATGTAGTCGTACGGACGGTTCGCGTACGCGACGGCGCCGAAGTTGGCGACGTTGCTCTTCACCGCGACCGCGCCGGGCAGCTGGTACAGCGGCAGCTGGGCGCCCAGCTCCCAGATCTTCTTGTCGGCCTCGTTGGCCAACTCCAGGCGCTTGGTGTCGTCGAGCTCACCGTTGGCCTGCTCCAGCAGCTTGTTGACCTCTTCGGAGCCGATCCGGCCGTAGTTCTGGTTGGTGCTGGCCGGGTCGAGCGTGTAGATGCCCTTGCTGTCCGAGATCGGCGTGGCCGAGGCCAGCCAGCGGAAGCCGGTCATGTCGAAGTTGCCGACGTTCACGAACTGCTTGAAGAAGTCCGTCGACGGGACGGCCTGGATGTCGACCTTGGCGCCGATCTCCTTCAGCTGCGACTGCACGAGCTTCGCGATCTGGTCGGAGGTGGGGTTCGGCGTCGGGATGACGTAGCGGACGACGAGCTCCTTGCCGTCCTTCTTGCGGGTCTCGCCCTCGAGCTTCCAGCCGAGGCCGTCGAGCTCCTTCTTCGCGGCTTCCTTGTCGAACGAGGCGACGGACGAGTTGTCCTTGTAGCCCGCGGAACCCAGCAGGAAGAAGTGGTTACCGGTGACCTGCGCGTCGCCCTTGATCATCTGGCCGAGGAGGGCCTTGGTGATGGTCTTGGTGTCGATGCCGCGCTGCAGCGCGACGCGGAGCTTGGCGTCCTTGAGGATCGACGTGTCGGCACCGTTGAACGTGATGTGCGAGTAGTCCGGCGTGATCGCCTGGCGGATCGTCACACCCTGCATCGACTTCGCACGCGTGAAGTTGTCGATGCTGGAGCCGATGTCGAAGAAGTCGATCTGGCCGTTGGCGAGCGCGTCCGCGAGCGCGGGACGGTCGACCTGGCGGAACGTGATCTTCTCGAGCTTGGGCTTCGGGCCCCACCACGCCGGGTCCTGGACCACGGTCACGAGCTTCGCGGTGCGGTCGATCGTGCCGATCTTGAACGGACCGGCGGTGATCTTCGGGGCGTCGGCCCAGCCCTTGTTGAACTCCTCAGCCGAGGAGGACATGGACTTCGGGTAGAGCGGGGAGAACAGGCCGCCCTTCCACTCGGCGAACTTCTTCTTGAAGGTCACCTTGACGTCCTGGTCGGACGCGCCCTTCTCGACCTTCTCGATGTCCTCGTAGCCGGTGGTGCCGGCGACCTCGAAGGCCTTGTCCGTGCCGTTGAGGGACTTCCACATCGCCTCGAAGTCCTGCCAGGACAGCGCGTTGCCGTCCGACCACTTGGCCTTCGAGTTGATCTTGAACTCGACGACCTGCGGGTCCGACGAGGTGAGCTTGGCGTCGTCGAGGACGTCCTTGTTGACCTCGATCGTCGAGTCGGCCTTCTGCTTGAACAGGTTCGGCATCATCGTGTCGATCATGCGACGGCCGTCCGCGTTGGTGCCGTCGAGCTGGTTGTAGTTCCAGTTGTCGGGCAGCTGGTCGACCGGCCAGCGGAACTCGCCACCGTCCTTGACCTTGGACGCGTCCTGCGGGTTGATGTCCGCCTGGCCGATCGTGTTGTCCGCGCCCTTGAGCCCGGAGTCCCCAGTGTTGTTGCTGGGCCCACCACACGCGGTAAGCGTGAGGGCGACCGCCGAAAGAGCGATCACACCCACCTTGGTACGTCGACTCACTGTCGTGAACCTCCCTCGTGCCCGGACACCAGTTGCCGGGGACACTGTTCCTTCGTGCTCGCAGGTCTTCTTCTGAGGCGACGGATGCATCAGAGGACCTGACGGATCTGGGCGAAGTGGCAGGCCGCCTCGTGGTCGTCGGCCTGCGTCTCGCGGAGTGGTTCCACCTCGATGCACTGGCGCTGCTTCTCGGGCGGCAGCGACGCGTGCAGGAAGCAGCGCGTGCGGAAGCGGCAGCCGGACGGCGGGTTCGCCGGGCTCGGCAGGTCGCCGGTGAGGATGATCCTCTCCCGCTGCCGCTCCTTCACGGGGTCGGGGATCGGGATCGCCGACAGCAGTGCCTGCGTGTACGGGTGGCGCGGCGCGTCGAACACCGAGTCCACCTCGCCGATCTCGATGATCTTCCCGAGGTACATGACGGCCACCCGGTCCGCGATGTGCCGCACCACCGACAGGTCGTGCGCCACGAACAGGTAGGCCAGGCCCAACTTGGACTTGAGCTCCTCCAGCAGGTTGATCACACCCGCCTGGATGGACACGTCCAGCGCCGACACCGGCTCGTCGAGCACGACGAGCTTGGGTTCGAGCGCGAGCGCCCGCGCGATGCCGATGCGCTGCCGCTGACCGCCGGAGAACTCACCGGGGTAGCGCGACAGCTGGTCGGGACGCAGGCCGACGAGCCGCATGAGCTCCGGCACGCGCCGGTTGATGTCGTCCTTGGCGTAGCCGTGGACCTGCATCGGCTCGGCGATGCAGTCGTGGATCGTCAGGCGCGGGTCGAGCGACGCCATCGGGTCCTGGAACACCACGGACATGTCGCGGCGGATCGCGAAGCGGCGCTTGCTGTCCACAGAGGACGACTTCGTGCCGAGCACGGAGATCTCGCCGCCCATGGGCTTCTGGAGGTTGAGGATCTCCATCAGCGTCGTGGTCTTGCCGCAGCCCGACTCGCCGACGAGGCCCAGGGTCTCGCCCTCGCGGATGTCGAACGAGATGCCGTCGACCGCGTGCACGGTGCCGACGCGGCGCTTGAACACCACGCCCTTGTTGACCGGGTACTCCTTGACGAGCTTGTCGAGCTCCAGCACGATGTCGCGCTGGTCGCGGGGGATCTTCGCGACCTCGGGGTCGTCCGCCACCTCGGCACCGAAGATCTCGACCGCGGCCTCGGCGCCCTCGGCGTCGGTCGCGGCGATCTCGTTGGTGCGGATGCACGCGGCGTGGTGCTCGGTCGAGCCGTCCACGTCCACGAGCGGCGGTTCGGCGGTGTGGCAGGCGTCGACGACCATCGGGCAGCGCGGCGCGAACGGGCAGCCGTCCGGCAGGTCCGTGAGCGACGGCGGCTGGCCCTTGATCGGCACGAGCGCCTGCTTCTCGCTGACGTCGAGACGCGGGATCGAGCCGAGCAGGCCGAGCGTGTACGGCATGCGCGGCTGCTGGTAGATGTCGTCCACCAGGCCGGTCTCGACGGCACGGCCCGCGTACATGACCATCAGCCGGTCCGCGAACCCGGCGACGACGCCGAGGTCGTGGGTGATGATCACGATGCCGGCGCCGGTGACCTCCTGCGCGGTCTCCAGCAGCTGGAGCACCTGCGCCTGCACCGTCACGTCGAGCGCGGTGGTCGGCTCGTCGGCGATGATCAGGTCGGGGTCGTTGGCGATCGCCATCGCGATCACCGCGCGCTGCCGCATGCCGCCCGAGAACTCGTGCGGGAACGCCTTGGCGCGCTCGACGGCGTTCGGGATGCCGACGAGGTCGAGCAGCTCGACCGCGCGCTTGTTCGCGGCCGCCTTCGAGACCGCGCCCTTCTTGTGCACCAGGATCGCCTCGGCGATCTGGTCGCCGACGGTGTAGACCGGCGTCAGCGCGGACAGCGGGTCCTGGAACACCATCGAGATGCGGCGGCCGCGGATCTTCGACAGCTCGGTGTCGCTCTGGCCGATCAGCTCACGGCCCTGGAACTTGATGGACCCGCTGATGCGCGCCGAGGACGGCAGCAGCCCCATGACGGCGAGCGACGACACGGACTTGCCGGAACCGGACTCGCCGACGATGCCGAGGACCTCGCCGGGCGAGACCTGGTAGCTCAGGCCGCGCACGGCCCGCACCCGGCCCGCCTCGCTGGGGAAGGACACGTGAAGGTCCTCGACCTGCAGGACCGGGCCCTCGGTGGCCGGGGTGCCCGGCGTGTCGAACTGGATCTCCGAGGTGGTCATCAGGCGGCCTTCTCCTTGGTTTCCTTCTTCTCCTTGCGGCGCACGCGCGTGGACGTGGGGTCGAGCGCGTCCCGCAGTCCGTCACCGACCCAGTTCACCGCCAGCACGAACACGACGAGGAAGCCCGCCGGGAACAGGAAGAGCCAGGGGAAGGTCGTCGCGGACTCCGCGTACAGGCCGATCATGGTGCCGAGCGAGACGTCGGGCGACTGCACGCCGAACCCGAAGAAGCTCAGTCCTGTCTCGGCGAGCACCGCCGAGCCGACGTTGATCGTCGCGTCGATGATGAGCAGCGACGCCATGTTCGGCACGATGTGCTTGGCGATGATCTTGCGCGCCGGTTGGCCCATGAACTTGGCCGCCTTGACGAACTCGCGTTCCTTCAAGGTCAGCGTCATGCCCCGGACGATGCGCGCGGTGATCATCCACTGGAACGCCGCCAGCATGATCACCAGCAGCCACCACGACTTGCCCCTGAACCACGGGCTCAGGATCGCGATGATCAGGAACGACGGCAGCACCAGCAGCAGGTCGACGACCCACATGAGCGTCTTGTCGGCGACGCCGAGGAAGTACCCGGCGGCCGCGCCGACGATCGCGGCGATGGTCGTCGAGATCAGCGCCACCAGCAGGCCGATGATCAGCGACTTCTGCAGTCCGCGCATGGTGAGCGCGAACATGTCGGTACCGATCTTGTCGGTGCCGAAGATGTGGTCGGCGTAGGGCGGCTCGAGGAACGCCGCGTAGTCCTGCTGGTCGTAGGTCCACTTCGACAGCAGCGGACCCACGAACGCCATCAGGTACATGCCGATGATGACGACCAGGCCTACGAGCGCCAGCTTGTTGCGCAGGAAGCGGATGAGCACGAGCCTGCCGCGCGTCATCGCCTTTTCGGGTTCGGGAGCAGCGTCGACTGGGCTGCCCGAGGCGGCACCGGTGGTTCCGGCGGCGTCGCCCTCGTTGAGGATCACGGTCACGTCGTCGTCACCTTGCCTAGTTCACGCGGATTCGGGGGTCGAGCGCGGCGTACAGCACGTCGGCCAGCCAGCCGGAGAACAGCACGCAGACGGCGACGAACAGCGTCACCGTGGCCGTGATGTTCGCGTCCTGCGAGCCGATGCCGACGACCAGCCAGTCACCCATGCCGTACCAGGTGAAGATCTTCTCCGTGAACGTGCCACCGACGACGAGCAGGCCGAACCCGAACGCGAACAGCGTCGCCATCGGGATCAGCGCGGTGCGCAGGCCGTGCTTGAACAGCGCCTTGCGGCGGGTGAGCCCCTTGGCCTGGGCGGTGCGCAGGAAGTCGCTGCCGAGCACGTCGAGCATCGACGAGCGCTGGTAGCGGCTGTAGAAGGCGATCTGGCCGAGCGCGATCGCGAGCGTCGGCAGGATCAGGTGCTGCAACCGGTCCCCCAGTTGCTCGAACCAGTTCCCCTGAAAGCCGGGGGTGGTCTCGCCGACGAAGATCAGCACGTTGCTGCCGATCGCGTCGTTGAGGCCCTGCGCGCCCAGCTTGAGCAGTGGTCCGAGCACCAGAACGGGCATGGACAGCAATATGAAGCTGAACAAGGTCGCGAAGTAGTCGCTGAACTTGTACTGCCTGATCGCGCTGACCACGCCGAGCAGCACGCCGAACGCGATGCCGAACGTGATGCCGAGCAGGAACAACCTCAAGCTCACACCGATGCGCCGGCCGAGTTCGTCGGTGATCGGGCGATCCGCGACGGTACGACCGAAGTCGCCCTGGACCACGCCGCTCATCCAGGTCACGAACCTCTGCGGGATCGGCTGGTCGAGGTGCAGGTCTCGTTTCTTCGCCTCGATCGATGCCGCCGGCGGCGGTGGGTTGCGTTGTTGCAACACCCCGATCGGGTCAAAGGTGGCGGAGGCCAACGTGAACGCGAGGAACGTCGCCACCAGGGCGAGCACCACGTAGTTGACCAACCGCCGCAACAGAAATCCGGCCACCCGTGTTCAGTCCTCTCCCCGGTGGTTGCGACTTCGGCTCACTGGATTGCAGTGGACGAGTTGCAAGAGATTAACCGCCGTTCAGGCGGACCGCTGCCCACCCCCACCAATGCGTGGAGGCCCACTGACCGGGCCATAGTCACCCATGCGTGGAGGAAAGGTGGGCGGAACAGCCACATCCACAGTTGACTCTCGTGAATTGTGTGTCCAAGCGTGACCATTGTGCGGCCGTATCGCTGTATTCAGCGTGAAGTTCCGGTTCGCCACGATGGATGTGACGCATCTGGGTGAATGCATTGACCAGAAGACGTGGGACAAGCAGCGCAATGTGATCAGAAAGCGACATCACGCTGCGGAGTGCTTCAGGTGTCCAGCGTAACTGCATCGACGCGGAGCAGCGCGGACGTCCGTGCAGCTCAGGACGGGCTAGACCGAACGGGGTGAACCGCGTCACAAATCGCACGACCAGATGGCTTAGGCAAGCCTAAGAAAGACGCCAGAGCCTTCCGCCCGCGATCACGAACACCTGTCCGCCCGCTTTCTCCACGGCCACCACGGCGCCCGACGGACCTTCCGCGGCACGTTCGTCCTTTTCGGACACCGATTTGACGCCGCCGTGGTCCACGAAGAGCGTCGGCGTGCCGTTGACGTCGACGGGGGCGGCGAGCGTCATGTCGTCGTCCACCGGGATGTCCGGGGTGGTGAGCTTCTTCCACTCCGCGCCGGTGCCGGACCACCAGGCGAGCTTGCCCTTCGCGCGGCCCACGACCTGGCAGGTGCCGTTCCAGCAGCGGGCGGCCAGCGCGGCGTCGCCGTCCGGGAGGATGGCGGTGGTCCAGGCGGTGCCGTCGTACTGCCAGACGGCGGCGCTGACCACGCCCTTCGCGATCTGCCAGCCGACGACGAGCGCGCCGTCGCCGTTCTGCGTGACGGCCAGTGGGAAGCGGAGGAGCTCCTGCGAGCTTTCTAGGACCGTGCCTTCCGAGGGCTGCCGGGTCCAGGTGTCGGCGGCGTAGGTCCAGGCGGCGATGTCGAGGCCCGCCTTGGCGCTCTGCCAGGTGCCGATGATCAGCGGACCGGCGGCGGTGCGGACCGGGCCGATGAGCTCGCCGGCGCCGTACCCGCCGAACGTGCTGAAGGCCTGCGGTTTCTCGGTGATGGCCCGCGTGTCACCGGTCCAGGCGCTCCAGCGGACGTTGCCGTGCGCACCGCCGCGTTCGCCGCCCACACCCGTGATGGTGGTGCCGTCGGAGGTGAGGCCGTACCAGTGCGCTTCCTTGCCGTACGGCGTGGTGGGCGTCAGCCGGGAGTTGCTGATCTTGCCGTCGGCGGCGCGGGTGACGAGCTCCGGGTGGTCGACCGGGCGGGTGCCGATGACCAGCAGGTCGTTGTGGGTGGCCAGCGCCTCGGGCGTGGCGGTGAGGTCGACGGCGGTGAAGCCGACGGTGTTGTCCGCGCCGCCTGATGAGCAGCCGGTGAGGACCAGCAGAACCGCGAGCGTCAGCCTCCGCATGCGGGCCAGTATGACCACATGCGGCCCGCACACGATCAGGTAATGCACTTCTCCGAGGATCCGGGGATCACGCGGTTCGTGCCGCACCTGGCGGCGACGGCGCGGCAGGCCGGTGAGTACGTGTGGGCGGTGAACGCCGACCGGGCGCCCGACTACTGGTTTCCCCGGCAGTGCCCGCGGGTCATGACGTGGACCCCCGAGAGCCGGGTGCACGCGGTCGAGTACGGGTGGCTGGAACGGATGCGGACCGTCGAGCTGTTCGCCTACCGGTTCGACGCCGGGGCGTTCCGGCCGTTCGGCGAGGAGGGCGAAGGAGGCGGGCACGCGCACGTCGCGACGGAGACCGTGGTGCCACTGGGGCCTGCCGAACGGGTCGGCGACCTGTTCGCGTTGCACGAGGAGGCGGGCATCGAACTGCGCGTGCTCGCGAACCTCTGGCCGTACTGCGACGAGGTCACGGCGAGCGGCCACGAGTTCAGCTGCATCCGCATGAGGAACGCCCTACCTCGATCAGTGGAATGATCTCCGGCCATGCGGGTGCTGCTGGTGGAGGACGACGAGCCGATCGCGGAATCGCTCACGCGAGGGCTGTCCCGCTACGGGTTCGAGGTCCGGTGGGTGCGCACGGGCGCGGAGGCGCTGGCGGCCGGCGAGGACTTCGCGATCGTCCTGGTGGACCTCGGGCTGCCGGACGTGGACGGGCTCGACGTCTGCCGTGAGCTGCGGGCGCGCGGCGACGTGCCGATCATCGTCATCAGCGCGCGGTCCGACGAGGTCGACCGGGTCGTCGGGCTGGAGATCGGCGCGGACGACTACGTCACGAAACCGTTCGGGGTGCGGGAGGTCGTCGCCCGCATGCGCGCGGTGCTGCGGCGCGCGCAGCCCGTCTCGAAGGAACCCGAACGGCACGGGCGGGTGCGCATCGACCGGCGCGGCCGCAGGGTGCACCTCGACGGCGGCGAGGTCGAGCTGACGCCGAAGGAGTTCGACCTGCTCGCGTTCCTCGCCGAGGACCCCGGCGCGGTGTTCACCCGCGAGCAGATCATGGAGGCGGTGTGGGACGAGAACTGGTTCGGCCCTACCAAAACGCTGGACGTGCACGTCGGGGTGCTGCGCCGCAAGCTCGGTGACGCCGCGTCGCTGGAGACCGTGCGGGGAGTGGGATTCCGGCTGGTGCTCCCGTGATCCGGCAGCTCGCCTGGAGCTACCTGCTGCTGGTCGCGGTGGCGATCGCGGCGTTCACGGTGCCGGTGGCGTTCACGCTCAACCAGCAGCTCTACGACGACGCCGTGAACACCGCGCGCCGCGAGGCTGACACCGCCGCGCTGCTGCTCGCGTCCGGCGACACCAGGTCGTTGAACGCGCTGGTGGACGCCTACGAACGCCAGACGCCCGGCCAGATCGACGTGCTGGAGCCGCAGCCGGAGTCGACGGTCTGGGACGACGAGGGCCTCAAGCTCACCGTGCCGGCGAAGGCCCCGGACGGCACGGTGGTCGGCGCGATCCGGCTGTCCTATCCGGACGGTCCCATCACCCAGCGGCTCTGGCAGATCTGGGGTTTCCGGGCCGCGCTCGCTGTCGGTGTGCTGATCCTGGCGGCCTTCCTGGGGCTGTGGCTCGCGAAACGGGTCACCCGGCCGTTGCGGGAGCTCAACGCGATGGCGGGCAGGCTGCGCGACGGCGACCTGACCGCGCGGGCGGAGGAGACCGGGCCGCCGGAGACCCGCACGCTCGCCAGGACGCTGAACACCGCCACCGAGACGATCGGCACGCTGGTCGGCTCGCAACGGGCGTTCATCGGCGACGCCTCGCACCAGCTCCGCACCCCGCTCACCGCGTTGCGGCTGTCGCTCGACAACGTGGCGGACGGCGTGGACGACCCGCTGGTGCGCGAGGACGTCGAGATGGCCACGGCCGAGGTCGTGCGGATGTCCAGGCTGGTCAACGGGTTGCTCGCGCTGGCCCGCGCCGAGGCCGACGTCGCCCACCCCGAACCGGTGCAGGTGCTCGACGTCGTCGCCGAGCGGTTCACCGCGTGGCGCGCGGCCGCCGACGAACGTGCCATCTCGCTGGTCAGCGAGGGCTTCGACATCCGCGTGCTGGCCACCCCCGGCCACCTGGAACAGGTGCTGGACAACGTGCTGTCCAACGCCCTGGAGGTCTCCCCCGACGGCGCCACGATCCTGGTCCGCACCACCCGGCCCGGCCTGGTCGAGGTCATCGACTCAGGTCCCGGCCTGCCCGAGGCGGATCGGGCGCGGGCGTTCGACAGGTTCTGGCGCGGTCAGGGCCTCACCGGCAGGGGCGGGTCCGGGCTCGGCCTCGCGATCGTGAAGCAGCTCGTCACCGACGACGGCGGGACCGTGTCGCTGGAGGCTGCGGGCAGCGGCGGCCTGTGCGTGCGGATCAGGCTTGCTCCGGCATCGCCGACGAGTGGTGGTTCACGATGAGCCACTTCCCGTCGATCTTCTCGTAGACGAACGTGTAGCGGGCGTCGACCGTGCTCGCCTTGCCGTCCTTGGTGAGCGCGAACCGGTAGGTGCCGGCGTCGATCGCGTCGTCGGCGTCGAGGACGGCGACGTGCGAGTCGAGGATGGTGCCGCTCGGCTTGTTCAGCAGGAAGTGCTCGAAGTAGTCGACGATCTCGGCGCGCGTGGACCGCACCTGGTTCGACACCGTCGGCAGCAGGACCGCGTTCGGAGCGTAGCGATCGGCCACCTTCTGGGGGTCGCCCGTCGCGAGGGACGCGTTCCAGTCGGCGAACAACGCCTTGACCTGGTCGGTGGTCGGCGCCACCTCCGCACCGGTGGTGGTTTGCGCTGGAGCGCTGGAACATCCGACGAGCAGAGCGGTGGCTCCGGCGAGTGCGGCGGCTCCGACGAGGTGGTTGCGCATCGTTTCGTTCTCCCCGATCGAGTGGTTGTTGAGATCCACTTTCGGGCTAGCCGGGGAAGCGCTCGGACAGGAGCAGCCCAGTACCGGGACAATCTTTCGGAAAGCCTGGTAAACGTGGACGTATGGGACTTCTCAGCGGGATGATGGGGAACGCTTCGAAGCTCGACCCGCGGGACGCCGCCAAGGAGTTCGGGCGGCTGCTCTCGCACGGCGAGCAGATCCACGCGGCGTACCAGCTGGTGCGCGACTCGTTCCTGTTCACCGACCGGCGGCTGATCCTGGTCGACAAGCAGGGCATGACGGGCAAGAAGGTCGAGTACCACTCGGTGCCCTACAAGGCGATCACGCAGTTCTCAGTGGAGACGGCCGGCCACTTCGACATGGACGCCGAGCTCAAGATCTGGGTCTCCAGCCACGACACGCCGATCTCCAAGCAGTTCGGCAAGGGCGTCGACGTCTACGAGGTGCAGGCGGTGCTGGCCGCTTTCGTCCGGTAGCAGCGCCACCACGAGCTCGGCCAGCGCGATCAGCACCGCGGTGAGCAGGTGGCTCGTGTCGAGCAGGAGGTTCAGCGCCGTCAGGACCACGGGCGCGACCCGGCTGCGGACCAGCACTCGCATTATGACGGTGGCGCAGCGGGTGGTGGACATTTCCGTTTCCTCTCAGGCGTTTCCGGCTCTCACAGATACGTCGAACCAGACCGTCCGAAATCGACACGCGCGACTGGAAACCTTGTCCCGCAACGAAAAATCCCCCGCAGGCCGGTTGCCTGCGGGGGATTTGCCTTGTGCGGTCTAGCGAGCCTGCAGCATGGGGCGGAACTTGTCGCGGTAGGCCCACGCGAGACCGATCTCGGCGACGGTCACGAACAACCCGACCGCGAGGCCCTCGGTCTCCAGGAACACGTGGTACAGCACGATGTTCACGATCATCGGGGCCAGCAGGGCGAGCGCCAGCGGCACGAACCGGCCGGTCAGCAGGAGCAGCCCGGCGACGACCTGGACGGCGGACGCGAGGTGCAGCATGTACCCGGTCGCGGCCAGTGCCAGCGTGAACGCCACCCCGGCGGGCGCCATCGTGCTCGGATCCGGGGCGGGCATGAAGTTCAACCACCCGTTCAAGCCGGTCGTGGTGAACAGCAGGCCGGTCAGCACGCGGGTCACGATCGTGAGGTGCCGGGCGAACGCGGACTTGCGGACGACGCGGGTCTCAGCGGCGGCGGGGGTGGTGAGCGTGGCGGTCATGTCGAGTTCCTCCTGGGCTGTCGTGTGCCTTCACTGATGCGTCGAACGGGCACCACCCCGGATCGACACGACAGCCCAGAAAATCTTCGACTATTTCGTTTTCGCTGGTCAGACGCGAGCGCCGCGCACGATCTCGGCGACGGGGCTGAGCTTCAGCCACGCCGGCAGCCCGCGCACCACCCACCGCGACCCGGTCAGCTCGATCGTGCCCGCCCGCACCGCGTCGAGCAGGTCGACCTCGCCCTCCCACATCCGGAAGAGGGTCGCGATGTCGGACGCCAGCACGGCGTCGACCTCCAGCCCGGGGTCGGTGTAGCAGATGGAGGCGTCACCGGGTTCGACGACGAGCCAGAACGTGCGGCGCCGGTCGTTGATGCGCACCTCGATGTTCGCGCGCTTGTCCAACGACCCGGTGTCGACGCGGCCGTGCATCCACCACATCAGCACCTCGGGGTCGAGCTCGTCGGCGCGCGGGTCGCCGAACGCGTACCGGGCGCCCCAGTCGGCGAGCCCGAACACCAGCGGCCGCAACGCGTGCCCGGCCGGCGTCAGCTCGTAGCCGTCGCCGGTGCGCTGCACGAGCCCGGCGTTCGCGAGCTGCCGCAACCGCCGCGACAGCAACGCGCGCGAGAGCCCCGGCAGGCCGCGGGAGATCTCGTTGAAGCGCGAGGCACCGATCAGCATGTCCCGCACGATCAGCAACGTCCACCGGTCGCCCAGCACCTCGACGGCGCGGACGATCGGGCAGTACTGCGCATAGGTCCTCACAGGGGAAGTCTCCGCCCGGCCGAGCGTTTCGTTACCGCCGTCCGGTTCACTTTCAGAACTACCTGCAGGGCTTGCGCGTTCCTACCTTCGTCCTATGACAACACTTGAGACACCAAGGGTGACCGGCACGTTCCCGACCGTCACCAGAGACGACGACGCCAAGTTCGTGGACATGGCGGCCCGCATCGGCGCCATCGCCGCCCGGCACGCCTCCGAGCACGACCGCGACGCCACGTTCGTGGGCGAGGCGTACGAGGCCATGCGCGAGGAGGGCTACCTGGCGTTGGCCGTACCCGAGGAACTGGGCGGGCTCGGCGCCACCACCCGCCAGGTCTGCTACGCGCAGGCCGAACTGGCCCGGCACGACGGAGCCACCGCCCTCGCCGTCACGATGCACCTGTACCTGACGCTGATGCAGGTCTACCGCAGACGCAAGGGCGCGCCGGACGCGGAGGGCGTGCTGCGCCGCGTGGCTGCGGAAGGCCTGGTCATCGCCACCAGCGGCGGCTCGGACTGGCTGTGGCCGACCACCACCGCGACGGCCGTGGACGGCGGTTTCCTGATCAACGGCCGCAAGGCGTTCTGCAGCCAGTCGCCGCGCGCGAACGTCGTGGCCACCTCCGCCGTGCTCGGCGAGGAGGTGCTGCACTTCAGCGCGCCTTTGAACGCCGACGGCGTGCGCATCGAGGAAACCTGGGACACCCTCGGCATGCGCGGCACGGCCAGCCACGACGTGGTGCTCGAAGACGTGTTCATCCCCGCCGACAAGATCGCCGCGCGCCGTCCGTACGGCGAGTTCGGCGTGCCCCTGTTCGCGGCGATCGTCCACTTCGCCCCGATCTGCGGCGCCACGTACTTCGGCATCGCCTCGGGCGCGCGCGACGTGGCCGTGAAGTCGACGTCGAAGAACGCCGTGCGCCAGATCGGCCTCATGGACTACAAGCTGCGCACCGCGTGGTGGTCGCTGATGGGCTCGATCGAGGAGCTCGGCACCGACTACACCGCCAACGCCACCTCGACCGTCACCGTGATGCTGGCCAAGCGCCAGGCCGTCGTGGAAGCCATCGAGGTCGTCGACCTGGCGATGGAGGTCCTGGGTGGACGGTCGTTCTTCAAGCGTTCCCCTCTCGAACGCGCCTATCGCGACGTCCGAGCAGGGACATTCCACCCACTAACGCCCGAAGCCACACTCATGTACGCAGGCAAGGTCGCGCAGGGTGACCCGGGAATCACGGAATAAGTTCAAGTTGTAGACACGCCAAGGGTTTGCGAGGATTCGGGCCCGTCTCTTCTGAAGGAGCGATTCCGGTGGCCACTCGCCTCAACCCGTACATCAGCTTCGACGGCCAGGCCCGCCAGGCGATGGAGTTCTACCACTCGGTCTTCGGCGGCGAGCTGAAGATGAACACGTTCGGCGAGTTCGGCATGCAGGACACGCCGCAGGCCGACCAGATCATGCACGCCCAGCTCGAAACCGAGCTCGGCTACACGATCATGGCCTCCGACACGCCACCCGGCATGGACTTCCAGTCCGGCTCGCGCATCACCGTCTCCCTCTCCGGCGACGAGGAAGTGCTCCGCGAGTACTTCTCGAAGCTCGCCGTCGGCGGCAAGGTGGGCACCCCGCTGGAGAAGCAGATGTGGGGCGACGAGTACGGCGACCTGGTGGACCAGTACGGCGTCAACTGGATGGTCAACCTGGGCGGCCTGGGCTGACACCCCCGGCGGGGCTGCGGGAGTAGCCCCGCCCGCCAGGCTGACGCATGATGTGGACCATGAGCGAGCGTCTGCGGGATGTGGTCGGCCAACTAGCGATCCAGCCGGCCGACCGAGTGCTGGAGATCGGCTGCGGCCAGGGAGTGGCGGCCACCATGGTCTGCCAACTCCTCTCCACGGGCACGCTCACGGCCATCGACCGCTCCACCAAGATGATCGAGGCGGCCACCCGCCGCAACGCCGTCTACGTGGCCTCGGGCAAGGCAGAATTCCTGATCGCCTCGCTGGAGGACGCCAACCTGGGCGACCGCCGCTTCGACGTCGTCTTCGCGGTCCGAGTGGGCCTCTTCCACCGCGACCCGAACCGAGCCCACGCTCTCCTGAAGCCCTGGCTGGCACCGGGCGCCCGAGTGCAGTCGTTCTTCGACGTGCCGGTCTGACCACGCCACGCACGCAACCGCAATCGTCAACGCAAGGCGACCCCGCTCGCAAGCCAGGCGCGCGCACGCAACCGCAGTCGTCAACGCAGGCCGACCACAACGTAGGCCAGGCGCGCGCTCCCAACCGGATAGCCGTCAACGCAGGCCAACCACCTACGAGGCCCGGCACGCGAAGCCGAAGGCGAGCCCGAACGGGCTGATGCCACCCCGAGAGCCGGTTCCGCCCGCGCATGGCGATTGGGGCTTGACTTTGGGTGCGAGGTGCTAGCTTCTCGAGCTCGGCCGGGCGCTTTTCAGCCCGGCCTTTTC
>NZ_JBHXLO010000052.1:0-38282 GCF_042721395.1 Lentzea sp. NPDC058450
ACCTCGCACCCAAAGTCAAGCCCCAATCGCCTTGAGCGGTGGAACCGGCTCTGTGGCGGGCATCAGCCCGTTCGGGCTCGCCTTCGGCATCGCGTACCAGGCCTCGTAGGTGGTTGGCCTGCGTTGACGGCTGTCCGGGTGGCACCGCGCGCCTGGCTTGCGTGCGTGGTCGCCTTGCGTTGACGACTGCGGTTGAGGGGGCCCCACACCTCCTGCCCGCGCCTCCCGTCTCTCGTCTCCCGCCCCTCGCGCCCCAACCTCTTCGCGCCTGATGCTCCTGCGCGCGGCGGTGTGCGTGAGGTCACACGATGGGGGAATTTCCCGGTTGTCGGGGAGTGGTCTACGGGGGCTTGCCCGTTTTGCGAGGTCACGCTCTGTGGCGTTATCTGAACGCAACCGCCATTAGGCCAACTGGTGAGTAACCTGCCGCGAACGAACTCGTTGCCCAGGTGTGACGCCGATCGCTGCGGCGTCCTCGGGCGTGTGCGGAGGTGCGGATGGGCGTCGAGGTGGTCGTCGAGGGTTTGACCAAGTCCTTCGGCAAGCAGACCATCTGGCAGGACGTCACGCTCACGATCCCGCCTGGTGAGGTCAGCGTGATGCTCGGGCCGTCCGGTACCGGCAAGAGCGTGTTCCTGAAGTCGTTGGTCGGGTTGCTGAAGCCTGAGCAGGGCAAGATCGTCATCAACGGGACCGATCTCGTGCAGTGCTCCGAGCACAAGTTGTACGAGATTCGGAAGATGTTCGGCGTGCTGTTCCAGGACGGCGCGTTGTTCGGGTCGATGAACCTGTACGACAACATCGCGTTTCCGCTGCGGGAGCACACCCGCAAGACGGAGGCCGAGGTTCGGCGGATCGTCCTCGAGAAGATGGAGATGGTCGGCCTTGTCGGGGCCGAGAAGAAGTTGCCCGGCGAGATCTCCGGCGGCATGCGGAAGCGGGCCGGGCTCGCGCGGGCGTTGGTGCTCGATCCCGAGATCATCCTGTGCGACGAGCCGGACTCCGGGTTGGACCCGGTCAGGACGGCGTACCTGAGTCAGCTGTTGATCGATCTCAACGCGCAGATCGACGCGACCATTCTGATCGTCACGCACAACATCAACATCGCGCGGACCGTGCCGGACAACCTCGGCATGTTGTTCCGGCGCGAGTTGGTCATGTTCGGGCCCCGGGAAGTGCTGTTGACCAGCGACGAGCCCGTGGTGGAGCAGTTCCTGAACGGGCGGCGGCTCGGGCCCATCGGCATGTCCGAGGAGAAGGACACGGCGACGATGGCCGCCGAGCAGGCCCACGCCGATGCCGGGCACTCGGACGGGTCGCCTGAAGGTGACGTGCGCGGGATCGTGCCGCAGTTGGAGCCGACGCCCGGGTTGCCGTATCGCGATGCGGTTCGGCGGCGGAAGGACCGGGTCATGACGATCATCCACCAGCTGCCGCACGAGGCTCAGCAGGGGATCATCGAGAGCCTCACGGCCGAGGAGAAGGTGCGGTACGGCGTGCACGCCGGGGTGCAGGCGCCGAGCCCGTGGCCTCGGCAGGGTGGTGTGCTGTGACCACGCAGGCCTCGTTCCCCGGCGCCGGCGCGCTGCGGGAGACCGGCAAGTTGTGCCAGCTCGGGATCGACGTCGTGCGGACCACGTTCCGGCGGCCGTTCCAGCTGCGCGAGTTCATCCAGCAGAGCTGGTTCATCGTCAGCGTCACGGTGTTGCCGACCGCGCTGGTCAGCATTCCGTTCGGTGCGGTCATCGCGCTGCAGCTCGGGAGTCTGACGCGGCAGATCGGCGCCCAGTCGTTCACGGGTGCGGCCAGCGTGCTCGCGATCATCCAGCAGGCCAGCCCGATCGTGACGGCGTTGCTCATCGCGGGCGCGGGTGGCAGTGCCATCTGCGCGGACCTCGGGTCCAGGAAGATCCGCGAGGAGATCGACGCCATGGAGGTGCTCGGCGTCAGCCCGATCCACCGGCTCGTGGTGCCGCGGGTGCTGGCGGCGATGCTCGTGTCGGTGCTGTTGAACGGCATGGTGAGCGTCGTCGGCGTGATGGGCGGCTACTTCTTCAACGTCGTCATGCAGGACGGCACGCCCGGCGCCTACCTCGCGAGCTTCAGCGCCCTCGCCCAGCTGCCGGACCTGTGGATCAGCGAGCTCAAGGCCCTGATCTTCGGGTTCATCGCGGGCATCGTCGCTGCGTACCGGGGCCTCAACCCCGCCGGTGGACCCAAGGGCGTGGGCGACGCGGTGAACCAGGCCGTGGTCATCACGTTCCTGCTGCTGTTCTTCGTCAACTTCGTCCTCACCACGATCTACCTGCAGGTCGTGCCCGCGAAGGGGAGCTGATGGCGAACAAGGTGCTCTCCACCCTCGACGGGTTCGGCGACCAGCTGTCCTTCTACATCAAGGCGCTGGCCTGGACGCCCCGCGCGCTCAAGAGGTACTCCAAGGAGACGTTGCGGCTGCTGGCCGAGGTCAGCTTCGGAAGCGGAGCGCTCGCGGTCATCGGCGGCACGATCGGCGTGATGGTGGGGCTCAGCGTCTTCACCGGAACCGTGGTCGGCCTCCAGGGCTTCACGGCGCTCAACCAGATCGGCACGTCCGCGTTCGCCGGGTTCGTGTCCGCCTACTTCAACACCCGCGAGATCGCGCCGCTCGTGGCCGGGCTCGCGCTGTCGGCCACGGTCGGGTCGGGGTTCACGGCTCAGCTCGGTGCGATGCGGATCTCCGAGGAGATCGACGCGCTGGAGGTCATGGGCATCCCCAGCCTGCCGTTCCTGGTCACCACGCGGATCATCGCCGGGTTCGTCGCGATCATCCCGCTGTACGTGATCGGCCTGCTGACCAGCTATCTCGCGGCCAGAACGATCACCGTCGAGTTCTACGGCCAGTCGGCGGGCACGTACGACCACTACTTCAACCTGTTCCTACCCCCGATCGACGTGCTCTGGTCGTTCGGCAAGGTCCTGGTCTTCGCGGTCGTGATCATCATGACCCACTGCTACTACGGCTACCGCGCGTCCGGCGGTCCGGCCGGCGTGGGCGTCGCGGTCGGGCGCGCGGTGCGGACCGCGATCGTCACGACGGCGCTGCTCGACTTCTTCCTGAGCCTCGCGATCTGGGGTGCCACTACGACCGTGAGGATCGCCGGATGAGGAAACGCGTGCTGGGCATCGCCTTCCTTCTCGCGATCGCCATGTTCCTGTCGCTCACGGTGGCCCTCTACAAGGACGCCTTCAGCGACTACGTGAAGGTCACGCTCAAGACCGACCACATCGGCAACCAGCTGCAGACCGCGAGCGACGTCAAGGTCCGCGGGCTGATCGTCGGGTCGGTGAAGGCCGTGCGCACCAGCGGTGACGGCGCCGAGCTGGAGCTCGCGCTGCTGCCGGACAAGGTCGAGCAGATCCCGGCCAACGTCAGCGCGCGCCTGCTGCCCAAGACGTTGTTCGGCGAGCGGTACGTCAACCTCGTGCTGCCGCAGCAGAAGCAGGCCGCGATCGCGAACGGCGCGGTCATCGAGCAGGACCGCACCAGCAGCGCGATCGAGCTGGAACGCGTGCTGGACAACCTGATGCCGGTCCTGCAGGCGATCCAGCCGGAGAAGCTCGCGACCACGCTGACGGCGCTCTCCCAGGCACTCGACGGCCGCGGCAAGCCGCTCGGCCAGACCCTGGTGTCGCTCGACTCCTACCTCGGCGAGCTCAACCCGCAGCTGCCCGCGCTGAAGGAGAGCATCTCCAAGCTCGCGGACGTCGCGAACGTCTACTCCGACGCCGCGCCGGACCTGTTGCAGGCGCTCAACGACATGACCACGACCACCAAGACCGTGGTCGACCAGCGGGACAACCTGCTCGCGCTCTACGGGACGATGACCACGACGTCGCAGGACCTCACGTCTTTCGTCACGGTCAACAAGAACAACATCATCGGCCTCGCCGACACCAGCCGTCCGACGCTGGAGCTGCTCGCGAAGTACGCGCCCGAGTACCCGTGCCTGCTCAAGGGTCTCGCGGAGTTCGAACCGGTCATCAGCAAGGCGTTCGGCGCCGGCACCGACAAGCCCGGCCTGCACATCACGCTGGAGATCACCCAGAACCGCGGCAAGTACAAGCCGAACCTCGACGAGCCCGAGTACAAGGACAAGCGCGGCCCGCGCTGCTACGACATCATCCCGCGGCCGGACCCCTTCCCCCAGTACCCGCCGGAGGGCCCGGTGCAGGACGGGTCGAGCTCGCCGCCGCCCGCCCGCGTCGCGAACGACGGCATCCTGCCGCCCGCGACCGCCGGCAACGCGACCTCGCCGTCGTCCGTCCAGAACGCGGCCAACCTCGCCAACTCCCCTGAGGAGGCAAGGCTGATCGCGGCGCTGTTCGGGCCGCGCGTCGGGGTGGAACCGCAGGACATGCCCGGCTGGTCGAGCCTGCTGCTCGGGCCGCTCGTGCGCGGAACGGAGGTGACCGTCAAGTGAAGGGACTGCTCGCCCCGCTGCTCAAGCTGATCGCCTTCGCGGTCGTCACGATCCTCGCGACGTCGCTGCTCGCGGTCACGATCGCCAACGTGAACCTGTCCAGCGCCACGGACTACAAGGCGCAGTTCACCGACGTCACCGCACTCAACGAGGGCGACGACATCCGCATCGCCGGCGTCCGCGTCGGGCAGGTCGACGGCATCAAGGTCGTCGACCGCAAGACCGCCGAGGTCGAGTTCTCGATCGACGGCGACCGCAAGCTGCCCGAGGCCGTCACCGCGACGATCAAGTACCGCAACCTGGTGGGGCAGCGGTACATCGCACTGGAGTCCGGCACCGGCGACACCAAGGCCGTGCTGCCCGAGGGCGGCACTATCCCGTTGGAACGCACCAAGGCCGCGCTCGACCTCACGGTCCTGTTCAACGGCTTCAAGCCGCTCTTCCAGGCCCTGAACCCGGACGACGTGAACAAGCTGTCGTTCGAGATCATCCAGGTGCTCCAGGGCGAGGGCAGCACGATCGACAGCCTGCTCCAGCACACGGCCTCGCTGACCAGCACGCTGGCGAGCAAGGACAAGGTGATCGGCGAGGTCGTCGACAACCTCAACACCGCGCTGGAGACCGTGAACTCGCGCGACGAGGACTTCAACAACCTCGTGATCACGTTGCAGACGCTCGTCTCCGGCCTCGCTCAGGACCGCCAGCCGATCGGCGACGCGATCACCGCGCTGGGCGACCTCACGAACGCCACCTCGGGTCTGCTGGAGCAGGGCCGCGAGCCGTTGAAGAACGACATCGCGCAGCTCGGCATCGTCTCGAAGACGCTGGGAGACAACGAGGTCCTGGTCGACCAGATGCTCCAGCGGCTGCCGAACAAGCTGGAGACGATCACGCGGACCGCGACCTACGGCTCGTGGTTCAACTTCTACCTGTGCGAGGCCAGCGGCAAGGTCGCCGTGCCGCCGGTCATCACGAACCCGATCCCGATCACGGCGTTGCCGGTGACTCAGCAGAGGTGCCGCCGATGAAGACCTCGAACCCCATCCGGACAGGCGCGATCAGCCTGACGTTGATCGCCCTGTTGCTGCTGGCCGCGTTCTACTCCGACGACCTGCCGATCGTCGGCGGCGGCACGAGCTACGCGGCGGACTTCAGCGAGGCCGCCGGGCTGGTGCCGGGCAACGAGGTCCGCGTCGCCGGCGTGAAGGTCGGCAAGGTCACCAAGGTCAAGCTCAACGGTGACCGCGTGCGGGTCACGTTCAAGGTCAAGGACGCCTGGGTGGGCGACCGGACGACCGCGATGATCCGCATCAAGACGTTGCTGGGCCAGAAGTTCGTGGCGCTCGACCCGCAGGGCAGCGCGCCGCTCTCGCCCGGCGACCCGATCCCGAAGGAGCGCACGCTCGCGCCGTACGACGTGAACGAGGCGTTCAACGGGCTCGCGACGACCGTCGGCCAGATCGACACCAAGCAGCTCGCGGACAGCTTCACGGTCCTGTCCGACACCTTCAAGAACTCGCCGGAGCACGTCCGGGGCGCGCTGGACGGGCTGTCCGCGTTGTCGAAGACGATCTCCTCGCGTGACGAGCAGCTGGCGAAGCTGCTGGACAACACGCGGCAGCTGAGCAAGACGCTGGCCGACCGCAACGCCGAGTTCGAGAAGCTGCTGTCGGACGGCAACCTGCTGCTCGGCGAGCTGCGCAAGCGCCGCGAGTCGATCAGCGCGTTGCTGACCGGCACCCGTGACCTCTCGCGTGAGCTGAGCGGACTGGTGACGGACAACCAGAACCAGCTCAAGCCCGCGCTGGAACAGCTCGGCAGGGTCACCACGATCCTCGAGCGCAACCAGGAGAACCTCGACCGCAGCCTCGCGCTGATGGCGCCGTTCTACCGGGTGTTCGCGAACACCCTGGGCAACGGCCGGTGGTTCGACACCTACATCTGCGGCCTGCTGCCCCCCTCGGTGAACCTCGGCGTCGTCGGGTTCAACGAGGAAGGCTGCCTGCCTCCGGGGGTGCAGCGATGACAGACGTGGCGCAGTCCAAGGTCGGCCGGTTCATCGCGATCGCGTGCGTGCTGGCGCTGGTCGTGACGGCCGGTCTCTGGTGGGTCTTCGCGGCCATGAACGGGCGCAAGGTCACCGCGCACTTCGCCGCGGCCGTCGGCGTCTACCCCGGCGGTGACGTGCGGGTGCTGGGCGTGAAGGTCGGCACGATCGACGAGGTCACGCCGGAGGGCAAGACCGTGAAGGTCGTGTTCACCGTCGACCGCGACGTGCGGGTGCCGGAGAACGCGCAGGCCGTCGTGGTCTCGCCGAGCGTCGTCTCCGACCGGTACGTGCAGCTCGCCCCCGCCTACACCGGCGGTCCCGTGCTGGCCGACAACGCCGTGATCCCGCGCGAACGCACCGCGACGCCGGTGGAGCTGGACGAGCTGTACTCGTCGCTGGACAAGCTCACGACGGCGTTGGGGCCCAACGGTGCGAACGCCGACGGGGCGCTGGCGGATCTGCTGAACTCCGCGGCCGCGAACCTCGAAGGCAACGGCCAGGCGCTCAACGACACGTTGAAGAACCTCGGCCAGGCCACCCGGACGTTGTCGGGGTCCAAAGAGGACCTGTTCGCGACCGTCGACAACCTGCAGAAGTTCACCGCGATGCTGGCCGCGAACGACAGCCAGGTGCGCGACTTCAACAAGCAGCTCGCGGACGTGTCGAAGATGCTCGCCGACGAGCGCGGCGACCTCGGGGCGGCGTTGTCCGAGCTGGCGACGGCCCTGGGACTGGTGCAGGGGTTCATCAAGGACAACCGCGAGGTGCTGAAGTCCAACGTGGACAAGCTCGCCTCGATCACGCAGGTGCTGGTGAACCAGCGGGCGGCGCTGGCGGAGACGCTGGACGTGGCGCCGCTGGCGCTGGGCAACCTGCAGAACTCGTACAACGCGGCGTCCGGCACGCTGGACACCCGCGCGAACATCAACGAGCTGAACCAGCCGCCGATCGTGCTGATCTGCAAGCTGATCCAGCAGGCGACGCCGAACAACGTGCCGCCGGTGCTGACGAACACCTGCAAGCAGCTGGAACCGTTGCTGACCGGCGCGATCCCGCTGAAGTCACCGGCCGAGGTGCTCGGTGACCTGAACGCGGGCAAGCTGCCGCTGCCCCTGCCGCTCGCGGGGGTGCCCCAGTGAGGAAGCTGGCGATCGCGTTGACGGCACTGGTTCTCGCGGGCTGCGGGTCCGGTGGCTTCGACGGCGTCTACAACATGCCGCTGCCGGGCGGCGCCGACGTCGGTGATCATCCGTACCGGGTGAAGGCGCAGTTCAAGGACGTTCTGGACCTGGTGCCGCAGGCCGGCGTGAAGGTCAACGACGTGCCGGTCGGGCGGGTCGAGAAGATCGACCTGGGTGCCGACGGCTGGACCGCCGAGGTGACCATGCTGGTCAACGGCGACGTGCAGTTGCCCGCCAACGCGTTCGCCAAGCTGCGCCAGTCCGCGTTGCTGGGCGAGAAGTTCGTGGAGCTCGGGAAGCCGAAGGACGCTGCCGGCAAGTTGGCCGACAACGCGGTGATCCCGTTGGACAAGACGAACCGCAACCCCGAGGTCGAAGAGGTCTTCGGGGCGTTGTCGATGCTGCTCAACGGTGGTGGTGTGGCGCAGCTGCAGAACATCACCAAGGAGCTCAACGCCGCGATGGAGGGCAACGAGACGGAGATCCGTTCGTTGCTGGGCAACCTCAACACGTTCGTGGGGGAGCTCGACAAGCACAAGGCGGAGATCGTCCGCGCGCTGGACTCGCTGAACCGGCTGGCCGGGACGCTGGCGCAGCAGCGCGAGAAGATCGCCGTGGCGCTGACGGACCTGGAGCCGGGCCTGAAGGTGCTGGCGGAGCAGCGGACGCAGCTCGTGACGTTGCTGCAGTCGTTGACCAGGCTGTCGGACGTCGCGACGGACACCGTGAACCGGAGTCGTGACGACATCGTGGCGGACCTGAAGGCGTTGCAGCCGACGCTGACGAAGCTCGCGGAGTCGGGGCAGAACCTGCCGAAGTCGCTCGAGCTGCTGCTGACCTATCCGTTCCCGGACGAGGCGGTCGACGGCATCAAGGGCGACTACACCAACGCGTTCATCGACCTGGACCTGAACCTCGGGACCGTGCTCGACAACCTGTCGCGGTCGCGGCAGTCGCCGATCGACTCGCTGATCCCGTCGCAGGGGACGCCGTTGCCGATGCCGAACATCCCGCTGCCGAACCTGGGGCAGGGGACCGGGTCCGGGCTGGGTGACCTGCTCGGCGGTCTGCTGGGAGGTGTGCGCAAGTGATCCTGCGGTCGACGAAGCTCAAGATCGGCGCGTTCGTGCTGGTCGCGTTGCTGGGCGTGTCGTACGTCAGCGCCACCTACATCGGGCTGTTCAAGTCGTCGTCGACGGTCGTGACGATGCAGCTCGCCGACTCGGGCGGCATCTTCACCAACGCCGAGGTGACCTACCGCGGTGTGACGATCGGGCGGGTCGGGCAGCTGCGGCTGATGGGCGACGGCATCGAGGTGGACCTGGAGCTCGACGCGGACGCGCCACGGGTGCCGTCTTCTCTCGACGCCGTGGTCGCCAACCGGTCGGCGGTGGGCGAGCAGTACGTCGACCTGAGGCCGAAGTCTGACAACGGGCCCTACCTGGAGGCCGGGTCGGTGATTCCGCGGTCCTCGACGCGGACGCCGCCTCCCGTCGACGGGTTGCTGTCCAATTTGGACGCTTTCGCCTCCTCGGTGCCCACGGACTCGTTGCGGACCGTCGTGGACGAGCTGCACACGGCGTTCAGCGGGACCGGTGGCGATCTGCAAGTGCTGATCGACAACACGTCCGCGTTCACGGCGGCCGCGAAGGAGCACCTGCCGGAGACGACGCGGCTGTTGCAGGACGGGCGGATCGTGCTGGCGACGCAGGCCGCGTCCGGTGGTGCGATCCGGTCGTTCAGCGGGGACCTCCGGCTGCTCGCCGAGCAGCTCAAGGCCTCGGACGGCGACCTGCGGCGGTTGATCGTCGCGGTGCCGCCGGCGTCGGAGCAGGTGTCGGCGTTGCTGAAGGAGAGCGGGCCGAACCTCGGGGTGGTGTTCGCGAACCTGCTGACCACCTCGAACATCCTCGTGACCAGGCGGGACGGCTTGGAGCAGATCGCCGTGACGTACCCCATCGCCGTCGGCGGCGGGTTCTCCGTGGCGCCGGGCGACGGGTCCGCGCACTTCGGGCTGGCGTTGAACGTGTTCGACCCGATGCCGTGCACCGTCGGCTACGAGGGGACGACCATCCGGCCGGGTGGCGACACCTCGGCGGCGCCGCTGAACACCCAGGCCTACTGCGCCCTGGCGCGCGGGTCGGCGACGTCGGTGCGAGGCTCGCAGAACGCGCCGTACGGCGGGACGCCGACCACGCCGGTCGGCAACGCCACGACGCAGCCGGGCCAGGAACCCACCGGCCAGGCGGCCGCGCCGGAGGTGCCGCTGCTGACGTCGCTGGGCCAGCTGCTCGGTCTGCCCACGGAGGGGAAGAAGTAGTGCGGGTCTTCACAGCTGTCGCCGCGGTCTTCGCGGTGGTGATGTTCGGGTTCGCCGTGTTCAGCGGTTTCGTCTGGTACTCGGCGTCGAGCTCGTCGGAGTCGTCGTTCGCGACCGAGCGCGACGACGCCCTGCGCTCGGGCCAGGTCGGCATCACGAACTTCCTGACCCTCGACTACAAGAAGGTGGACGAGGACCTCCAGCGCTGGCTGAACTCGTCCACCGGCGACCTGCGCGCGGAGATCGACAAGGACAAGGACTCGCGCAAGAAGCAGCTGGTCGACGCCAAGTCCGTGACCACGTCCAAGGTCCTGGACGCCGCCATCACCGAGCTCGACGACCGCGCGGGCTCCGCCTCCATGATCGCCGTGGTCGAGAGCACCGTGACCCCGGACGGCGGCCAGCAGGTCACCAAGATCAACCGGTACCTGACCAAGCTCACCCGCACGGACGACGGCTGGAAGCTGAGCCAGCTGGGCCCGCTGCGGGCAGGCGTCTGACCCCGGCCAGAGCTGATAGGAATCGAGCGCACGTGCCCCCACCCCGCCGCCGCCCAGTCCCGAGCACGCCGGCAGGAGGCCGCCCGAAGGTGGCCGGCCTGAACCGCCGCCCACCGTCGTCGCCCGATGCCCCGGCCGAGCCCGTCGAGGTCGTCGAGGTCGTCGATCCGGTCGAGGCCGCCGAAGTCGTGACGCCGGACGAGCCCGAGGTGGCCGACGCGCCGGAACCCGCGTCCGAAGAGGCAGAGCTGAAGGCGCCGGAAGCCGTCGAGTGGACGCCCTCGCCTTCGCCCACGTCGAAGAAGAAGCCCGCACCCGCCGCGAAGGCCGAGACCGCCGACGTTGCGGAGGTCGCGGAGCCCAAGACGCCGGCGAAGCTCAACTGGCCGCTCCCGGTGGCCCTGGTCGTGGTGGGCCTGCTCCTGGGCGGCCTGGCGACGTTCTTCCTGGTCAAGTCCCGCTCGGTCAGCTACGACGAGGCCCTGGTCGACTCGGCCGCCACCTCCGAGGTCAACGGCCAGATCCGCGAGGCCGTGGAGAAGTCCTTCTCCTACAACTTCGCCGACGTCGAGTCGACCGAGAAGGCGGCCAAGGAACTCCTCACGGGCAAGGCCCTCTGCCAGTACAACGCCGTCTTCGGCCCGGTGAAGGAGGTGGCCCCCCAGCAGAAGCTGGTGGTCACCGTCCGGGTGGTCTCCTCGGCCGTGTCGTCGTTGAAGGACGGCCACGCCACCGTCCTGGTCTTCGCCGACCAGGTCACCACCCGCACCACCGACAACCAGACGGGCGGCGGCACCGCCATGCTCCGCGTGAGCGCGGTGGACGACAGCGGCCGGTGGAAGATCGACAACATGGAGATGTTCGGCGCCACGGCGGACCAGAACCGCCAGCTCCAGGGCTGCTGACTCCGAACCGCCACCGCCCGGCCCGCGCCGCACCTCGGCGCGGGCTGGGCGTCGTTCGTTTGGACCGGCCCGGTGTTCACCTGCCGGTCACCGTCCCCTAAGATCAACTCCGCTGTGAGGACGTCATAGGAGCCCCAGAAGCACCTGAATCGCGCCCTCCGCCAGCCCCGACACGCGTGATCTCAGTCACACAAATCTTAGTGGCGCTCTGTAAGTTCACTTGAAGCCGCCAACTTCCAACCAAAACGGCCGCACACGTGTTTGTGCTGGTCAAATGGGTGAAGCCGCAAAAAAACCGCTCCATCCAGAGGGTGGATCGGCCCGCAACATCTTGACTGCGCGCTCATGCAGGGTCACTCTGTCGGTGAGCAAGAGGAGGGTCCTTCCAGGTGCCTCTCGACAGTCGCCGTGCGCGTGGCTAGACTGCCCCTTTGCGCTGCCCATTTTCCGCTTGCCCTTCGCCGAGAGCGTGGATTATGCGGGCATCGCCGCACCCTTGACAGCCGTGCTAGTTCGCTCTAGCCAGCTACCTGTCCCTGGAAGGACGCATCTTGGCGATCTCTCGCGCGACCAAGGCCACTGCTGCGACCAACTCCACGTCGGGGATCCCTGGAGCGCCGAAGCGGGTCTCGTTCGCGAAGATTCACGAGCCGCTTTCGACGCCCAACCTGCTTGACCTGCAGATCCAGTCCTTTGAATGGCTCACCGGTGACGAGGCGTGGTTCCAGCGCCGCGTCGACGCCGGCGACGAGACTCCGACGGGCGGCCTCGAAGAGGTCCTCAACGAGATCTCGCCGATCGAGGACTTCTCCGGCTCCATGTCACTGTCCTTCTCCGACCCGCGCTTCGACGAGGTCAAGGCCTCGACCGAAGAGTGCAAGGACAAGGACATGACGTACGCGGCACCGTTGTTCGTCACGGCGGAGTTCACCAACCACACCACTGGCGAGATCAAGAGCCAGACGGTGTTCATGGGTGACTTCCCGATGATGACGAACAAGGGCACGTTCATCATCAACGGCACTGAGCGCGTGGTGGTCTCTCAGCTCGTGCGTTCGCCCGGTGTGTACTACGACACCGCGGTCGACAAGACGACCGACAAGGACGTCTTCAGCGTCAAGATCATCCCGTCCCGGGGTGCTTGGCTGGAGTTCGACGTCGACAAGCGCGACACCGTCGGTGTCCGCATCGACCGGAAGCGTCGCCAGCCGGTGACGGTGCTGTTGAAGGCTCTGGGCTGGAGCACGGAGCAGATTCGCGAGCGGTTCGCGTTCAGCGAGACGTTGCTGACCACGCTCGAGAAGGACCACACCGCAGGCACCGACGAGGCGCTGCTCGACATCTACCGCAAGCTGCGTCCGGGCGAGCCGCCGACGAAGGAGTCGGCGCAGGCCCTGCTGGAGAACCTGTTCTTCAAGGACAAGCGCTACGACCTGGCGAAGGTTGGCCGTTACAAGGTCAACAAGAAGCTGGGCCTGGACACCGAGATCAACACGGGTGTCCTGACCGAGGACGACATCGTCACGACGATCGAGTACCTCGTTCGCCTGCACGCGGGCGAGACCATGATGGACGCCGCCGCCGGTGGTGACGTGCCCGTCGAGGTCGACGACATCGACCACTTCGGCAACCGTCGTCTCCGCACGGTCGGCGAGCTGATCCAGAACCAGATCCGCGTCGGTCTGTCCCGCATGGAGCGCGTCGTCCGCGAGCGCATGACCACGCAGGACGTCGAGGCCATCACGCCGCAGACCCTGATCAACATCCGTCCCGTCGTGGCGGCGATCAAGGAGTTCTTCGGCACCTCGCAGCTCTCGCAGTTCATGGACCAGACCAACCCGCTCGCGGGTCTGACCCACAAGCGCCGCCTGTCGGCACTGGGTCCGGGCGGTCTGTCCCGTGAGCGCGCCGGCATGGAGGTCCGCGACGTCCACCCGTCGCACTACGGCCGCATGTGCCCGATCGAGACGCCGGAAGGCCCGAACATCGGTCTGATCGGTTCGCTCTCGAGCTACGCGCGGGTCAACCCGTTCGGCTTCATCGAGACGCCGTACCGCAAGGTCACCGACGGCCGGGTCACCGACCAGATCGACTACCTGACCGCGGACGAGGAAGACCGCTACGTCAAGGCGCAGGCGAACTCGCCGACCGACGACGAGGGCAACTTCACCGACGACCGCGTCCTGGTCCGCAAGAAGGGCGGCGAGGTCGAGTTCATCGACCCGACCGACGTCGACTACATGGACGTCTCGCCGCGCCAGATGGTGTCGGCCGCGACGGCCATGATCCCGTTCCTCGAGCACGACGACGCGAACCGCGCCCTGATGGGTGCGAACATGCAGCGTCAGGCCGTGCCGCTGCTCCGCTCCGAGTCGCCGCTCGTCGGCACCGGCATGGAGCTGCGCGCCGCGGTGGACGCCGGTGACGTCGTCGTCGCGAAGAAGACGGGTGTCGTCGAGGAGGTCTCCGCCGACTACATCACCGTCATGGCCGACGACGGTGCGCGCAACACCTACGCGCTGCACAAGTTCCGTCGCTCGAACCAGGGCACCTGCATCAACCAGAAGCCCATCGTGAACGAGGGCGACCGGGTGCAGGAGGGCCAGGTCCTGGCCGACGGGCCGTGCACCGAGAACGGTGAGATGGCGCTCGGCAAGAACCTGCTCGTGGCGATCATGCCGTGGGAAGGCCACAACTACGAGGACGCGATCATCCTGTCGCAGCGCCTCGTGCAGGACGACGTTCTCACCTCGATCCACATCGAGGAGCACGAGATCGACGCCCGCGACACGAAGCTCGGCGCCGAGGAGATCACCCGGGACATCCCGAACGTCTCCGAGGAGGTCCTGGCCGACCTGGACGAGCGCGGCATCATCCGCATCGGTGCCGAGGTCCAGCCGGGCGACATCCTCGTCGGCAAGGTCACGCCCAAGGGCGAGACCGAGCTGACGCCCGAGGAGCGCCTGCTCCGCGCGATCTTCGGTGAGAAGGCGCGCGAGGTCCGCGACACCTCGCTCAAGGTGCCGCACGGTGAGTACGGCAAGGTCATCGGCATCCGCGTCTTCAGCCGTGAGGACGACGACGAGCTGCCTCCGGGCGTCAACGAGCTCGTCCGCGTCTACGTGGCCCAGAAGCGCAAGATCCAGGACGGTGACAAGCTCGCCGGCCGCCACGGCAACAAGGGCGTCATCGGCAAGATCCTCCCCGCGGAGGACATGCCGTTCCTCGAGGACGGCACGCCGGTCGACATCATCCTGAACACCCACGGTGTGCCGCGTCGTATGAACATCGGCCAGGTGCTGGAGACCCACCTCGGGTGGATCGCCAAGCAGGGCTGGAGCGTCAACGGCGACCCGGACTGGGCGAAGAACCTGCCGGAAGAGCTGTACGACGTCGACCCCGGCACCAAGACCGCCACCCCGGTGTTCGACGGTGCGAAGGAAGAAGAGATCACGGGCCTGCTGGGCTCCACCATCCCGAACCGCGACGGCGAGCGGATGGTCAAGGAGAACGGCAAGGCGCAGCTCTTCGACGGTCGCTCCGGCGAGCCGTACCCGTTCCCGGTGTCGGTCGGCTACATGTACATCCTGAAGCTGCTGCACCTGGTGGACGACAAGATCCACGCGCGTTCGACCGGCCCGTACTCGATGATCACGCAGCAGCCGCTGGGTGGTAAGGCGCAGTTCGGTGGTCAGCGCTTCGGTGAGATGGAGTGCTGGGCGATGCAGGCGTACGGCGCCGCATACACCCTGCAGGAGCTGCTCACCATCAAGTCCGACGACGTGCTCGGCCGCGTGAAGGTCTACGAGGCCATCGTCAAGGGCGAGAACATCCCGGAACCCGGTATCCCGGAGTCCTTCAAGGTGCTGCTCAAGGAGCTGCAGTCGCTCTGCCTCAACGTCGAGGTCCTGTCTTCGGACGGTGCCGCGATCGAGATGCGCGACGGCGACGACGAGGACCTGGAGCGCGCGGCCGCGAACCTCGGCATCAACCTGTCGAGGTCCGAGTCGCCCTCCGTGGACGACGTCGTCAACTAGTCACCTCGCCGGTCGGGGGAGGGCAATGCCTCCCGCGTCGCCCTCCTCCGGCCCTCCGACCAGCTCCTTTGCCACCGATCTAAAAAGGGGAAGAGAGTAGACGTGCTCGACGTCAACTTCTTCGATGAGCTCCGCATCGGTCTCGCGACCGCGGACGACATCCGCCAGTGGTCTTTTGGCGAGGTCAAGAAGCCCGAGACCATCAACTACCGCACGCTCAAGCCTGAGAAGGACGGCTTGTTCTGCGAGAAGATCTTCGGTCCCACCAGGGACTGGGAGTGCTACTGCGGCAAGTACAAGCGCGTGCGCTTCAAGGGCATCATCTGTGAGCGCTGTGGCGTCGAGGTGACCCGTGCGAAGGTGCGTCGTGAGCGCATGGGCCACATCGAGCTCGCCGCTCCGGTCACGCACATCTGGTACTTCAAGGGCGTCCCCAGCCGGTTGGGCTACCTGCTCGACCTGGCCCCCAAGGACCTCGAGAAGATCATCTACTTCGCCGCCTACGTCATCGTGGGCGTGAACGCCGAGCTGCGCCACAACGACCTGCCGACGCTCGAGAGCGAGATGCAGGTCGAGCGCAAGCGCGTCGAGAACCGTCGCGACGCCGACGTGGAGGCCCGCGCCCAGAAGCTCGAGGCCGACCTGGCCGAGCTCGAGGCCGAGGGCGCCAAGTCCGACGTGCGCCGCAAGGTCAAGGAGGGTGGCGAACGTGAGATGCGCCAGCTCCGCGACCGCGCCCAGCGCGAGCTGGACCGCCTCGACGAGATCTGGTCCACGTTCACCAAGCTCGAGCGCGCTCAGCTGATCGCGGACGAGCTGCTCTACCGCGAGCTGTACGACCGCTACGGCGACTACTTCACCGGTGCCATGGGCGCGGAGGCCATCCAGAAGCTCCTGGGTGACTACGACGTCGACGCCGAGTCCGAGATCCTGCGCGAGACGATCCGCAGCGGCAAGGGCCAGAAGAAGCTCCGCGCGCTCAAGCGCCTCAAGGTCGTTGCCGCCTTCCAGGCGACCCGCAACAACCCGCAGGGCATGGTCCTGGACTGCGTCCCGGTCATCCCGCCGGACCTGCGCCCGATGGTGCAGCTCGACGGTGGCCGTTTCGCGACGTCCGACCTGAACGACCTGTACCGCCGCGTGATCAACCGCAACAACCGCCTCAAGCGACTGATCGACCTCGGCGCGCCCGAGATCATCGTCAACAACGAGAAGCGGATGCTGCAGGAGGCCGTCGACGCGCTGTTCGACAACGGTCGCCGCGGTCGTCCGGTCACCGGTCCCGGTAACCGCCCGCTGAAGTCGCTGTCCGACCTGCTGAAGGGCAAGCAGGGCCGGTTCCGCCAGAACCTGCTCGGCAAGCGCGTCGACTACTCCGGCCGTTCGGTCATCGTGGTCGGCCCGCAGCTCAAGCTGCACCAGTGCGGTCTGCCCAAGCAGATGGCCCTGGAGCTCTTCAAGCCGTTCGTGATGAAGCGGCTCGTGGACCTCAACCACGCGCAGAACATCAAGTCCGCCAAGCGGATGGTCGAGCGTGCGCGCCCGGCCGTGTGGGACGTGCTGGAAGAGGTCATCACCGAGCACCCGGTGCTGCTGAACCGCGCACCCACGCTGCACCGCCTCGGCATCCAGGCCTTCGAGCCCCAGCTGGTCGAGGGCAAGGCCATCCAGCTGCACCCGCTGGTCTGTGAAGCGTTCAACGCCGACTTCGACGGTGACCAGATGGCAGTCCACCTGCCGCTGTCCGCCGAGGCGCAGGCCGAGGCCCGCGTCCTGATGCTGTCGTCGAACAACATCCTGTCCCCGGCGTCCGGCAAGCCGCTGGCCATGCCGCGTCTGGACATGGTGACGGGTCTGTACCACCTGACCCGCCACAAGAAGGACGACATCGGCGAGGGCCACTTCTACTCGTCGCCGGCCGAGGCGCTCATGGCGTTCGACCGCAAGGTCCTGGGCCTGCAGGCGATGGTGAAGATCCGCGTCTCCGACAAGAACCCGCCGAAGGGCCAGGAGCCCGAGGGCTGGGAGCCCGGTCAGCCGTGGCTCGCGGAGACGACGCTGGGTCGCGTGCTGTTCAACGAGATCCTGCCGCAGGACTACGCCTTCATCAACGAGGTCATGCCCAAGAAGCGGCAGGCCGTGATCATCAACGACCTGGCCGAGCGCTACCCGATGGTCACCGTCGCCCGGACGCTGGACAAGCTGAAGGACGCCGGTTTCCACTGGGCCACCCGCTCCGGTGTCACGGTCGCGATCTCGGACGTCCTCGTCCCGGCGGCGAAGCAGGACATCCTCGAGGAGCACGAGCGCCTCGCGGACGCCGTCGAGAAGCGCTACCAGCGCGGTCAGCTCTCCCACGAGGAGCGCAACTCCGAGCTGGTCAAGGTGTGGACGAAGGCCACCGAGCAGGTCCACGAGATCATGGAAGACAACTTCCCCGAGGACAACTCGATCCGCGTGATCGTGCAGTCCGGCGCTGCGGGCAACATGACGCAGGTCCGTTCGCTCGCGGGTATGCGTGGTCTGGTGACCAACCCGAAGGGTGAGTACATCCCGCGCCCGATCAAGAACTCGTTCCGCGAGGGCTTGTCGGTGCTCGAGTACTTCATCGCGACGCACGGTGCTCGTAAGGGTCTGGCCGACACGGCGCTCCGTACCGCCGACTCGGGCTACCTGACCCGTCGTCTGGTGGACGTCTCGCAGGACGTCATCATCCGCGAGGTCGACTGCGGCACCACCCGTGGTGTGCAGATGACCGTCGGCGAGCAGCTGGGCGACAAGGTCGGCCTGCACGAGTTCGCGCAGACGTCGGTCTACGCCCGCACGGTCGCGGACGACATCACGGACGCCCAGGGCAACCTGGTCCTGAACCGCGGCGACGACCTCGGCGACCCGGCACTCGTGTCGCTGGTCGAGGCCGGCATCGTCCGCGTCAAGGTCCGCTCCGTGCTGACCTGTGAGTCCGCGGTCGGTGTGTGCGCGTCCTGCTACGGCCGCTCCATGGCCACCGGCCAGCTGGTCGACGTCGGCGAGGCCGTCGGCATCGTCGCCGCCCAGTCGATCGGTGAGCCCGGCACGCAGCTGACGATGCGTACGTTCCACCAGGGTGGTGTGGCCGGTGACGACATCACGACCGGTCTGCCGCGTGTCCAGGAGCTCTTCGAGGCCCGCGTCCCGAAGGGCAAGGCGCCGATCGCCGACGTCGACGGCCGCGTGCGCATCGAGGACGGCGACCGCTTCTGGAAGATCACGCTGATCCCGGACGACGGTTCCGAGGAGATCGTGTTCGAGAAGCTGTCCAAGCGTCAGCGTCTCGCCAACACGGCCACCGGCCCGCTGCAGGACGGCGACCACGTGTCCGTCGGCCAGCAGCTGCTGGAAGGTACTCCTGACCCGCACGAGGTTCTGCGCGTCATGGGCCCGCGCGAGGCGCAGCTGCACCTCGTGCAGGAAGTCCAGAAGGTGTACCGCGCCCAGGGTGTGGCCATCCACGACAAGCACATCGAGGTCATCGTCCGGCAGATGCTCCGCCGGGTGACGATCATCGACTCCGGCGCGACCGAGTTCCTGCCGGGTTCGCTGGTCGAGCGTGCCGACTTCGAGTCGGGCAACCGCGCGGTCGTCGCCGAGGGTGGCGAGCCGGCTGCCGGTCGTCCGGTGCTGATGGGTATCACGAAGGCCTCGCTGGCGACGGACTCGTGGCTGTCCGCCGCGTCGTTCCAGGAGACCACTCGTGTGCTGACCGACGCCGCCATCAACGGGCGTTCGGACAAGCTCATCGGTCTGAAGGAGAACGTCATCATCGGTAAGTTGATCCCGGCTGGTACGGGCATCAACCGCTACCGCAACATCCAGGTCCAGCCGACCGAGGAGGCGCGTGCCGCTGCGTACGCGATCCCCTCGTACGACGACGGGTACTACACCCCGGACGTCTTCGGCACGGGCACTGGTGCCGCGGTGCCGCTGGACGACTACGACTTCGGTCGCGACTACCGCTAGTCACGGTTGTCATTGGAACGGCCCCCGGAGCCTCCCGCTCCGGGGGCCGTTCCCGTTTGTCGGCGGTAGGTGAGCCTGCGCAGCCGGCGACCCCGCTGAGGTCGTGCAGCACGTAGAGGCGACCGCCGTGCCGATGAACGCGATGGCGCGCAAGGCTTTCCGGTGCCGTGCGGTATCCGGAGCCGGCGGAAACGGTGTGGGACAAGGTGTTCGACCGAGGTCGCCGCGATCGTGGACCAGGCGCTGCTGCCCGCGCTGGGGCTCTACCGGTGGGCGATGCCGTCGAGGCGGAGCGTCGTCGACTCGTCCCGGTGGGTGCCGCTCGTGCCCACGTGCTTCTCGCTGATCTGCGGGCCGTTCTTGAGCACGTGGTAGAGCGCCATGCCGTGGCCGCGGCCCAGGTCGTAGTCGGCCTTCAGCCAGTCCAGGAACACGCCGGCCTTCGTGCTGCCGTCGTAGCCGCGTTCGGTGGCGGCGGCCAGCAGTTCGGCCGGGGTCTTGCCGGTCTTCTTCTCCGCGCCGTCGAGGTAGGCCTGGAAGGACATCGTGGGCTCCTTGTTCGTTGGTGGCTGAAGCGTAGGACAACCATCCCTGTCTTGACAAGAAAATTTGTCGGTGAAACCCGGTTGCGGGTGCCTGGTTCCCTGAAGGGCATGCGTGACCTGCGGTGGAGTGACGTCGGCGAGTGGTTCGACCCGGACGACGGGGCGTTGCACGACGGGTGTGTCGTCGGAGCCGTGCCCGGCGCGTGGCGGGCGGTGGCCGATCTCGTGACGGCCCGCGGCTGGTCCGTCCAGCGCGGCGAGCTGTCGATGCTCGTGTCGCCCGCCGAGGGGTTCTTCGTGAACTTCTTCGAGGTCGGCGACGAGGTCGTCTTCGACGTTCACGTGGGGGAGTTGCAGGGGCAGGAGCGGTTGGACCTGCTGTCGGCGTTCCTGCGCGAACTCGGCCAGGCGTTCGGGAAGCCGGTGGCGTTGACGTTCGAGGGTCTTGACCCCGCCGAGGAACCGTACCTGCACTTCGACCCGGCGATCGACGGGTTCGTGCTGGACCGGGGCTAGCGGCGGCGGGCTCGCGCCAGGGCCCGGGCCCGGATCACCAGGTCGTCCACCAGGTGTTCGTCCACCAGGGGAGGGACGCCGGACTCGTCGGTGCAGCAGCGGGGCTTGGTGCGCTTCTCCGACAGGCGGGGGCGTACTCCGGCCATCTCGTACAGGGCTTCGTAGAGGTCCAGGCCCGGGTCGTCGTCGTGCGGGCCCACCAGGAGCACCCACACGACTTCGGGGGAGGGGAAGGCGACCACGACGCGGTCAGGGCCGCGGAGGTGCTTCACGCACAGGCGCGGCAACGGCTCGGGTCCGGTGACCCGGTAGCCGAGGGCCGCGCAGCCGGAGTGGGCCAGTTCGTCCAGGAAGCGTTCGTAGGCCACGCGGGCTCTGCCGCGCAGGCCGCCTGCCTGGGCGTGGGCTGTGGGGGTTTCGACTACTTCGATCAAACCGAGCGGACCACGCGTCCCTTGCCGCTGCGCATCTCGTCGAGGGAGGTCGCGAGGTCTTGGCGGTCCAGCAGGGACTGGTCGCTCAGGCGGCGGTGGACTTCGTCGATCAGGCCGCGGGTCTTGCCGGCGCGGCGGAGGTCGGAGACCAGGTGGAGGACCTCGTGCAGGCGCACGGTGTCGAGGAGCATCCTGGGTTCCTGGCTGTGGATGGCGAGCACGCCTTCGCGGGCCCAGGCCTTCACGGTCTTCTCGGTGAGGTCGAGGAGCTCGCCTGCCACCACGGGGCGTACCGGCGGGGCCTGGCGGAGTGTTTTGGCCACCACGCCGTCGAGGCGTGCGCGGCGTTCGTCGTCTTCCGACAGGGATGACGCGACGGCTTCCAGCTCTTCGATCGTGTCGAAGAGGTCGCGGATGTGGGCGGCCTCGGTCGCGACAGACATGGCTACTCCTCCCGTTGACTACCGATTATCCACTACTTTTTCGGTAGTCGTCAACGGCCCCGGAGCAGGGATCCGGGGCCGTCGCGCGCGATCAGGAAGAGAAGAAGAGCCCACCGAGACCGCGGTGCTTGCGGTGGCCGTAGCCGTAACCGCCGTGGCCGCCGTGGTGGTGGTGGATCTGCTGCGGCTGCGCGCCCCAGGCGGGCTGGGCCGGTGCCGGGTAGGCGGCGGGCGGCGGCGCGGCCACGGGCGGCGGGGCCTGCATCTGGGCCTCGAGGCGGGTGATCGACTCGAGCTCGCCGTAGTCGAGGAAGACCCCGCGGCAGCCGTCGCACTGCTCGATGTGGACGCCCATGCGGTCGAACGTGCGCATGTTCGCATGACACTTGGGACACTGCATCGTGATGAGCCTCCTGCGGTGGGACCGGACAAATACGATATTAGCCGCGGTGGTCGGTGCCATGCGTCGTGACGATCCGACGGCAAGCCTCGATCAGCGGTTCCACAGCTTGCAGACCGCTCACCAGAGCTCGCGCTGCCATCTGCACAACGTACGCCTGAGCGGGAATGTTGAGGACATCCCATTCGGATGTCGTCAGCGCCACACCGCCCGTTTCACGGTAGGCGCCCAGGAACCGCGCCCAAAGATCACCCGGAAGGATTCCCGCGGCGAACAAAGCCGCAGGTCGGGCCAGGTCCCAGACCGGATCGCCGACTCCCAGATCGTCCACGTCGATGAGCCGCCACGACCCCGTGTGCACGAGCTGTCCGAGGTGCCAATCGCCGTGGATCAACGCACGGCCGTTCAAGTCCAACGACGGCAAGACTTCATACGCGCGCAGTACGACATCGGCGTGCGGCAAGTCCGGCGGCAACGCCCGAATTGCGCGCACAATCCGTTCTGGTGCGCCGGCCACCGGCCCCTGCACCGGCAACGCGTGCAGCTTCGCCAGCAGCGCCGCGCTCTCCTCCCACGGCGCCCCGTCGGGGTCGTCCTGGCTCACCGGCGTCCCGTACGGCCACACCGTCACGGGCCGGTCGTCCACGAAGTGCAACCCCAGCGGCGGCACGAACAGCTCGGGGTGCGCCCCCGCGGTCTCCAGCCGTTGCCGCAACGCCACGACGTCGGTGTCGGCGGGCAGCGCCTTGGCCACCACGTCGCCGACGCGCACCACCACGACGTCGCCGCGGTCGCCGCCGAGCACCTCCGGGGCGGCCGCGGAGCCGGTCAACGAGGCCATCGCCGCGATCAGGTCGTCCACGCGCACAGTGAATCACTGAGGCGCGGGCGGCTCGCGCGACGCGTCGGTGCCGGCTGGGCGGCTCAGCCGGCGATGCAGATCGTCCTCACCGGCTGCGAGTAGGTGCGAGCGTCGTCACCGTCGCACAGCGCGCGGTCCGCCTGGCCGTCGACGACCTTGGTGACCTTGCGCACGCCGGCCCCGCACGCCGCCCGCTCGAAGTACTGGTTCACCGGCTTCAGGCAGTCGCCCTCCGACACGTTGAGGACGTAGCAGAGCCGAGTCTTGCCGTTGGTCCGCGAACGGCCGGACGACTCCGTCAGGTAGTCGCCCTCCGGGCACATCGTGCGCCGCTCACGGGACGAAACCCGGTACACAGCCTCAGAAGACGAACAGTCCACTTCGGTCATCGCGACCTCGGAGCTGTTCACGTCGACCTGCTTCGCGCACTCGCCGACGCCGGCCTGCACCGAACAACCGGCGCACCCGGACAGCGCGAGGACGACGGCGGCGACCAGAGTGGTGGCTCTCACAGCGTCTCCTGGAAAGACGGGACAGGCTTGGTGGTGCGGAGCTGCGAGGTGCGTTCTCCGTCACCCGAGTACCGTGGACAACGGGCTTCATGTCTATCGCACGGCGCCGGGGCGGCACCCCCGTTTTGACCCAGGTAGACGTGGGCGGGTATCTTTGCTACTCGTGCCCGACCCATGTCGGGCCGCTCCGCGTGCCCGCGAGGCAGCGGTGTCCTCCACTCGCAGGGACAGTTGAACTGTTGCCTGCGGACCTGGGGAGAGGGCGACACGCCCGACCTCGGGTGCAGAGAGGGATCAAGAAACACGAGGGTGAACCGCAAGGGAATCCCACGAAGACGGAAGAAGTAGCCGGCGAATGCCAACGATCCAGCAGCTGGTCCGCAAGGGCCGCCAGGACAAGGTGGCGAAGCAGAAGACGGCGGCCCTCAAGGGCTCGCCGCAGCGGCGCGGTGTGTGCACCCGCGTTTACACCACCACCCCCAAGAAGCCGAACTCCGCACTGCGCAAGGTCGCTCGCGTGAAGCTGACCAGCGGTATCGAGGTCACGGCCTACATCCCCGGTGAGGGTCACAACCTCCAGGAGCACTCGATGGTGCTCGTCCGCGGTGGTCGTGTGAAGGACCTGCCGGGTGTTCGCTACAAGATCATCCGTGGCTCTCTCGACACGCAGGGTGTCAAGAACCGCAAGCAGGCTCGCAGCCGCTACGGCGCGAAGAAGGAGAAGAGCTAATGCCCCGCAAGGGACCGGCCCCGAAGCGGCCGCTTATCTCTGACCCGGTCTACAGCTCGCCTCTCGTGACGCAGCTCATCAACAAGGTGCTCGTCGACGGCAAGCGCTCGGTGGCCGAGAAGATCGTCTACGAAGCGCTCGAAGGTGCTCGCGAGAAGACCGGCACGGACCCGGTCGTCACGCTGAAGCGCGCGCTCGACAACGTGAAGCCGTCGCTGGAGGTCAAGAGCCGCCGCGTCGGTGGTGCGACCTACCAGGTGCCGATCGAGGTCAAGCCCGGTCGTTCCACCACGCTGGCGCTCCGTTGGCTGATCACCTTCTCCCGGCAGCGCCGTGAGAAGACCATGGTCGAGCGTCTGATGAACGAGCTGCTCGATGCGAGCAACGGTCTCGGTGCGAGCGTCAAGCGCCGTGAGGACACGCACAAGATGGCCGAGTCCAACAAGGCCTTCGCCCACTACCGCTGGTGATCTGACGCCCGGCCTGAGAAGGCCGGGCTCTCCCAGCCCTAGTGAGCTGACAAGCTCAAGACAGGGGAAAGACCCGTGGCACAGGACGTGCTCACTGATCTTGCCAAGGTCCGCAACATCGGGATCATGGCCCACATCGACGCGGGCAAGACCACGACGACTGAGCGGATCCTCTTCTACACGGGGATCAGCTACAAGATCGGCGAGGTCCACGACGGCGCCGCCGTGATGGACTGGATGGAGCAGGAGCAGGAGCGCGGCATCACGATCACGTCGGCCGCGACGACCTGCTACTGGAAGAACCACCAGATCAACCTGATCGACACGCCCGGCCACGTCGACTTCACCGTCGAGGTCGAGCGCAACCTGCGCGTCCTCGACGGCGCCGTTGCCGTCTTCGACGGCAAGGAGGGCGTCGAGCCGCAGTCCGAGCAGGTCTGGCGGCAGGCGACCAAGTACGACGTCCCGCGCATCTGCTTCGTCAACAAGATGGACAAGCTCGGCGCGGACTTCTACTTCACCATCAAGACCATTCAGGACCGGCTCGGCGCCAAGCCGATTCCGATCCAGCTGCCGATCGGTGCCGAGAGCGACTTCATCGGTGTCGTCGACCTGGTCGAGATGCGCGCCCTGACGTGGCGTGGCGAAGTCCAGAAGGGCGAGGACTACGCGATCGAGGAGATCCCCGCGGATCTCGTCGAGAAGGCGCAGGAGTACCGCGAGGCGCTCCTGGAGGCCGTCGCGGAGACCGACGACGACCTGACCGAGAAGTTCTTCGAGCAGGGCGACCTCTCCGTCGAGGAGATCAAGGCCGGCCTCCGCAAGATCGTCTCCGAGGGCACCGCGTACCCGGTTCTCTGCGGTTCCGCGTTCAAGAACAAGGGCGTCCAGCCCATGCTCGACGCGGTCATCGACCTGCTGCCGTCGCCGCTGGACCTCCCGCCGGTCGAGGGCACGCTGCAGGACGGCGAGACCGTCGTGTCGCGCAAGGCCTCGTCCGACGAGCCCTTCTCGGCGCTGGCGTTCAAGATCGCCGTGCACCCGTTCTTCGGCAAGCTGACCTACATCCGGGTCTACTCGGGCAAGGTCGCCTCCGGCACCCAGGTCGTCAACGCGACCAAGGACCGCAAGGAGCGCATCGGGAAGATCTTCCAGATGCACGCCAACAAGGAGAACCCGGTCACCGAGGCCATCGCGGGCCACATCTACGCCGTGATCGGTCTGAAGGACACCACGACCGGTGAGACCCTCGCCGACCCGCAGCACCCCATCGTGCTCGAGTCGATGACCTTCCCCGAGCCCGTCATCCAGGTGGCCATCGAGCCCAAGACGAAGGCGGACCAGGAGAAGCTCGGCACCGCGATCCAGAAGCTGGCCGAGGAGGACCCGACGTTCCGGGTCAACCTCGACCAGGAGACGGGCCAGACCATCATCGCCGGCATGGGCGAGCTCCACCTGGACATCCTGGTGGACCGCATGCGCCGCGAGTTCAAGGTCGAGGCCAACATCGGCAAGCCTCAGGTGGCGTACCGGGAGACCATCCGCAAGGCGGTGGAGAAGTACTCCTACACCCACAAGAAGCAGACCGGTGGCTCCGGCCAGTTCGCGAAGGTGCTCGTCACCGTCGAGCCGCTGGAGAAGAAGGAAGACGGCGCGCTCTACGAGTTCGTCAACGCCGTCACCGGTGGTCGCATCCCTCGCGAGTACATCCCGTCGGTCGACGCGGGTGCGCAGGACGCGCTGCAGTACGGCGTGCTGGCGGGCTACCCGCTGGTCGGCGTGAAGGTGACGCTGCTCGATGGCGCCTACCACGAGGTCGACTCCTCGGAAATGGCGTTCAAGATCGCTGGTTCGATGGCCCTCAAGGAAGCCGCCCGTCAGGCGTCTCCCGCGATCCTCGAGCCTCTGATGGCCGTCGAGGTCACGACGCCCGAGGAGTACATGGGCGACGTGATCGGCGACCTGAACTCCCGCCGTGGCCAGATCCAGGCCATGGAGGAGCGCAGCGGCGTCCGTGTCGTCAAGGCACTGGTTCCGCTGTCGGAAATGTTCGGGTACGTGGGTGACCTGCGGTCCAAGACCCAGGGTCGTGCCAACTACTCGATGGTGTTCGACTCCTACGCAGAGGTTCCCGCGAACGTCTCGAAGGAGATCATCGCGAAGGCGACCGGGGAATAACTCCCCACCGGAGCACCGCAGTTCGACCGCGGGCTCTCCGGGGTGAATCCCTGGGGTCCGCTACTTTCAGACCCTGACGTGTAAGTCCGGCGGGTGGCCACAGATGCCCGCCGGACCAGCAAAAAGAAGTCCAGGAGGACAATCCAGTGGCCAAGGCGAAGTTCGAGCGGACGAAGCCGCACGTCAACATCGGCACCATCGGTCACATCGACCATGGCAAGACCACGCTGACCGCGGCGATCTCCAAGGTTCTGCACGACGCGTACCCCGATGTGAACGCCTCGTTCGCGTTCGACCAGATCGACAAGGCGCCGGAAGAGAAGCAGCGCGGCATCACGATCTCGATCGCGCACATCGAGTACCAGACGGAGAACCGTCACTACGCGCACGTCGACTGCCCCGGGCACGCCGACTACATCAAGAACATGATCACCGGTGCGGCGCAGATGGACGGCGCCATCCTCGTCGTGGCGGCGACCGACGGTCCCATGCCGCAGACGAAGGAGCACGTCCTCCTGGCCCGCCAGGTCGGCGTCCCCTACATCGTCGTCGCCCTGAACAAGGCCGACATGGTGGACGACGAGGAGATCCTGGAGCTCGTCGAGCTCGAGGTCCGCGAGCTGCTCTCCGAGTACGAGTTCCCGGGCGACGACCTGCCGGTCGTGCGCGTCTCGGCGCTGAAGGCGCTCGAGGGCGACGAGCAGTGGGGCAAGTCCGTTCTCGAGCTCATGGCCGCCGTTGACACGGCGATCCCGGAGCCGGAGCGCGACACCGAGAAGCCGTTCCTCATGCCCGTCGAGGACGTCTTCACGATCACCGGTCGCGGCACCGTGGTGACCGGTCGCATCGAGCGCGGCATCATCAACGTGAACTCGGAAATCGAGATCGTCGGTATCAAGGAGACGTCGAAGAAGACGACGGTCACCTCGATCGAGATGTTCAAGAAGTTCCTCGACGAGGGCCGCGCCGGCGACAACGCCGCGCTGCTGCTCCGCGGCATCAAGCGCGAGGAGGTGGAGCGCGGCATGGTCATCGTCAAGCCGGGCACCACGACCCCGCACACCGAGTTCACCGCGCAGGTCTACATCCTGTCGAAGGACGAGGGTGGCCGCCACACGCCGTTCTTCAACAACTACCGTCCCCAGTTCTACTTCCGGACGACGGACGTGACCGGCGTTGTGACGCTGCCCGAGGGCACCGAGATGGTCATGCCGGGTGACACCACCGGTATGGACGTCAAGCTCATCCAGCCGATCGCCATGGACGAGGGCCTCCGCTTCGCGATCCGCGAGGGTGGCCGCACCGTCGGCGCCGGCTCGGTCACCAAGATCATCAAGTGACCTAGCTCGACCCAGTTCGGCGTGAGGCCGGGCCAACGATCTTCGTTGGCCCGGCCTTCGTCGTTGATCCACCTGGTGTGTGCGTCAGCTCACGCCAGTTCGTTCGAAGGCGCGTGCGAGGCAGGCCCTCCGCTGGGATTCCTTGCCGGGCAACGGAACCCGTCCGCTCGTCGCTCCACAAGCGACGGACGGCACCGCTCACCGGCCAAGATCCCGACGTGATCTGGCTCCAAGTCACCCACCCCGATTTGGACCACCTCGCGCCCGTGTGGCATCCTTTACGGGTTGCTCGATGAAGGCCGAGCGCGCTTCACGGCGTGTTCGGGTTCTGAGATCGAGCGTCCGCGCCCTGTTAGTGAACGCCTCCTTGCGGAGATGGGCATCAGGGTGCATGGGCTGTGGTAGGCCCAATCCCACCGGGGAGACCTTGAGTGGGACCGGTATGCGCACCGGGCGCGACACGCCCGACCGCGTGGACCGGGCACCATGACACTTCAACAGGGGCGGAGCGCGCCAAGAGGCTGTAACAGGCCTCATCCGAGGCACCGCACCGCAGCGGTTACGAGAAGCAGAGGAACGGCAAGCCATCATGGCGGGACAAAAGATCCGCATCCGGCTCAAGGCCTACGACCACGAAGCGATCGACGCGTCTGCACGCAAGATCGTGGAGACCGTGACGCGCACCGGCGCTCGGGTTGTCGGGCCAGTGCCGCTGCCCACTGAGAAGAACGTGTACTGCGTCATCCGCTCGCCGCACAAGTACAAGGACTCGCGCGAGCACTTCGAGATGCGCACGCACAAGCGGCTGATCGACATCCTCGACCCGACGCCGAAGACGGTGGACGCGCTCATGCGCATCGACCTGCCGGCCAGCGTCGACGTCAACATCCAGTAAGCGTTGGGCGCGGAGAGTAACGGACCAATGTCTGACAGGCAGATGAAGGGCATCCTGGGCACCAAGCTCGGCATGACTCAGGTCTTCGACGAGAACAACCGGGTCGTCCCGGTGACCGTCGTCAAGGCTGAGCCGAATGTCGTCACCCAGGTTCGCACCGAAGAGAAGGACGGCTACACCGCCGTCCAGCTGGCGGCCGGCGCGATTGACCCGCGCAAGGTCAACAAGCCCGTCGCGGGCCACTTCGCCAAGGCCGGGGTCACGCCCCGTCGCCACCTGGTGGAGCTGCGCACGACGGACGCCGGCGAGTACACGGTCGGCCAGGAGATCACCGCTGAGGTGTTCGAGGCCGGCGCTGTTGTCGACATCACCGGCACCAGCAAGGGCAAGGGCACCGCGGGTGTCATGAAGCGCCACAACTTCCGGGGCCTCGGCTCCAGCCACGGCACCCAGCGCAAGCACCGCTCGCCGGGTTCCATCGGTGGCTGTGCCACTCCGGGTCGCGTCTTCAAGGGTCTGCGCATGGCCGGCCGCATGGGCCACGTGCGCGTCACGACCCAGAACCTGAAGGTGCACAAGATCGACGTGGAGAACGGCCTGCTGCTCATCAAGGGCGCCGTTCCCGGTCCCAAGGGTGGTCTGGTGTTCGTCCGGACGGCCGCGAAGGGTGGTGCCTGATGTCGACGGTTGAGATCCGTACGCCGGACGGCAAGTCCGCCGGCACGGTCGAGCTCCCCTCGGCTGTTTTCGACGCGCAGGCCAACGTGGCGCTGCTGCACCAGGTCGTCGTGGCCCAGCAGGCCGCCGCGCGCCAGGGCACGCACTCCACGAAGACCCGCGGCGAGGTGTCCGGTGGTGGCAAGAAGCCGTACCGCCAGAAGGGCACCGGTCGCGCCCGCCAGGGTTCGACGCGTGCGCCGCAGTTCGCCGGCGGTGGCGTCGTCCACGGCCCGCAGCCGCGTGACTACTCGCAGCGGACGCCCAAGAAGATGAAGGCCGCCGCTCTGCGTGGCGCCCTCTCCGACCGGGCCCGCGCGAACCAGGTCCACGTCGTGTCCGGCCTGGTGGACGGGGACACCCCGTCGACCAAGACCGCGCGCAAGGTCCTGGAGTCGGTCACCCAGGCCCGTCGCGTTCTCGTGGTGCTCAACCGCACCGACGAGGTCGCCTGGGTCAGCGTGCGCAACCTCGCGCACGTCCACGTGATCGCGCCCGACCAGCTCAACACCTACGACGTGCTCGTCAACGACGACGTGGTGTTCACCAAGGACTCGCTCGACGTGTTCCTCGCCAGCAAGGCCCAGGCGGGTTCTGGCTCGGCTGAGGCCACGGCGACGGTCGTGGACGAGGAGGGTTCCAAGTGATCCCCGACCACAGGGACATCTTGCTCGCGCCGGTGATCTCCGAGAAGTCCTACGGGCTCCTCGAGGAGAACAAGTACACCTTCCTGGTGGCGCCGGGTTCGAACAAGACCCAGATCAAGATCGCCGTGGAGAAGGTCTTCGGCGTGAAGGTCGTCAGCGTCAACACCATCAACCGGCAGGGCAAGCGCAAGCGCACCCGCACCGGGTTCGGCAAGCGCAAGGACACGAAGCGCGCGATCGTGACGCTGTCGGCTGACAGCAAGGCGATCGAGATCTTCGGCGGCCCTGCCGCCTGATGACGAGGACTGCGTAGAGATGGGCATTCGCAAGTACAAGCCGACGACTCCCGGTCGTCGCGGTGCGAGCGTCTCCGACTTCGCCGAGATCACTCGGTCGACTCCGGAGAAGTCGCTGATCCGCCCGCTGCACAAGCTGGGTGGACGCAACGCGTCGGGCAAGATCACCACCCGGCACAAGGGTGGCGGTCACAAGCGGGCTTACCGTCTGATCGACTTCCGTCGCAACGACAAGGACGGCGTGCCGGCCAAGGTCGCTCACATCGAGTACGACCCCAACCGCACCGCGCGCATCGCGCTGCTGCACTACGCAGACGGCGAGAAGCGCTACATCATCGCCCCGGAGAAGCTCAAGCAGGGTGACACGGTTGAGAACGGCCCCAAGGCCGACATCAAGCCGGGTAACAACCTGCCGCTGCGCAACATCCCGGTCGGTTCCGTGATCCACGCGATCGAGCTCCGCCCCGGTGGCGGCGCGAAGATCGCCCGCTCCGCCGGTGCCTCGGTGCAGCTCGTCGCGAAGGACGGCCCGTACGCCCAGCTGCGTATGCCGTCCGGCGAGATCCGCAACGTGGACGTGCGCTGCCGCGCCACGCTCGGCGAGGTCGGCAACAAGGAGCACCAGAACATCAACTGGGGCAAGGCCGGCCGCATGCGGTGGAAGGGCAAGAAGCCCACCGTCCGCGGTGTCGCCATGAACCCCGTTGACCACCCGCATGGTGGTGGTGAGGGTAAGACCTCCGGTGGTCGCCACCCGGTCAACCCGGCTGGTAAGCCCGAGGGTCGTACCCGCCGCCGCAAGCCAAGCGACAAGCTCATCGTCCGGCGTCGTCGCACCGGTAAGAAGCGCTGAGCAGGGAGGGAGTGAAGGATGCCTCGCAGCCTTAAGAAGGGTCCCTTCGTCGACGACCACCTGCTCAAGAAGGTGGACGTTCAGAACGAAGCGGGCAAGAAGACCGTCATCAAGACGTGGTCCCGCCGGTCCACGATCATCCCGGACATGCTCGGCCACACCATCGCGGTGCACGACGGTCGCAAGCACGTCCCGGTGTTCGTGACCGAGGCGATGGTCGGGCACAAGCTGGGCGAGTTCGCCCCGACCCGCACCTTCAAGGGTCACATCAAGGACGACCGGAAGTCTCGTCGCCGCTAGGCGTCGAACTGAGAAGAGCAAGGGAAAAGCAGCGATGAACGCCCGTAAGGACGCTGAGGCAGCGGAGTTTCCGCGCGCCGTGGCTCGGGCTCGTTACGTTCGCGACACCCCCATGAAGGTGCGTCGCGTCATCGAGCTCATCAAGGGTCGTAACGCCAGCGAGGCCCTGGCCGTGCTCCAGTTCGCGCCCCAGGCCGCCTCTGAGCCGGTCGCGAAGGTGCTCGCCAGCGCCATGGCCAATGCCGAGAACAACCTGTCCCTGGACCCGAGCACCCTCTGGGTGTCCGTGGCCTACGTGGACGAGGGTCCGACCCTCAAGCGTTTCCGCCCGCGTGCCCAGGGCCGCGCGTACCGGATCCGCAAGCGGACGAGCCACATCACCATCGAGGTGGAGTCTCGTCCCAAGAAGACCAGCGCGAAGGGAACGCGGTAGTGGGCCAGAAGATCAACCCGCACGGCTTCCGGCTGGGGATCACCACCGACTGGAAGTCCCGCTGGTACGCAGACAAGCAGTACGCCGAGTACGTGGCGGAGGACGTCAAGATCCGCCGCCTGCTCAGCAAGGGCATGGAGCGTGCCGGCATCTCCAAGGTGGAGATCGAGCGGACCCGTGACCGGGTGCGCGTCGACATCCACACCGCCCGGCCGGGCATCGTCATCGGCCGTCGTGGTGCCGAGGCGGACCGCATCCGCGGTGAGCTGGAGAAGCTCACCAAGAAGCAGGTCCAGCTCAACATCCTCGAGGTGAAGAGCCCCGAGTCGGACGCGCAGCTCGTGGCACAGGGTGTCGCCGAGCAGCTGTCCAACCGCGTCGCCTTCCGGCGCGCGATGCGCAAGGCCATTCAGTCGGCCATGCGTTCGCCGCAGGTCAAGGGCATCCGCGTGCAGTGCGGCGGTCGCCTCGGCGGCGCCGAGATGTCCCGCTCGGAGCACTACCGCGACGGCCGCGTGCCGCTGCACACGCTCCGCGCGAACATCGACTACGGCTTCTTCGAGGCCCGCACCACGTTCGGCCGCATCGGCGTGAAGGTGTGGATCTACAAGGGCGACATCGTCGGTGGCATCTCCGCCAAGCGCGCGCTCGACGCGGCTGCGCCTTCGCAGGCCGACCGCGCTCCGCGCCGCGACCGTGGCGAGCGTCCGAACCGTGCCCGTCGTTCCGGTGCCAGCGGCACCACCGCGACGAGCACCGAGGCCGGCCGTGCCGCTGCTGACGCTTCCGCGTCGGCCGAGGCCCCGGCTTCTGCAGAGAAGACGGAGAGCTGAGCCATGCTCATCCCTCGTAGGGTCAAGCACCGCAAGCAGCACCACCCCAAGCGGTCGGGTGCTGCCAAGGGCGGCACGAAGGTCACCTTCGGTGAGTTCGGCATCCAGGCTCTGGAGCCGGCGTACGTCACCAACAGGCAGATCGAGTCCGCTCGTATCGCCATCACGCGTCACATCCGCCGTGGCGGCAAGGTCTGGATCAACATCTTCCCGGACCGTCCGCTGACGAAGAAGCCGGCCGAGACCCGCATGGGTTCCGGTAAGGGTTCGCCGGAGTGGTGGGTGGCCAACGTCAAGCCGGGTCGCGTCCTCTTCGAGATGGCGTTCCCGAACGAGCAGGTCGCTCGCGAGGCGCTCCGCCGCGCGATCCACAAGCTCCCGATGAAGTGCCGCATCGTTACGCGTGAGGGTGGTGAGTTCTGATGGCAGCGGGTACCACCGCTTCCGAGCTGCGTGAGCTCACCGAGGAAGAGCTCGTGCTGCGTCTGAAGGAATCGAAGGAAGAGCTCTTCAACCTTCGCTTCCAGATGGCCACGGGCCAGCTCGACAACAACCGGCGGCTGCGCACGGTCCGGCACGACATCGCCCGGATCTACACCGTGATGCGGGAGCGGGAGCTCGGGCTCTCCGTTTCGCCGGATTCCACTGGTGAGGGTGCGGCATGACCGACAGCAACGAAGTTCAGACCGAGAAGCGCAACGACCGCAAGGTCCGTGAGGGCCTCGTCGTGTCCGACAAGATGGACAAGACGATCGTCGTCGCGCTCGAGGACCGCAAGAAGCACCCGCGTTACTCCAAGATCATGCGCTCCACCACCAAGGTGAAGGTGCACGACGAGGAGAACGCGGCGGGCATCGGCGACCGCGTCCTGCTCATGGAGACCCGGCCCCTGTCGGCGACCAAGCGCTGGCGCCTCGTCGAGATCCTCGAAAAGGCCAAGTAAGTCCTTTCTAGACAGACCGAGCCCGTCGGGTCGGAAATCCGGCGGGCCAGGAATGGTCAAGGAGCAAGTAAGTGATTCAGCAGGAGTCGCGGCTTCGTGTCGCCGACAACACTGGTGCGAAGGAAATCCTTTGCATCCGTGTTCTCGGTGGTTCGGGCCGCCGCTACGCGGGCATCGGCGACATCATCGTCGCGACCGTCAAGGACGCGATCCCCGGTGCCGGTGTGAAGAAGGGTGACGTCGTCAAGGCCGTCATCGTCCGCACCGTCAAGGAGCGTCGCCGTCCGGATGGCTCGTACATCCGCTTCGACGAGAACGCCGCCGTGCTCATCAAGAACGACAACGAGCCCCGCGGTACGCGCATCTTCGGCCCGGTCGGGCGCGAGCTGCGCGACAAGAAGTTCATGAAGATCATCTCGCTGGCTCCGGAGGTGCTCTGACCATGAAGGTGAAGAAGGGCGACACGGTCGTCGTCATCGCCGGCAAGGACAAGGGCGCGAAGGGCAAGGTCATCCAGGCCTACCCGGAGACCGGCAAGGTCCTGGTCGAGGGTGTCAACCGGATCAAGAAGCACACCAAGATCACGCAGACCCAGCGGGGCGCGCAGTCTGGTGGCATCGTGACCCAGGAGGCCCCGATCAACGTCTCCAACGTGATGGTGGTCGACTCGGACGGCAAGCCGACCCGTGTTGGTTACCGGACGAACGACGAGGGCAAGCGGGTCCGCATTTCCCGTCGTAACGGGAAGGACATCTGATCATGACTACCGCAGAGAAGATCATCCCGCGGCTCAAGACGCGCTACCGCGACGAGGTCAAGGGCGAGCTGCAGAAGCAGTTCTCCTTCGCCAACGTCATGCAGATCCCGGGCGTCGTCAAGGTCGTCGTCAACATGGGTGTCGGCGACGCCGCCCGTGACGGCAAGCTGATCGAGGGCGCCGTGCGCGACCTCTCGATCATCACCGGCCAGCGTCCCGAGGTTCGTCGGGCCCGCAAGTCCATCGCGCAGTTCAAGCTGCGTGAGGGCATGCCGATCGGTGCGCGCGTCACGCTGCGCGGCGACCGCATGTGGGAGTTCCTCGACCGTCTGCTGACGATCGCGCTGCCCCGTATCCGCGACTTCCGCGGCCTCTCGGGCAAGCAGTTCGACGGCAACGGCAACTACACGTTCGGTCTGAACGAGCAGTCGATGTTCCACGAGATCGACCCGGACGCTATCGACCGGCCTCGCGGCATGGACATCACCGTCGTCACCACCGCCACGAACGACGAGGAGGGCCGGGCGCTGCTGAAGCACCTGGGCTTCCCGTTCAAGGAGAACTGAGTCGATGGCCAAGAAGGCGTTGATCAACAAGGCCGCGAAGAAGCCGAAGTTCAAGGTCCGGGGTTACACCCGGTGCCAGCGTTGCGGCCGCCCCCACGCGGTGTTCCGCAAGTTCGGCCTCTGCCGGATCTGCCTGCGCGAGATGGCTCACCGCGGTGAGCTGCCTGGCGTGAGCAAGTCCAGCTGGTAATTCCAAGCTTCATTACTTCGCTGTAGGCCCGCACACGACCGTCCTGCTCTCCCCTCCGGGGGAGGGCGGGTCTGGACCCTGAGCCGGTGAACCGCAGCGAGAAAGGTTGACCAGGTCACCATGACGATGACCGATCCCATCGCAGACATGCTCACTCGTCTGCGGAACGCGAACTCGGCTTACCACGACAAGGTCGTGATGCCGCACTCCAAGATCAAGGCGAACATCGCCGAGATCCTCAAGCGCGAGGGCTACATCGCCTCGTACCGCGACGAGGACGGCGAGGTGGCCAAGAACTTGGTCGTCGAGCTGAAGTACGGCCCGAACCGTGAGCGCAGCATCGCCGGCCTCCGCCGCGTGTCCAAGCCCGGTCTGCGCGTGTACGCGAAGTCCACTGGCCTGCCCCGAGTTCTCGGTGGCCTCGGCGTGGCGATCATTTCGACCTCTGGCGGTCTCATGACCGACCGTCAGGCCAACAAGGCAGGCGTGGGCGGAGAAGTCCTCGCCTACGTTTGGTAAGGGGGAGTAGACATGTCGCGCATCGGTAAGCAGCCGATCATTGTCCCCTCCGGGGTCGACGTGAACATCGCCGGCCAGGACGTGAGCATCAAGGGCCCCAAGGGTCTCCTGACGCACACGCTCGCTGAGCCGATCATCATCGAGAAGGCCGAAGACGGCACCCTCGAGGTGAAGCGCCCGAACGACGAGCGCCGCAACCGCGCGCTCCACGGCCTGTCGCGCACGCTCGTGCACAACATGGTCGTCGGCGTGACCCAGGGTTACGAAAAGAAGATGGAAATCCACGGCGTCGGTTACCGCGTCGCGCTCAAGGGCTCTGAGCTCGAGTTCGCGCTCGGTTACTCGCACCCCGTCAAGGTGGAGGCCCCCGCGGGCATCACCTTCGCGGTCGAGACCCCGACCCGTTTCTCCGTCTCGGGTATCGACAAGCAGCTGGTCGGTGAGGTTGCCGCCAACATCCGCAAGCTGCGCAAGCCCGACCCGTACAAGGGCAAGGGCGTCCGCTACTCGGGCGAGAAGATCCGTCGCAAGGTCGGAAAGACGGGTAAGTGACATGAGCGAGTCGACTGTTACGAAGCGCAAGCCGGTGGGCAAGGACATCTCCACCAGGCGTCGTGTTGCGAAGGCCCGTCGCCACTTCCGCCTCCGCAAGAAGGTCAACGGAACCGCCGAGCGTCCGCGCCTGGCCGTGCACCGTTCGTCGAAGCACATCACCGTGCAGATCATCGACGACCTGAAGGGCCACACGATCGCGTCCGCTTCCTCCATGGAGGCCGACGTCCGTGCCCTGGACGGCGACAAGAAGGCCCGTGCGGCCAAGGTCGGCCAGCTGGCCGCGGCCCGTGCCAAGGACGCCGGCGTCACGGCGGTCGTGTTCGACCGCGGTGGCAACGCGTACCACGGCCGGATCGCCGCTCTGGCGGACGCCGCTCGCGAGGCGGGGCTGGAGTTCTGACAATGTTCATCACCGGAATTGAGAGGGACGCCTGATGCCAGGACGTACGCGTCGCGAAGGCGGCGGGGGCGAGCGCGGAGAGCGCCGCGACCGTCGTGACGGCGGCCGCGGCGGCGCGGCCCAGGAGAAGACCCCCCACCTCGAGCGCGTGGTTGCGATCAACCGCGTCTCCAAGGTGGTCAAGGGTGGTCGTCGCTTCAGCTTCACCGCGCTCGTCGTGGTGGGCGACGGTGACGGCATGGTGGGCGTCGGCTACGGCAAGGCCAAGGAAGTTCCCGCGGCCATCGCCAAGGGCGTCGAGGAGGCGAAGAAGAACTTCTTCCGCGTCCCGCGCATCGCCGGCACCATCCCGCACCCGGTTCAGGGTGAGAAGGCCGCTGGTGTGGTCCTGCTGCGTCCGGCCTCGGCCGGTACCGGTGTCATCGCGGGTGGCGCTGTCCGCGCCGTCCTCGAGTGCGCCGGCGTGCACGACGTGCTGTCGAAGTCGCTCGGCTCCGACAACGCGATCAACATCGTGCACGCGACGGTGGCGGCCCTCAAGGGCCTGCAGCGTCCCGAAGAGGTCGCGGCCCGTCGTGGCCTGCCCCTCGAGGACGTCGCCCCCGCCGGCATGATCCGCGCTCGCGCGGGCCAGGGGGTGTGATCATGGCTCAGCTGAAGATCACGCAGGTTCGCAGCACCATCGGCACCAAGCACAACCACCGCGAGTCGATGCGCACCCTCGGGCTGCGCAAGATCCGTCAGTCGGTCGTGCGTGAGGACACCCCCCAGGTGCTCGGCCTGATCAACGCCGTGCGTCACCTGGTGGTCGTTGAGGAGGTCCAGTCGTGACCATCAAGATTCACGACCTGCGTCCTGCCCCCGGCGCCAAGACCGCCAAGACCCGCGTCGGTCGTGGTGAAGGCTCCAAGGGCAAGACCGCCGGCCGCGGTACGAAGGGCACGGGCGCTCGCAAGAACGTCTCGCCGCGCTTCGAAGGTGGCCAGATGCCGCTGCACATGCGGCTCCCGAAGCTCAAGGGCTTCAAGAACCCGTTCCGCACCGAGTACCAGGTCGTGAACGTCTCCGCCATCGCTGCCTCCTTCCCGGAGGGCGGCTCGGTGGACGTTCCCGCGCTGGTGCTGGCCGGGCTGGTCCGCAAGGGCCACCTCGTCAAGGTGCTGGGCGATGGCGACGTCAGCGTCAAGCTGGACGTCACCGCGGACAAGTTCTCCAAGTCCGCTGTGGAGAAGCTGGCTGCTGCCGGCGGTTCTTCCACGGTTTCTGCCTGACGCGTTTCGCGTTCTGAGGGCCCCGAGGCGTTTGCCTCGGGGCCCTTTGCGTTCGTTGCCGTTGCGTTCCAGCGGGGTTGGTTGCGTTCCGTTGGTCGGGCTGCGGTTGCGAGGGTGCTTGCGCGGGTCTCGACGAAAGACCTGGGGGGTTGCGATTGGGGCTTGACTTCGGGGCGCCGTGGCGGGGCGCATAGGGCGGGAATAGGGCGGGGGGAAATGCCCCGG
>NZ_JBHXLO010000053.1:0-37416 GCF_042721395.1 Lentzea sp. NPDC058450
CACGTTAGCGTCGTTTCATTGTGGTTGGGGGGCGTGTTTTTTTTTTTAAGACCCCCGCCGCCCCCGCCGCGGCGCGGTGCCCGCGGCCCCTTGGCCGTGCGGGTGGGTGCGTTACTTGTACTTCGACGACGCCGGCTTCAGCTGTTCCACCGGCAGGCCTTCGTGGATCACCTTCATCGCGTTGAACCAGGTGGGTGCTGCTCCCTGGCCACCGAAGATGCCGTTGCGGCTGCCCGGGCAGAGGCGGATCGGGTCGCCGCAGATCACCTGCGGGTTGTTGCCGTCGGCGTAGGTCATGACGGCGCCCGCGTACTGCGGGGTCGCGGCCAGGAAGGCGACCGACTTGCTCTCCTCGGTGGTGCCGGTCTTGCCGATGGTCGGGCGGTTCCAGCCCGCGCCCGTGGCGGCGCCTGCCGCGGTGCCGCCCGCGGTGGTGTCGTGCGACATGCCCTGGGCGAGGGAGTTGGCCAGGTCGGGCTCGACCGCCTGCTCGCAGGGGGCTTCCTTCAGCGGGATCGGCTTGCCGTAGCGGTCCAGGACCTGTTCCACCGGGGTCGGCGGGCACCAGGTGCCGCTCGAGACGATGGTGGCGGCCACGTTGGCCAGTTCGAGGACGCTGGTGGCGCCCGGGCCGAGGGTGTAGGAGCCCGCGTTGTTCTGCTTGGTCCAGTCGCCCTGCGAGGGGCCGTTCGAGCCGTCGGACTTCAGCGGCTCGCCGCCTCGGTTGACCTTGCTCAGGGTCTCGCGCATGCCGAGCTTGTAGGCCATGTCGACCACGTTGCTCAGGCCCGCCTGCTCCTGCAGGATCACGAAGCCGGTGTTCGGCGACTGGGCCAGGGCCTGGGTCAGCGTCATCTCCTCGGCGTAGTTGCCCGCGTTCTTCACCTGCCAGGCCGAGCCGCCGTTCGGGTAGACCCTCGACGCGTACGTCTTCGGCACCTTGATCTTGCGGTCGATGCCGGTGATGTTGCGCTGCATGGCCGCGGCGGCGGTGAAGATCTTGTTCACCGAGCCGGGGCCGAAGGGCAGGACCTCGGCGGGCACGGGACGGGCCACCTGGCCGAGCTCGGCGTTGTTGCCGAAGTCGCGGGAGGCGGCCAACGCGCGCACGCGGTGCTTGTCGCTGCCCGGCTGGACGATCGAGATGACGTTGGAGACGCCCGGCTCGGTCTTCTTCACCTGCTGCTCGGCCGCGTCCTTGGCCGCCTTGGTGGCCTTCGGGTCCATCGTCGTCTTGATGGTGAGGCCGCCGCGCTGCAGCTGCTTGTCGGTGATGCCCGCGTCGCGCAGGTAGTCGAGCAGGTAGGAGCAGAAGAAGCCGTAGATCGGGCCGTCACCGGCGCCGACGCAGCCCTTCGGCAGGATCTGCAGGTCCGGGACGACGCCCAGCGGCTGGCCCTTGTACTCCTCGGCCTTCTTCTTGGCCTCGGTCTCGTCCGCGCCGAACGCGCCGTTCTCGCGCATCTTGTCGATGACGATGTTGCGGCGTTCCAGCGCCTTGTCCTGCGCCGTGCCGGGGTTGAGCGACGACGGGCGGTTCGCGATCGCGGCGAGCAGCGCGGCCTGCGGGACCGTCAGCTTGTCGGCGGTGGTGTTGAAGTACGCCTTCGCGGCCGCGCCGACGCCGTACGTCTGGTTGCCCAGCGGCACGATGTTCAGGTAGCCGGTGAGGATCTCTTCCTTGGTCATCTGCTGCTCGAGCTGCAACGCGACGCGCGCCTCGCGCATCTTGCGGCCGATCGTGGCCTCGGTGGCCTTCTCCCAGGCCTCCTGCTCGTTGTCGGCGCCGAGCACGAACGCCATGTAGTTCTTCACGTACTGCTGGGTGAGCGTCGACGCGCCCTGCGTCGCCCCACCGTCCACACCGGCCTTGGCGGCGGCACGGGCGATGCCCTGCCAGTCGACGCCCTGGTGCTCGTAGAAGCGCTTGTCCTCAATGGCCAGGATCGCGAGCTTCATGGTGTCCGAGATGTCCTTGGACTCCAGCGGGATGCGGTACTGGTCGTAGAGGTAGGCGATCGGGTCGCCGTTCATGTCCTGAATGGTGGTGACGAGCGGCAGCTCGCCCTTCGCGAGGTCACCGGACGTCTGGTCGACGGTGTCGGCCGCGCGGTTGGACGCGAGCCCGAGACCTCCGACGAACGGGAACACCATCGCGGCGAGGAGCACACCCGCCGTCAGGCACAACCCCAACAACTTGACCAAGCCTGACGCGCGTGCGGCGAACAACCCGCAACTCCTTCCGAGCAAATCCCCAGAGACTCTCTACACGTATAAGTCGCGCGGGAGGCCTATTAGGTTGCGTCCGCTGATCGACTGTTATCAACCTACCGGAGTAGCCGCAGGCCGATCGTCGGACTAGCCCTGCGCACCTCGACGCCCGCGTGGTCGGGCAGCAGGTCGTCGAGGAACCCGTAGCGCGACAGCTCTTCGTCCGGCCGCCTGCTCACCGTTCGCCACCACACGGCGATGTCTCCCCATCCGGGGGCCGAGAGAGAACCCCCGAAGTGCTGCACGGACAGCGCGGCGCACAGGTTCGCGAACCGCACCCGGTGTTCGAGCGGCCACCCGGCCAGAGTGCCCATCACGAACCCGGCTCCAAACACGTCACCGGCACCTGTCGCGTCGAGCGGGGCGACGTTGAGGCCCGGCACGTCCACGCATTCGCCGGTCGCGCTGTCGACGGCGACCGCTCCCCCGCCCCCGCGTGTGACGACCACCACGGGCACGTGCTCGGCGAGTTGACGCGCGGCGGCCTCCGGGGTGTCGGTGCGGGTGTAGCCCTGTGCCTCGACGTGGTTCGGGAGGAACACGTCATATCCGTCGAGCCGGCGGAGCAGTTCCGGCGACCACGCTCCGGTGCGGTCCCAGCCGATGTCGGCGAAGAGCTTCGCGCCGTTCTTCTTGGCCGTGCGGACCCATTGCTCATCTTCTGCCTGAATGTGCACAAAACACGCCCGTGCGGACGGCGGCGGCGCGAAGAGGTCATCGGCTGCGACGGGTGCCTTGTGTCCGTGCGTGACCATGCTGCGGTCGTGTTCCATCGCCATGCTGACCGTCACGGGCGAATGCCACCCGTAGAAGCGGCGGCAGTAAGAGAGGTCGACGCCCTCCTGGTCCGCGAGCACGTCCCAGCAGAAGTCGCCGTACGCGTCCTCGCCGAACGCGGCCGCGAGCGCCGTCTTCAGTTCGAGCCTTCGCAACGCCACGGCGAGGTTCGCGATGCCGCCGGGGCACGACCCGAGCCCTTCGGACCACACCTCGGTGCCGGGGGCCGGCGGGCGGGGCAGGCCGGTGAAGATGATGTCGAGGAACACGGTGCCGGTCAGCAGCACGTCGAAGGCGATGTCCTGATCAGCCATGGGTAAACCTTGCCACCCGCGGACCGTGATCATGCGTTAGAAACGGCGCATGGGGGTCCCACTCAGAAAAAACGTGCAATTCCAGCTGCTCTGGGCGGGCGGCGCCGTCTCACAGCTCGGGACGACGATCACCACGCTCGCGATGCCGCTGCTGGTCGTGGCGCTGACCGGCTCGTACCTGCTGCCGGGCGTGATCGCGGGCGCACGGGCCGCCGCGCTGCTGCTGACGCTGATGCCGGCGGGCGTGTGGGTGGACCGCTGGGACCGCCGCCGGACCCTGGTGTGGAGCCAGTCGGTCCAGGCGCTCGCCGCGGCTCTGCTGGCCGTCGCGATCCTCACCGGCCACACCTACTTATATGTCTTCATCGCGCTGGCGGTCGTCGACGGCGTCTGCACGGCGTTCGCGAGCCCGGCCCGCGCCTCGGCGATCCAGGCCGTCGTGCCCGCCGAGCAGCTCACCACCGCCTTCGCCCAGGAGGAGGCGCGCGGCCACGCGGCACGGGTGGCGGGCCCACCGCTGGGCGCGCTGCTGATGGTGGCCGGACGGTCGGTCCCGTTCGTGGTGGACGCACTCAGCTACGCCGTCGCGGCGGCCTGCGCCTGGTTCGCGAAGATCCCCGAACGCGCCGAGAAACCCCGGCAGCGCATGCGCCACGACCTGAAGGACGCGGGGCGCTGGCTGTGGCGGCAGACCGGCCTGCGCAACCTCACCATCGTCTTCCTGGTGCTGAACCTGCTCGGCGGCGCCTCGATGCTGCCGGTGTTCGCCCTGGTCGCGGAGCGCGGCGGCAGCAGCCTCGACACCGGCGTGGTGTTCGCGGGCATCGGCGTGGGCGGCGTCCTCGGCTCGTTGCTGGCCCCGAAGGTCACGCTCGCGCCTGGCCCGCTCATGGTCGCCGTGCTGGCCGTTTTCGGCGTATGCACCCTCGCGATGGCACTGCCGTTCGGCGTCTTCTGGCCGTTCGTGCCACTGGCCGTCACGGCGGTCGTCACGCCGTTGATCAACGTGTCGGTGTCCGCGGTGCAGTCACTGCTGGTGCCACCGGACATGATGGGCCGCCTGGACGCGGTCTCGACGCTGGCCGCACGGGTGCTGACCCCGGTCTCGCCCGCACTGGGCGGGTTTCTGGCCGGAACGGTCGGCGGCGGGGTCGCGCTCCTGGCGTTCGGCGCGCTGATTCTCGTGACGGCGCTGGTGGCGGCCTTCACGGACCTGAGCACTTCCGTTCAGCGGAAGCCTTCGCTTGGCGATCGCGAGGACCGGGGCGTCCACTGAGGACATGCCCGAACGTCCCGCAATCCTGCTGGTGCACGGCGCCTGGCACGGCCCCTGGTGCTGGGAACCGCTGCGCACCCTCCTCGAATCCGACGGCCGGCGGGTCGACACCGTCGACCTGCCCAGCGTGGCGCCCGAAGACGCGCCCCGGCACGGCATGCACGACGACGCCGCAGCGATCAAAGCGGCGATCACCGGTCCGACGGTGATCGTCGCCCACTCCTACGGCGGTATCCCGGCGACCCAGGCCGTCCACCCCGACGTCGAGCACATCGTCTACGTGGCCGCGTTCCTGCCTGACGTGGACGACTCGCTCATGAAGATGGTCGGCGGCACCCCTCCACCGTGGTGGGACACCCGAAACGACGTCATCCACGCGAAGACGCCGGAGACGATCTTCTTCAACGGCGTCGAGAACCCGCCGACGGACGAACTCCTGCCGCAGAGCGCGAAGGCCTTCGCCGAGGAGGTGACCGAGGCGGCCTGGCACACCACCCCGAGCACCTACGTCATCGCGACCCGGGACAACGCCATCCCGCCTCCCGCTCAGGAGGCGATGGCGCGAAGGGCGACCACGACGGAACGTCTTGATGCAGGACACTCCCCGTTCCTGTCCTGCCCGCAAGACCTCGCCGCGATCATCCAGAGGACGATCAGCCCTCTTCGGCGATCATCTCCCGCATCCGGTTGAGCGCCCGGTGCTGTGCCACCCGCACGGCACCGGGGGTGGACGCGACGGCCAGCGCGACCTCTTCGGCGGACAGGCCCACGGCCACCCGCAGCACGAGGATCTCGCGCTGGCGGGACGGCAGCTTGTGCAGCAGGCGCGTGACCTGGGCCAGCATCTCGCCGTTGACCGCGTGCTGTTCCGGGCCGTCGTCGAGCGACGGGCAGTCCGGCAGCTCCGGCACGACCTCGGCGCGGTTGCGGACGGCGCGCCGGCGGGCGTCGGCGACCTTATGCGCGGCGATGCCGTAGACGAACGCCAGGAACGAACCCGGTTCGTAGCGGTACTTCGACAGTGCGCCGAGGACGGCCACGCAGACTTCCTGCGCGATGTCCTCGGCCGACACCAGCGTGCGCTCGCGGCCGCCGACGCGTGCGCGGCAGTAGCGCACGATCAGCGGCTGGATGCGACCGAGCAGGTGCTCGGTCGCCCGTCTGTCTCCGGCCAGGGCTGCGTCGACGAGGTCGGTGAACTCGGCCTCGGCCAGCCACTGGTTGGTGACCGGTGCCTGGTGCAGCACCCGACGGCGCATGGGCACCGTTGGCGCGTTGTAGACCTCCTCCGCGGAGAGGACGTCGACACCGCCACCGGACCGCACGGCTGTGGGCATGACCATCCCGGCGACCTCCTCCACTACAGCGACACTAGGGGCTTCACTGAAGAAGAGACCGCAGCGAGCCGTTTGATACCGCCTGCTTCCAAGAGGACCACGAAGTCCAGTCGGGTGGGGCTACCAGCACCCTTTTGGGGCAGAAGGTGGTCCTAATGGCCCAGTCTTTCGGCCATGCCGAATTGCTGTACTCCCAGGTATCCGACCCGGAAACCGGCCTCCGAGTAGGCCAGGTAGAACTCCCACATCCGGCGGAACGTGTCGTCGAAGCCCAGGTCGCGGACCTCGTCCCAACGGGTGAGGAACTCCTCGCGCCAGCGCCGCAGGGTCTCGGCGTAGTCGAGGCCGAACGACCGCGACTCGACGATCTCCAGCCGGGTGTGGTCGCGCACCGACTCCTCGATCGACCGCACCGACGGGATGAGCCCGCCGGGGAAGATGTACTTGTGGATCCAGGTGTAGCTGGCCTTGCTCGCGATCATGCGGTCGTGCGGCATGGTGATCGCCTGGAGGCCGACGCGACCGCCGGGAGCGAGCACGCGGTCGAGCATCGAGAAGTACTCGGGCCAGTATTCGGCACCGACTGCCTCGATCATCTCGACGCTGACGACGGCGTCGTACCGGCCGTGCTCCTCACGGTAGTCACGCAGCTCGACCGTCACCCGATCGTGGAGGCCGGCGTCCCTCACCCGGTCCAACGCCAGCTTGCGCTGTTCGGCGGAGATGGTCAGCGACGTGACGGTGGCACCCCGCTGGGCGGCCCGGATCGCGAGCGCGCCCCAGCCCGTGCCGATCTCCAGCACGCGGGAGCCCTCACGGACCCCGGCGTAGTCGAGCACGCCGTCGATCTTGCGCAGCTGGGCCGTGCGCAGGTCCGCGTCCGAGCCCTCGAACAACGCAGACGAGTACGTCATCGTCTCGTCCAGGAACACCCCGAACAGCTCGTTCGACAGGTCGTAGTGCCGGTGGATGTTCTGCCGGGAGCCCGCGACGTCGTTGACCTCGGTCTGCCGCCGCTCCGCCCACCGCCGCATCCGCTGCAGGCCGGGCGGGATCAGGGTGGAGAGCCGGGCCGCGAACGCCGCGAGCACGCCCGCGAGGTCCTCGGCGTCCCAGTCGCCCACCATGTAGGCCTCGCCGAAGCCGATCTTGGCGTCGGCGCCGAGGCGGTGGAAGAACGCCGCGGGCCGCACGAGCCGCATGACCGGTCCGCCCGCGCCCCACTTGCGGCCGTCGGGCAGCTCGACGGTCACGGGCAGCGAGCGCACGGCGTTGCGGAACAGGGATTCCGCGATCCGCGCGCGCATGGGTGAGCGCGGCGCGGTGAAGAGCCCTGGCCAGATGCCCTGGCCGGGACGGGGCAAGGACAACGTGCTCATCCATCACTCCTGGGGATGATCGGGATTCGCTTCAGGTAGAGCGCGATTCCGTGGCGGCGGATCAACGCGGAGACGCGCTGGGGCATGAGCGGCCGTCTGAAGAGCATGCGCAGACCCGAACTGCGCTCGCCCTTCATCGTCGCGCTGAAGGTGGTCTTCCCGTTCTGCCGCAACGCGATGGTCACGGACAGCTGGGTTCCCGGTTTGGGCATCTTCATCACGTAGTGGCCGTCCACTTCGAGGAACGGCGAAACGTAGAACTCCTTGTCCACCGACGCACGGCCGTGTTCGTCGGTGCGCAGCAGATAGCAATGCCGTCCGCCGTACGTGTTGTGCACTTCCGCGACCACACACACGAGCTCTCCGGAAGCGTCGTGGCACCAGTACACGGACAGCGGGTTGAAGACGTAACCGAGCACACGCGCGTTGGCGAGCATCAGGACCTGACCACCGCCGAGGTCGATGTCGCGTTCGGCCAGCCATTCGTCGAGGTTCTCGCGGATGGTCCTGTCCGGCGACCCGAGATGATCGCGGGCCTCGAACTTCGCGAACGGCCGCGCCCACCAGGGCAGGCTCGGTAACCCGTCCAGGTCGACCAGCCACATGTACGCGCGGTGGTGGAACGCCCGTTCGATCAGCTCGCGGCGCTGGTGGGAGATGACGACGTCGTAGATCACCAGTCGGCCCCGAAGTGCTTCGCCGCGCGCACGCCGGACGCGCAGCCGTCCTCGTGGAAGCCCCACCCGTGGTACGCGCCGGCGTACGCGGTCGTGCCGGTGTTGATCTCGGGCAGACGTCGTTGCGCGGCAACGGAGTCCGGCGTGTAGATCGGGTGCTCGTAGACCATCTTGGCCAGTACCCGGTCCGGGTTCACGTCATGCGGGTTGAGCGTGACGACGAAGTCACGCGGTCCACCGAGCCGCATCAGCCGGTTCATGTGGTAGCTGACGAGCACCTGGCCGTCGGCTTCCCGGCAGGCCCGCTTGTAGAGGTTCCACGACGCCCGCGCGCCGGCCGTGCGCGGCAGGATCGAGGCGTCGGTGTGCAGCCACGTCTCGTTGCGCGAGTACTGGAACGCGCCGAGCACCTCCTTCTCCTCGCGCGTCGGGTCGGCGAGCAGCCCGAGCGCTTGGTCCGGGTGCGTGGCGATGACGACGTGGTCCGCGGTGTGCAGCACGTTGTTCTCGTCGCGGATCTCGACGCCACGGCCGTTGCGCGTCACGGCGCGCACGGGCGTGCCGACGTGCACGGCGGTGAGGCCCTTCGCGGCGCGTTCGACGTACGTGCGCGAGCCGCCGACGACGGTCTTCCACTGCGGCGTGCCGCCGATGGCGAGCATGCCGTGGTTCGCGAGGAACTCGAACAGGTACCAGGCCGGGTACTTCATGCTCAGCGCCGCGCCGGACGACCACACCGCGCTGACCAGCGGGATGATGAAGTGGTCGACGAAGTAGCGGGAGTAGCCGCCGATCGCGAGGAACGCCCCGAGCGTGACGTCGTGCGCCTCCTCGTGGTCCAGCACCCGCTGGGCGTGCTTGTAGAACCGGGTGACCTCGGCGAGCATCCGCAGGTAGCGGCCGTTGGTGACGTTGGCCGTGCGGGCGAACAGGCCCGGCAGCTTCTTCGCGCCCGCGTACTCCAGCCCGCAGCCGTCGCACCGCACGCTCATCGACATCTCGGAGTCCTGAGTGGACACGCCGAGCTCGCGGAAGAGCCGGAGCAGGTTCGGGTACGTGCGTTCGTTGTGGACGATGAACCCGGAGTCGACGGCGACCCCGTCGATGTCGTGCGTGTGCGCGTGCCCGCCGAGCCTGTCGTCGGCCTCGAACAGCGTCACGTCGTGCCTGCGTTGCAACACGTATGCGGCCGTGAGCCCGGCAACCCCTGCTCCGATGACGGCGACCTCAGCCACGCGAGCCTCCCAACGGCACGTCGAGGCCCCGCGGCGAGGCCTCCTCCATGGCATTCGCGATGTCCGGTGCGACCGGTTCGAGCCCCAGCTCACCGTGGACGAAAGCTACGACCAGCCGGGTCCAGTCCCTCGCCCGCCGGAGCATCGCGTGCCCGTCCCCGACGACGCTGAACCGCGCCACCCGGTCCGTGACGGTCTTGGCCTGCCGCGCGAACTCGAGCGACTTGGCCGGGTCCGTCATCCGCTCCTGATCGCCGTGCGCGATGAGCAGCGCCTTGCCCCTCAACTGCTCGTACGGCTCGCCCGGCACCAACCACGGCGCCAGCGCGCACACGGCCACCACGCTCGGATGACCGGCCACGCGCAGTGCGGTGCGTCCGCCCATGGAGTGCCCCACGAGCACGATGGGCACGCCGGGGTGGAGCTCGCTGATCCGGTCGAGCGCCCACCGCGCGTCCTTCACGGGGTCGAGGCTCGGCGCGTTCCAGCCGCGCACCCGGTAGCGCAGGGTCCACACCTCGACTCCGGGCGCGCGCAACGCCCTGGCCAGCGGCAGCATCCTCAGATACGCGAGGTTGTGCCGCCGGACGGGTTCCAGGCCGTGTTCGCGGCCACCGTGCAGCACGAGCACGACGGCATTCGTACCGCCCTGCGGTTTCGCGACGTCTACATGCGGGTGCACACTTGATGTTCGGCAGGCCACGCCCTTCGGCTCGGCCGTTGAGAGCCAGGTCACACCGGTAGTGTGCGAAAAGTGATCGACCACATCAGCATCGAGACCGAGGCAGGCTCCTTCGACGCCATCGCGTCCGGACCGGAGGACGGCCGCCCGGTGCTGTTGCTGCACGGGTTCCCCGAGGCCGCCATCGAGTGGGAGCACCAGGTCGCGGTGCTCGGCGTGAACGGCTTCCGCGCCGTCGCCCCCGACCAGCGCGGCTACTCCCCCGGCGTGCGCCCGGAGCAGGTGTCGGAGTACTCGGTGACGCACCTCGTCGGCGACGTGATCGCGATGGCCGACGCGCTGGGCTGGGGCACGTTCGACCTGGTCGGGCACGACTGGGGCGGCGCCGTGGCGTGGTGGACCGCGATCGAGCACCCCGACCGGTTGCGCACCCTGACCGTGTTCTCGACGCCGCACCCCGGCGCGTTGAGGACCGCCCTGCAGACCGACGAGGAGCAGGCGATGCGGTCGCAGTACATGCGCGACTGGCGGGAGCGCAGCACCGAGAAGCGCATGCTCGACAACAACGCGCAGGCCCTCAAGCAGATGTTCGAGTGGCGGATCCGGCCCTCGCACGTCGAGGAGTACGTGCAGCGGCTGTCCGAACCGGGGGCACTCACCGCTGCCTTGAACTGGTACCGCGCGGGCCGGCCGGACGGCGCGGCGGACAAGATCAGCGTCAAGACGATGTACGTGTGGAGCACCGAGGACGTGGCGTTCGGGTCGGTCGCGGCGTTCGAGACCGAGAAGTGGTGCACCGGGCCGTACCGGTTCGAGATGGTCGAGGACGTGAGCCACTGGATCCCCGAGGAGATCCCGGAGGCGGCTTCCTCGTTGATCCTGGAGAACCTCAACTAGATTCAGAACCATGCGCGTGGCCGGTCTGCTGCTCGCCGCGGGGGCCGGACGCCGCTTCGGCACCCCGAAGGCGCTCGTGTCGTTGCACGGCAAGCTCTTCGTGGACTCGGCGGCCGAGCTGCTGAGGGCCTCCGGCTGCGCCCCGGTCGTCGTCGTGCTCGGCGCGCAGGCCTCTGACGTGCGCGAACGGGCTGCGCTGGCCGGGGTGACCGTCGTCGACAACCCGCACTGGGACACCGGCATGGGCTCGTCGTTGCGCACGGGTCTGCACGCCGTCGGCATGGCGGACGCGGTGCTCGTGCTGCCCGTGGACACACCGGGCGTGACGGTCGAGGCGCTGCACCGGCTGATGGCGCTCGCCGAACCTCGTGCGCTCGCCCGCGCCACCTACGACGGCGCGATCGGGCATCCGGTCCTGATCGGATCGGACCACTTCGCGGGCGTGATGGCGTCGGCGGCGGGCGACCAGGGCGCGCGGGACTACCTGAAAGCCAACACCGTCCGCCACGTCGAGTGCGCTGACGTGGCGGACGGCGTGGACGTCGATCGGCCTCAGGACCTCACGCGACATACCGGCGGAGCTTGATCCCCGACGACACGCCGGACGCGCTCAGCCAGTGCAGCGCGCCACCGGCGTAGGCGGGGTCGGCGACGGCGAACTCGTTGCCGCCCGCGCGGTAGCCGACGATCGTGGCGTAGTGGCCGCCCGAGTAGCTGCGGCCGTTGAGGCGGATGACGTTGATGACGACGGCGTGGCCGCGGTTGGCGTTGTAGACGACGTCGGCCTTGAGCTTCGTCAGCAGCTGCGAGTCGGACGACCACTGCTTGACCTGGTAGTAGGTCGAGCCGGTGTAGTGGTCGAGCGCGTTCTCGAGGTTCTTGATGTTGGGCAGGCCGTTGGTCGTGACCTTCATGAACGACGCCAGCGTCGACTGCTCGACGTACTTGCCGCGGGCCGACAACGCGATGCGGGCGGCGGCCGCGGAACACCAGTAGCCGGTCTTCTGCACCTGGAACTGGTGCGGCAGCACACCTTCGCCCTGCACGCCGAGCTCGGCGGCGGCCGGGATGACGGTCTCGCCGGGCGCGGCGAACGCGACGGGCGCGGTCAGGATGGTCAGGGCGACACCGGCGGCCGCGACGGCCCCGGTGATCTTCGCGAGCTTCATGGACTTTCCCCTCAGTGGTGGCGCCGTCCCCTTGCCCGGCGCTCGGCACGAAGCTTGGCGCTCGGGTTCACCGGGTCGCCACCACATTCGGCCAAACCCGAAAAAGCCAGGTAGAGCCTGCTGCGGGCCTGTCGGGGCCCACGCAGAGTGGGCGATATGCACCGTTCGGATGAGTCATCTCGAATCCGGTACAGGTCCCCTGGCGCTGTGCCACTCTGCTTGCCGTGCTGCGTGTCCACTTCACGGCGGAGGACCTGGCGAGGGTGCGCGTCGCCGCCGGTCCCGACCCGATGTGGGAGATCCTGCTGAGCCTGCACGTGCTGCGGCAGCGGTCGGCCACGCCCGTGTTCGGCGCCTGGCGGGCGGCCGCGAAGGCGACCCTGCCCGACGACACCCGCTGGCTGATGCAGCTCGCACCTCCCGTCGGCTACTCCCCCGACTTCCTCACGCCCACAGCGGGTTCGTGCGCGGTGGACGCTGGCATCGACGCGGTGCTCTCCACGCCGGTCGAGTCGTTGCGCGCGGACCTCGAACAGCTGGACTGCCCGCGCCTCGACCCGCGCACCCACCTGCTGGCCGACGGCGATGTGGCCACTTTGGACTCGTTGGGCGACGCGTTACGCGGCTACTACTCCCATGCGCTGGCCCCGATTTGGGACGAGGTGCGCGCCGTGGTGGACGCGGACCGCGCGGTGCGGGCACGGTCCTTTCTGGACAACGGGTGCGAGGGGATGCTCTCCGCGCTGCACCCGACGATCTCCTGGTCTTCGCCGGTGCTGTCGATCGAGTCCCGCTTTCCGTTGCGGGACGTGCGGTTGCGGGGACAGGGCCTGGTCCTGGTGCCCTCGTACTTCTGCTGGGAACGGCCGATCATGCTGCGCGATCCCCGGCGCGCCCCGGTGCTGGTGTATCCGATCGCGCGCGACCTGCACGTGGGTGGCGCCGGGCGGCGGTCGCTGGAGGCGTTGCTCGGGCGGACCCGGGCCGCCGCGCTGGAGGTCATCGCGGGTGGGTGCACGACGTCGGAACTGGCGCGGCGGCTGGGGATCTCGGCCGCGTCGGCCAGTGCCCACGCATCGGTGCTGCGGGACGCGGGCCTGGCCGTCGCCCAACGCCACCGCAACTCGGTGCTGCACACGGCGTCGGCGTTGGGCGTTTCGTTGCTGGCATGAGTTCGGGTTTCGGTGAAGGTGGTCGCGTTCCGTTGGGTTGGTCGCGTTCCAGCGGGGTTGGTCGCGTTCCGTTGGTTGTCCTGCGGTTGCGAGAGTTGGTCGCGCGGGTCTCGACGAAAGACCTGGGGGGTGCGATTGGGGCTTGACTTCGGGGCCCTTGCGAGGCGCTCATCGGCCGGAAAAGGCCGGGCTGAAAAGCGCCCGGCCGATCCGCGAGGGGTAGCACCTCGCACCCAAAGTCAAGCCCCAATCGCCATGCGCGGGTGGAACCGGCTCTCGGTTTTGGATCAGCCCGTTCGGGCTCGCCTTCGGCATCGCGTGCCAGGCCTCGTAGGTGGCTGGCCTGCGTCGACGGCTGTCCGGTTGGGTGTGCGCGCCTGGTTTGCGTGCGTGGTTGAGTTGCGTTGACGAGTGCGGTTGGGTGCGCGGTTGATCAAGCGGGCGGTGCCTGCTTCGGGTCGCTGCCCCACGCCTTGTTGGGGTCCGTGCCCATGCGCATCGTCAGCGTGCCGCCGGACATCACCTCGTCGTGCGTGATCCACGCGCGGTCGAGCCCACGGCCGTTCAGTTGGGCGGACTGCACGTAGATGCCGTCACCCTCGCGCTTGATGGTGAAGTTCTTGTTCCTGGACGTGCGGAACGTCGTGGAGGAGAAGATCGGGCTGCCGAGGACGTAGACGCCGGACACCGGGGACACGGGGTAGAAACCGGCCGCCGCGAACACGTACCAGGCCGACATCTGGCCGCAGTCGTCGTTGCCCGCCAAGCCGTTCGGGCCGGTGCGGTAGGCGTTGTCGCAGACGTAGCGCGACCACTTCTGCGTCAGCCACGGGGCGCCCGCGTAGGTGAACATGAACGGCATCTGGTGCACGGGCTCGTTGGAGTGGTTGTAGTTCTCGTTCCACTTCATCATCTGCTCGGGCGGCGTGCGCTCGAAGATGCCGTTGAGGCGGTCGATGAACTTCTGCTGTCCGCCCGCGAGCTCGATGAGGCCGGGGACGTCGTGCGGGACGAACCAGCCTTGCTGTTCGGGGTTGCTCTCGATGCAGCCGGAGTTGGCGTCCATCCACGAGCCGTCGGCGTTGCGGCCGCGGAACCAGCCTGCTTCGTGGTTGAAGACGTTGCGGTAGTTCTGGGCGGTGGCGTGCAGCTTCGCCGCGTCGTCGCGGTGGCCCAGCTTCTCGGCCATGCGGGCCAGGGCGAAGTCGGTGTAGGAGTTCTCGACAGTGGTGGAGAGGCTGGTTTCCACCGCGTAGCCGAGCTTGTGCCAGTTGGCGAAGTCGTTGCGGTTGGAGCGTTCGGCCGGGCCGAGGGCCACGTCGCGGCACATCTTGTAGGCCGCTTCGGCGTCGAAGCCCTTGATGCCCTTGGTCACGGCCTCCGCGATGACGTTGACGGCCGGGTCGCCGAGCATGGTGTTGGTGTCGATGCCGAGCAGTTCCCACTTGGCCAGGCCGCGGACGGCGCCGGTGCGGGTCAGGTCCATCAGGGTGTTGATCTGGTCGCTGATGACCTGGTCGTCGATGATGGAGAGCAGCGGGAACTCGGAGCGGAAGACGTCCCAGCCGCTGAAGATCGTGCGGCGGGCGTACCTGTCGCCCGAGTCGACGTCGCTGATCACCCTCGGGTCGATCATGGTGTGGTAGAGCGCCGTGGTGAAGATCCTGCGCTGATCCGCGGTGCCGCCGGTGACGCTGACCTTGCCGATCGCGTCCGCCCACTTCCTGCGCGCGGCGCGGGCCGTGCCGTCGAAGTCCCAGCCCGAGATGTCGCGTTCGCGGTTGGCTCGCGCGCCGTCGACCGACGTGAACGAGATGCCCGACTTCACCAGGACCTGCTGGCCCGCGCGGACCGGCAGTTCCACGAAGAAGCCGGAGTCGGTGGCGACGGTGGTCCACTCGCGGACGCCGGTCTCGGTCCGGTCGCCCTCCCACACGCCGAGCGTGCGGATCGGCTGCTGGAACTGCATCGAGAAGTACACGGTGTAGTAGGGGCCGTTGCCGCAGATCCAGCCGCCGCCGAGCCGGTCGCAGCGCATCCAGCCCTCGACGGTGTGCGCGTCGGCCTGCTTCAGGTGCTGCGCGACGGAGTGCGTGCCGTCGTAGCCGACCCGCCGCGACAGGTCGACCTTGATCCGTCCCGTGCCGGAGTCCTGGAACGTGAACCGCAGGATGCCGGCGCGCGCGGCGGCCGTCAGCTCCGCCCGCACGCGGTAGCGGTCGAGCGTCACGGCGTAGTAGCCGGCCCGCGCGACCTCGGAGGACTTGGTGAACGGGCTCTTGGCCGCGTCCCGGCCGGTGACCAGCGGGCCGGTCTGCGGCATGACCTGGAGGTTGCCGAGGTCGCCGTAGCAGCCGACCCCGCCCATGTGCGTGAAGCTGAACCCCTCGATGGTCGTCATGTCCGCGGAGTAACCGCTGCCGTTGTCCCCGCCGCTCACGGTGTCGGGACCGAGCTGGACCATGCCGAACGGCGTGACCGGACCGGGGAACGTCTTGCCGCACGCGGTGTCCGCGCCGGTCGTCACCGCCCCGATCATCGGGTCGATCTCGTCCACGGCCTCCGGCGCGGCCGCGTGCGCCTGCGTTCCCGACAGGGCGCCCGCGACTACCGCGGCAGCCGTCGTACCCACGATGAATCCCCGTCGACTGACAGCTTCGACCACTGGTGTGTCCCCTTCGACTCGCAGCGCCCGCCTGCCAAACTCGTCCGGGGCGCACGCCGAAGTCAAGCCGAGACATCGGATGTGTCTGGCTTTCTGTCCATCGTTGTCAAGAACCGGTCCGGACCGGTCCTAAGGCCGGGCGTGGACCGCCGCGCGGGCGCAGCCACCGGCCACGACGAGCAGTGCCAGCGCCACCCACACCGGCCACAGCTCGGAGTAGGTGATCGCCAGCGCGATGTTCGTGGCGCTCGCCGCCGTGAAGACGCCGACCAGCCCCACCCAGAAGTAGAAGTGCCGTCTGATCCAACCCACCCCCGTCCGCACAAGTCCCGTCATCGCGCGTATCGAGCTTTGTGGTGCTCGGGTTACTGGTGAGGTCATCTGCAATCCGGTACTACTGACCCGCATGACGACCGACACCGTGACCGGGTCCGACTACGGCAACCTCGTGCGCACGCACCTGACGCGCGTCGAGCAGCACAACGCGGCCGCTCTCGACGACGTGGCCGAGCTCGTGCTGGCCGCCGTCCAGGCCGACGGCATCCTCCTCACCGCGGGCGCGGGACACTCGCTCGCGGCGGTCGCCGAGACCTTCTACCGCGCGGGCGGCCTCGCCTGCGTCCGCCCGATCTACCACCCCGAACTGCTGCCGATGCACGGCGCGATCAGCAGCACGTCCGCCGAACGCCGGTCCGGACTGGCCGCCGAGGTGCTCTCCGAGTCCGGGATCGCGCCGCACGACGTGCTGTTCGTCTTCTCGACCTCGGGCGTGAACTACTACCCCGTCGAGCTGGCGCAGGAGGCCGCGAGCAAGGGCTGCCCCGTCGTCGCCGTGACGTCGGTGGCGTCGAGCGCGCAGGCTCCCCGTCGCGCCGGGGTGACGCTGGCCGAGGTCGCGACGGTCGTGCTGGACAACCTGGTGCCGCCCGGCGACTCCACCTACCCGGTCGAGGCCCCGGTGACGGCGGCGATCTCCACGGTCGCGACGACCTTCCTGTGGAACCTGCTGATGGTGCGCCTGCACGACAAGGCGGCCGAGTCGGGCGTGCAGCTGCCGTTGTGGCGCAGCGCGAACGTGGAGGGCGGCGACGCGGCGAACGCCGACATGCTCCGCCACTACCAGACCCGCGTCCCGCAGCTCGGATAGGTAGGTCGGATAGGTAGAAACCCTCAGTCTTCCGACACTCGTCGCCGTTAGTCTCCCACCGGGGAAGTACTCACCTGGGGGATTTGAAACGGTGGAACAGAAGACTCGCAGATGGATCCTGATCAGCGGCGCGCTCACCACGACGGCCATCGTCGTCGTGGGGGGCGTGTTCCTGTGGTCCGGCAGCAGGAACGTCGTCGTCTCTGACGACCTGCCCGGGAACACCCTGCCCACGAAGACGGCCGAGACCCCGGCGCAGGTGGCGTCGTCGTTCCTGACCAGGGCGATCTCGGGCCCGGCCAGTGCGGCGGTGTTCACCGACGCACCGGAGGCCGCGACCGCGGCCCTGGAGGCCACCAGGGCCGGCATGGGCACCTCGGGGTTCCGGGCCTCCGTGGCCGCGGGAGAGCCTCCCGCCGCCGACGCCACCACGGCCGAGCTCGCCGCGTCCGTCAGCTGGTCGCTGCCCAGCTCCAGCCCGCTGAACTACGACGTGAAGATCCCGATGGTCCGCGTCGAAGGGGCCTGGAAGGTCCACTGGGTGCCGACGATCGTGCACCCGCAGCTGGCCGAAGGCGCCTTCCTGACGTACCGCAAGGCGCTCGCGGAGGGCGCGCTGCTCGGCCGCGACGGCAAGCCGCTGACGCAGGGCACGATCCCGGACGGCCTCTACAAGACGATCACCGGCACGGCCGGGGACGTGTCCGGCGTCGACGGCTGGGAGGTCGGCATCACCGCCGGCGGCGCGTTCACCAAGCTGGCCGGCAAGGACGCGGAGGCCGGCCAGAAGATCACCGTCACCATCGACGCGGCCCGGCAGGCGTCGGCGCAGGCGGCGGTGGACGCGGTGCCGCAGGGCGCGGCGATCGTCGCGATCCAGCCCTCGACCGGCGAGATCCTGGCGGTGGCGCAGAACAAGACGCTGGCGGGCACCAACCCGTTCGTCGGCCGCTACGCCCCCGGCTCGACGATGAAGATCATCACCGCGGCGGCGGCGATGAACGCGGGCCTGGTGCAGTCCGGCACCGCCGTGCCGTGCCCGGCCAAGGCGACCATCGGCACCCGCACGATCAGCAACGCGGGCTTCGGGCACGACAGCCTGCCGTTCCACACGGCGTTCGCGCTGTCCTGCAACACGACGTTCGGTGAGCTGGGGTCGAAGCTGCCGCCGAACGCGCTGCCGGACATGGCGAAGCGGTTCGGGCTGGGTGCCGACTGGACGATCCCGGGCGCGGAGACGAACACCGGCAAGGTGCCCGCGGCGACGGGCGACCAGCAGGTGGAGAACAGCTTCGGGCAGGGCAACGTGATGGCGAGCCCGTTCGGGATGGCCCTGGTCGCCGCGACGGTCGCGTCCGGCCGGGCGCCCACGCCGACGTTGATGCGCGGCAAACCGACGGAGGCGAACGACGTGGCGGCCGGCCCGCCCGCCGGGGTGCTGGCGCCGTTGCGGGCGATGATGCGCGAGGTCGTGACGTCCGGGACCGCGAAGCAGCTGGCCGGGATCCCCGGCCTCGCGGGCAAGACCGGCACCGCGGAGGCGGGCGGCGGTGACGAGCACGGCTGGTTCGTGGGCTACCAGAACGACGTGGCGTTCGCCGTGCTCGTCGAGAAGGGCGGGTCGTCGGCGAGCGCGCAGAACGCGGCGGCGGCGTTCCTCAGGGGCTGACGTCCCGGATCTCCCTGGGGACGAGCAGGCCGCGGTGGAACGCCTCGGTGACCGCCGCGGCCCGGTCGCCCACCTCCAGCTTGGCGTAGATGTTGAGCAGGTGGGACTTCACGGTGGCCTCGGTGATGAAGAGGTTCCCGGCCACGTCGCGGTTGGTCGCTCCGGCCACGTCGCGGTTGGTCGCTCCGGCCGCGACGCACTTGAGCACCTCCAGCTCGCGCGCGCTGAGCACCGGGGCGGCCTCGGTGCGCACCCGTCGCATCAGCAACGCCGCCGCGGCCGGGGCCAGCACGGCCTCGCCGCGCGCGGTGGCCCTGACCGCCCTGATCAGCTCGTCGCGCGGGGCGTCCTTGAGCAGGTACCCGGTGGCGCCCGCCTCGATCGCGGCCACGACGTCGGCGTCGTTGTCGTAGGTGGTGAGGACGAGCACGTGCGCGGTGCCGGCGAGCTCCCTGGTCGCGGTGAGGCCGTCGGTGCCGGGCATGCGCAGGTCCATCAGCACGACGTCGGGCCTGAGCGTTTTCGCGAGCCGGACGGCGTCGGCGCCGTTGCCGGCCTCGCCGACGACCTCGAAGCCGGGGTCCTGGGCGAACAGGCTGGTGAGGCCGTCGCGGACGACGGGGTGGTCGTCGACGACCAGGACCTTGATCACCGCACCTCCAGTGGCACGCGGGCCGACACGCCGGTGCCGGCGCCGGGTTCGGACTCGATCTGCACGGTGCCCTTGAGGCCTTCGATCCGTTGCCGCATCGCTTCGAGCCCGAAGCCCTTCGTGCTGTGCTCGAACCCGCGGCCGTCGTCGCGCACGTCGAGCGCCACCTCGTCGTCGAGGTAGGACAGCGTCACGCCGACCCTGGACGCCCCGGCGTGCCTGGCGACGTTCGCGAGCGCCTCTTGTGCGGCTCTGAGCAGCGCGAACTCGGCTTCGGGCGCGATCGGCCTGATGTCGCCGGTGGTGGTGACGGTGGCCGGGACGTCGTGCAGCCGCGACCAGCGGCCCGCGACGTTCGTGAGCGCCTCGGTGAGTCTTGCCGTGCGGAGCGGCTCGGGCGGCAGTGCCGCGAAGGACCGCCTGGTCTCGTCGAGGCTGTCGCGGGCGAGGTCGGTGGCGGCCTGAACGTGCCGTTGCCACGTCTTGTCGTCGGCGGCGCGGAGCTGGCTGATGATGCCGGTCAGTCCCTGCGCCAGGGTGTCGTGGAACTCGCGCGCCATGCGTTGGCGCTCGTCCCTGATCCCGGTTTCTCTTGCCTGGGCGAGGAGTTGTTCCTGCAGGGCGACGTTGTCGGCGAGGAGCCGTTCGCGTTCCGCTTCCTGTTGCTCCGCCTTGCGCGCGACGAACGCGTACGCGCACATGGGCACCGCGTTGCCCGCCATGACGGCGACCCAGATGCCGACGCCGTCGAGCGTGGACTTGTCGATCCCGTACGCCTGCGCCGTGCCCGCGATGGCCGCGATCGCCGCTACGGCCACCGGTTGCCAAGGAAACGCGATGGCGCGGAAGGCGTAGACGTACGGGAGCGGCGTGAGGAACCCGAACAACGGGTTGAGCACGACGAGCGCCCCGGTGAGGATCGTCAGCCCGACGGCGAACACCCACTGGTGGCGCCACTTCAGCGTCTTGCCCGCCGTGAGCCAGACCGCGACTCCCGCGCACAGCAGGAGTTCCGCCGGCTCCGGCCGCCGGTCGAGGGTCGTGGCGGCGGCCAGCAGGCCCAGCAGGACGTACGGCCACCGCGCCACCGCAATGCTCATGTCCCTCCCCAGGTGCTTCGAGAGCCTAGTCGGGCCGGATCGACAGCGAGTGCCGGAAAACGTTGTGCGGATCCCATTTCGCCTTGATGCGTTGCAGCCGCGGGTAGTTCTCCTTGTAGTACAGGCTTTGCGCACTTGTGGTGGACGTGTTCCACCTCGGGTCGGCCAGGTCTGCGTCGGCGTAGTTGATGTAGGACCCGTCGTTGACGTCGTTGGGCACCGGCACACCGCCGGTCTCCGCGTAGACGTCCCGGTACAGCTCGCGCACCCAGGCGAGGTTGCCCGCGTCCTCCTGCTCCTCGGTCCACACCGACTGGTAGACCGCCTTCATCACGACGTCCCGCTGCGCGATCGCGGTGTCCTGCGGCCTGACCGCGTTGCCCTGCCCGCCGTACCCGATGAGCAGCACACTCCCCTGCGCCCCGCCGTCCTTGGTGAGGTTGCGCCACAACGCCTGGCACTGCCTGCCGGTGAACGCCTTCTTGAGGTACCCGGCCTTGATCTTGTACCGGCGCGTGAGCACGTCACCGGGCTCACCGGTGCCGGGCCACGTCATCTTGTGCAGCCACGGCACGGTCTTGCGCAGCTCGTACACCGGCGTGAGCCCCTCCCCCACCACCGCGACGAACTCGCTCATGAGCCCGTCGATGCCGGGCAGGTCCGCGTCGGCCTGCACCGACAACATCACGACACCCCCGGCCTGATGCTTGACCTCCAGCACCCCGTACAACCCGTTGTGCGGAGCACCAGGCGCACTGTGCCGCTCGTGCCACTGCCCGAAGTTGACGAGCAACCGCGTCAGCTTCTCCTCGCTGAGCTGCCCCCAGTCCCAGAACGTCACGTGCTGCACCATCGCCCGGGGCAACGGCGGCAACCCACCTCCCGGCGACCGCAACCAGTACCGCGTCACCACCCCGAAGTTGCCACCCCCGCCCCCGGTGTGCGCCCACCACAACTCCTGGTTGGGACCGTCCTTGGCGGCACTGACCACCCGAGCCCGCCCGTCCCGCCCGACCACGACGACCTCAACCCCGTGGAGGTGATCGACCACGGCCCCGTACCGCCGGGACAACGGCCCGTACCCACCACCGGCGAAGTGCCCACCGGCCCCCACCTCAGGACACCCACCACCAGGAACCGTCACACCCCACCCGGCCCCCAGCACCCGATACACCTGCCCGAGCGTCGCCCCGGGCTCGACGAAGAACGCCTTCCGCCCCTCGTCGTACCCGACCGCGTCCAACCCGGACAGGTCGACCAACGACCGCACCTCAGCGGCCCCGGTGAAGTCCTCAAAACAATGCCCGCCACTGCGCACGGCCACCCGCCGCCCGGCCCGCACCGCATCGTCGACAGCCCGCACGACGTGCTCGGCCGACGTGGCCACCCGAATCTCGTCGGGCTGCCCGACAAACCGGAAGTTGTTGCCCCGCAGCAGGTTCTCGTACCGCACGTCGCCAGGCCCGATCCGCACCGGCACACCACCGGCACCAGGCCAAGGCTGCGACGAACCGCCCGGCGCCGCAGCGGCCCGCCCCGGCACGACCAGCCCACCGGCCACCGCCGCCCCGGCACCGGCCAGCAACGCCCGCCGACTCACCCAGCTCCGGCCCTGACCATCCGCGCGCCCGCCGGCCACCCCGGTACTGACCACACCACCCGCTCCGGCATCGGCCGCCTGTTCGCAGGCTCCCCCCGAACCGCGAACTCCAGCACTCGTGGCGGGCACCCCTGCACTGCCCAGACCACGCGGTCCCGCACCGACAGCACGCTCGCCGGCAGCCACACCACCGGCTCCGGCATCTGGCGCCGAGCACTCAACGGCCGCCCCCGAATCGCGCGCGCCCGCACCACCCGAGAACTCGCTGGCTACCGTCGCACCGCCCGTACCACCTGGTTCCGCCTCGCCCGCGCGCCCGCCGCCCGTGTCCTCGGCGCGTGCTCGTGCCGTGCCCGCGCCGCCCCCGGAGTTGTTCATGCCGATCCCTTCCGCCTTGGTGTTCCCACCGTGGCGGACCGGGACCCGCGCGACATCAGCCGATCACCCGGCCACCCGGCTGAGGCCCGGCCCAGCCGATCGGCTGGGCCGCCTCCACCGCGGGCCCGACGGGTCAGGTCGGCTGGGTCGCCTCCAGGCGTTCGCTGAACTTCGGCGTCGGCAGCACGCCGACCACCGGGGGCTCGGCGAACTGGGTGTTGTAGAGGTCTGCGTAGCGGCCCTCGGCCGTCATCAGTTCGGTGTGCGTGCCTCGTTCCACGATGTCGCCGTGTTCGAGCACCAGGATCTGGTCCGCCGCGCGGATGGTCGAGAGGCGGTGCGCGATCACCAGGGAGGTGCGGCCCTGCAGTGCCTCGGTCAGGGCCTCCTGGACCGCCGCCTCGGACTCCGAGTCGAGGTGGGCCGTGGCCTCGTCGAGGATGACGACGCGGGGCTTGGCCAGCAGCAGACGAGCGATGGTGAGGCGTTGGCGTTCGCCGCCGGAGAGGCGGTAGCCGCGTTCGCCCACGACCGTGTCGAGCTGGTCCGGCAGAGAGGCGACCAGGTCGAGCAGGCGGGCTCGGCGCAGGGAGTCCCAGAGGTCGTCGTCGGGGGCTCCCGGGGAGGCGTAGTCGAGGTTGGCCCTGATCGTGTCGTGGAACAGGTGGCCGTCCTGGGTGACCACGCCGACGGACGAGCGCAGGGCGTCGAAGGTCAGGTCTCGTACGTCCACACCGGACAGTCGGACCGTGCCGGAGTCGACGTCGTAGAGACGCGGCACGAGCGAGGCCAGCGTCGACTTGCCGGCACCGGACGAGCCCACCAGCGCCACCAGCGAGCCTGCCTCGGCCTTGAAGCTGATGCCGTGCAGCACTTCCTCGCCGCCGCGAGTGTCCAAAGTGGCCACTGACTCCAGCGAGGCCAGGGACACCTTGTCGGCGGACGGGTAGCCGAAGCGGACGTCGGAGAACTCCACCGACACCGGGCCGTCCGGCATCGGGCGGGCGTCCGGGCGTTCCTTGATCATCGGGTCGAGGTCGAGCACCTCGAAGACGCGCTCGAACGACACCAGCGCCGTCATCAGGTCGACGCGCGCGTTCGCCAACGCCGTCAGCGGTGCGTACAGGCGCGTCAGCAGTAGCGCCAGCGACACCACGGCGCCCGCGGCCAGGTGGCCGGTCAGGGCGAGGTAGCCGCCGAGGCCGTAGACCAGCGCCTGCGCGAGAGCCGACACCAGGGTCAGGCCCGTCATGAACCAGCGGGTGGCCATCGCGGTGCGGATGCCGATGTCGCGCACCTTCGCGGCCTTCTCCGAGAACTCCTGCTCCTCGCGGTCGGGACGCCCGAAGAGCTTCACCAGCGTCGCGCCCGGCGCGGAGAAGCGCTCGGTCGACTGCGTGACCATCGACGCGTTCAGAGAAGAAGCCTCGCGCTGCATGTCGGCCATCCGGCGCCCCATCCGCTTGGCGGGCAGCACGAAGACGGGCAACAGCACCAGGGCCAAGGCCGTGACCTGCCACGACAACGTGAACATGACACCCAGCGACAGCGCCAGCTGGATGATGTTCGTGACGAAGCCCGACAACGTCGACGTGAACGCACGCTGCGCGCCGATCACGTCGTTGTTCAAACGAGAAACCAGAGCACCCGTGCGTGTGCGCGTGAAGAACGCAACGGGCATCTTCTGCACGTGACCGAACACGGCACGACGCAGGTCGTAGATCAGACCTTCACCGATGCGCGTCGACTGCCAACGCTCGACCACACCCAACCCGGCGTCCACGACGGCAATCGCAGCGATCGCCACCGCCAGCCACACCACGACGGAGGGCACCGACCCGCCGACGATCGCGTCGACCACCCGGCCGGCGAGCAGCGGCGTCGACACCGCGAGCACCGACGACACCACCGTCAGCAGCAGGAAGAAGAAGAGCTTCGCCCGATGCGGCCGGGCGAAGGCCAGCACACGCCGGAAGGTCCCCCGGCGCACCTTGTCAGGCGCGTCCGAGGTGACCCCCATCATGAATCGCCAGGAGCTGTAACCGTCCACGCTGTCTAGAACAGCACAGCGGTCTGACAATTCCTTCGCGCGGAGCTAGCGAACGAACACAGTTCAGCTTTGAGCGGACAAGGCCGCGAACGACTGCAGCCGACGCAACTGGGCGGCGCGCTCGAGAGCGAGCTGTTCCTCCGCGGAAACCCCGGAAGCCGCCGAGGCGATCAGCGCCAGCGTCTCCGTCACGGCACCGGCCACCGGCGCGACCACGGCAGCCGCCAGCGCATCGACCGCAGCGTCCAGCTCCGACGAGGGCACGACGGAGTTCGCGAGGCCGATCCGCAGCGACTCCTCCGCCGGCACCCGGCGGGAGGTCACGCACATCTCGGCCGCGCGCGAGTACCCCACGAGTCGCACCAACGGCAGCGTGCCGCCGAGATCGGGCACCAGACCCAGCCCGGTCTCGGCCATGCAGAACTGCGCGTCCTCGGCGAGCACGCGGAAGTCGCACGCCAGCGCCAACTGGAAACCCGCGCCGATGGCATGCCCGTGCACCGCGGCGATCGTCACGCGTGCCGGATCGCGCAGCCAGGAGAACCCGGCCTGGTACGACGCGATCCGCTCGTCCGCCTCCGCGGGAGACAACGCCAGGATCGCCCCGAGACCACCGGGTTCGCCGTCGACGGGCTCACCGGTGAACATGCGCCGGTCCAGCCCCGCCGAGAAGGCACGGCCAGAACCCCGGACGACCACGACGCGGACGTCCGGGTCCAGCTGTTCGCCGATGTGCCGCAACGCCTGCCACGTGGCGGGCGTCTGCGCGTTGAGCACGTCGGGACGATCGAGCGTGATGGTCGCGCGCGGCCCGGAGATCGCGAGCCGAACGCCACCGCGCTCGAGCACGCCAGCGTCGATTGATGGCACTGGCATGAGTTACCTCCGGCGAACTAGAAGCTAGTTACCGGAGAGTAGCAGTCTGAGTTTTGGCTACTTCTTCTTCGTGCGGGTGGCGCCACCGCGACCGCGCAGCGTGACCCCGGATTCCGAAAGAACCCGGTGCACGAAGCCGTAGGAACGCCCGGTGCTCTCGGCCAGAGCCCGGATGCTCGCGCCCTTTTCGTACTTCTTCTTCAGGTCAGCGGCCAGCTTGTCCCGCGTGGCGCCGGTGATCCGGGCACCCTTCTTCAGGTCAGCCACCTTGTCCCGCCTTCCGTACGAGCAGGTGGGCCGTTTGACGGCCCCTGTCGTCGCAATGATCGAACAGGAACCGGCAGAACGCCAGGTGATCAAGCAAAGAGATCGCCGAACGGTCGATTCGATCACACTGAGTTGATCATAGAACGCGCTCGGTAGTCCTTTGACGGGTGGAGATCACGCCAGCTGGACGAGTTCGAGGTAGTCCTCGGACCAGTGGTCCTCGGTGCCGTCGGGCAGCAGGATGACCCGCTCGGGCTCCAGCGCCTCGACCGCGCCGGGGTCGTGCGTCACCAGCACGACAGCGCCCTCGTAGCGCCGCAACGCGTCGAGAACCTGCTCGCGCGAGGCCGGGTCGAGGTTGTTGGTCGGCTCGTCGAGCAGCAGCACGTTCGCCGCCGACGACACCAGGCCGGCCAGCGCCAGCCGCGTCTTCTCGCCACCGGACAACGTGCCCGCGGGCTGGTCGAGCTGCTCGCCGCTGAACAGGAACGTGCCGAGCAACGAGCGCAGCTTCTGCTCCTGCTCGTCCGGCGCCATGTGGCGGATGTTCTCCCACACCGACGCGTTGTGGTCGAGCGTCTCGTGCTCCTGCGCGAAGTAGCCGATCTTCAGGCCGTGCCCGGGCACGATCTTGCCCGCGTCCATCTTCTCGCTGCCGCCCAGCAACCGCAGCAGCGTCGTCTTGCCCGCGCCGTTGAAACCGAGGACGACGACCCGGGAACCCCTGTCGATGGCCAGGTCCACGCCGGTGAAGATCTCCAGCGAGCCGTAGGACTTGCTCAGACCCTCTGCCATCAAAGGGGTCTTGCCGCACGCGGCGGGTGCCGGGAAGGTGATCCGCGCGACCTTGTCGCTCTGGCGCACGTCGTCGAGGCCGTCGAGCAGCTTCTGCGCGCGCTTCGCCATGTTCTGCGCCGCAACGGCCTTGGTGGCCTTCGCGCCCATCTTGGCGGCCTGCGTCATCAGCGCGCCGGCCTTCTTCTCGGCGTTGGCGCGCTCACGGCGGCGGCGCTTCTCGTCCGTCGCACGGGCTTCGAGGTACTTCTTCCAGCCCAGGTTGTAGATGTCGACCTCACCGCGAATCGCGTCGAGGAACCACACCTTGTTCACGACGTCGTCGAGCAGCTCCACGTCGTGCGAGATCACGACGAGCCCGCCGTCGTGCGACTTGAGGAACCCGCGCAGCCACGTGATCGAGTCGGCGTCGAGGTGGTTCGTCGGCTCATCGATCAGCAGGATCGTGCTGGACTTCGCGCCGACACCGGCCTCGGAGGCGGCGAACAGGATGCGCGCCAGCTCGACGCGGCGGCGCTGACCACCGGACAACGTGCTGAGCGGCTGCGCGAGAACGCGGTCCGGCAGGCCGAGGTTCGAGCAGATGCGGGCGGCCTCGGACTCGGCGGCGTACCCGCCGAGCGCGGCGAAGCGCTCCTCGAGCTTGCCGTACTTGGTGACGGCCTTGTCGAGCTCGTCGGGGTCGACCAGCTCCGACATCTTCGACTGGGCCTTCTCCATGTCGCGGAGCAGCTGGTCGAGGCCGCGCGCGGACAGCACGCGGTCCTTGGCGATGACGGACAGGTCGCCCTCGCGCGGGTCCTGCGGCAGGTAGCCGAGCGCGCCCTTGCGCATGATGGCGCCGGCGTACGGCTCGCCCTCACCGGCGAGAACGCGCAGCGAGGTGGTCTTGCCGGCACCGTTGCGGCCCACGAGGCCGATCCGGTCGCCGGGCTGAACGCGCAGGTTGGCGCCACTCACGAGAATGCGTGAGCCCGCGCGCAACTCCATGTCAGTTGCGGTGATCAAGAGAAACTCCGAGCAGTTGCGAAAAGCCGGGCATGACAAGGGATGGCACGTCCGGGTCGGCCTACTCCAGGAGGATCACGGCACCCATTCTACGGGATCACGACCATCGAATTTCCCACCTGTGTCCGGACGCATAGATTGCCGTTATGAGCGAAGACTTCTCGGGCAAGGCCGCCCTGGTCACCGGCGCGTCCCGCGGCATCGGTCTCGGCATCGCGCACGAGCTCCTCTCCCGGGGCGCGTCCGTCACGATCACCGGCCGCAAGGCCGACCAGCTCGAGGAGGCGGCCGCGAAGCTGCGGTCCGACACCGGTGGCCGCGTCCTCGCCGTGGCGGGCAACGCGGGTGACGAGGACTCCCGCGCGGAGGCCGTCACGCGCACCGTCGAGGAGTTCGGCAGCCTCGACGTCCTCGTGAACAACACCGGCATCAACCCGCAGTACGGGTTCCTGATGGACGCGGACCTCAACGCGGTCCGGAAGATCTTCGACGTGAACGTGGTGGCCACGCTCGGGTTCGTGCAGCTGGCGTGGAAGGCGTGGATGGCCGAGCACGGCGGCGCGGTCGTGAACGTGGCCTCGATCGGCGGCATCCGGTCGACGGGCGTGATCGGTGCCTACGGCGCCTCGAAGGCCGCGCTGATCCGGCTGACCGAGGAGCTCGCGTGGCAGCTCGGCCCGAAGGTGCGGGTGAACGCCGTCGCGCCCGCCGTGGTGAAGACGAAGTTCGCCGAGGCGCTGTACGTGGGACGCGAGGAGGAGGCGGCGCAGCAGTACCCGATGAAGCGGCTGGGCACGCCGGAGGACGTCGCCTCGCTCGTGGCGTTCCTCTGCTCGGACGGGGCCTCGTGGATCACCGGCGAGACCGTGCGGGTGGACGGCGGCCTGCTGTCGACCGGCACCGCGGGCTGAGGATCACAGCGGCAGCCGCAGGAGGATCTCGCCGTCCTCGTCGGTCTCCCCGGTCGGCACGAACCCGTAGGAGCGGTAGAACGGCTCGGGTGACCCGTCACCGGGCACGTAGCTGGTGAGGAGCTCTGCGGCGCCCTCAGCCCGCAGCAGGGCCACGACCTCGTCCAGGATCGCGCGCCCGTACCCGCGTCCCTGGAACCCGGCCCCGACCAGCAGCCGCCACAGGAAGTACGGCCCGTACACCCCGGCCCCCGGCTCGACGTTCCAGCTCAGCATGACGAACCCGACCGGCACGTCCCCGTCGCAGACCGCGCGGAACCACGGACGTGCCGCGGGGTTCTCGGCGGCGTGCTGGAACGACTTCTCGACCGACGCGACGAACCGCTCCTGCGCGGGATCGACCCGCACGGCCGCGACGGCGGCACGGTTGGCGTCGGTGACCTCGACCAGCCGGATCTGAGCGCTCATGGCGTCAGATCATGCCCCCTGCGAGGACGGGACCGTCGTGGTCGTCGACTTGGGCGCCTCGGGCACGTGCGACGTGGGTTGCTTGGTACCCGGCGACGTCGTGTTCGGCGGCGCGGACGCGGGCGGCGTCTGCACCTCGCTCGAGCGCGGCGTCGTCCCCACGGGCGCGCTCGACGGCGTCTTGGCCGGACTGGACGAGGGCGTCGTCACCGGAGGCGGCGTGGTGGTCGTCGGCGCAGGCGGCACGGAGGACACCGACGGCACGACCGCCGGTTCGAGGGGTGCGGCGCCGGGCAGCACGGCGAGCGCCACCGCGACCACGCCGACGGTCGCGAGGCCGCTGCCGACGACGGCGAGGGTGCGGCGGCGCCGGGTGCGCACGGCCTCGCCGCGCGAGATCAGGTCGGCCGCGGTGATGACACGCGGCGGCGCCTCTTCGTCGTGCAGAGCGGAGAAGGTCGCCCGCAGGTCGTCCTCGCGAACCATCACACCTCCAGCCTCAAGTGGTCGAATTCGGGGCCCAGCTCGCGCCGCAACGCCGCCAGGCCCTTGCTGCTCTGCGACTTCACCGTGCCCGTCGAGCACTTCAGCGCGGCCGCCGTGTCCTCGACGCTCAGATCGTGCCAAAAGCGCAGCACGAGGACAGCGCGCTGCCGTGCGGGGACGGCGGTGAGCGCCTGCCACACCACGAGCCTGTCCTCCGCCGCGATGGCGGAGGACAGGCCCTCTGGGGGTGCGTCAGTCAGCTTCTCCCTGCGCCAGCGCACTTTGCGGCGTTCCGCGAGGAACGTCCGCACGACGATCTGCCGCAGGTACGGTTCGAGCCCCGACCGGTCCGCGAGCTTGGGACCTGCCAGGTACAGCTTCAAGAACGCCGACTGCATGACGTCCTCCGCCTCGTGCCAGTTGCCGCACAGCAGGAACGCCGTGAAGCGCATCGAGTCGGCGCACCGGTCGAAGCAGTCGGTGAACTCAGCCTCCCAGTTCAGCGGGGACTCCTCACCCGGCGGGCGTCGTCGCGACGGGCGCGCTCGTCGGGGTCTTCGTCGCGACGGTCGTGGTCGAGACCGGTGCCTTCACCGGCGGCGAGGTCGCGATGGGCGGGGCCGGCACCGGGGACGAGGTCGGCGTGGGGGCCGTCCAGGTCGTCGGCGTCTTCGTGCCGACCGAGCTGGGCGGGGCGGTGGTCGGTGCCTGCGCCGGCGAGGACGACGGCGTCTTGACCGGGGCGGAGGTGGGCGGCTGCGGAGCAGACGTCGTGGGCTGGGGCGGGGTGGTCTCGCCACCGCTCAACGCGAGAGCCGGCACCGCGATGCCGATGGCACCCAGCGCGACCGCTCCGGCCACGATCACCATTCGTTTGCGCACTTGAACAGCTCCAGCAGGTGTCAGTGGTGCCAGGATCAGGCACCCTCACCCGTATCCATGCGGCCGGGCTCCACATCGGTTGCCCGTGTGTCCTGGATCACGATCTCGACGCATCGGGCCCGTTCAGCGGCCTCGTCGAGGACCGTGCGCCGGGGTTCCGGGACGTCCAGGACGCGGTCCTCCGCCAGTGCGAAGACGCCCGAGAGCCTGCGGTCGTTGCGCAGGACGTCGAGCGCCTGCCAGTCACCGCCGAGCACCACGGAGTCGAGGTCGGGAAGGCGCGGCACGAGCACCCTGGCGACGTCGTCCGCGGCGGCCTGGAGCGCGACGCGGGCCTGACCTTCTCTACGGCGGGCGAACCGCTGCTGCGACCACCCGCCGGCCCGGATGCGGCCGTGCACCTGCTTGCGGTCCGTAGCCGACACCTCGACCTTGCCGCCGTGCGCGATGCCGACGCTGTGACCACCGAGCCGCACGAGCACGAGCCCGACCCGTCGCGGCGCCGTCAGCTCGTCCACCACTTCTTGTAGTGAGGTGCCCCCGCGCGTGGGGAACGTGGCCGTCGCGCCGTCCTCGGCGGTGACCACGACCGTGCTCTCACCAACTGAGATGGCGGTGGCGCCGTGCCGGGTGGAGAATCTCTCGATCCACCCCAGGATTCGTTCCGGTTCGACCTCGACGGCCCTGCCGCCGGGAACCGGACGTACCCGGCTCACCTGACCTCCGAGGTCAGCAGGTCGAAATCGGTCACCGTGCACACTCTAGAACCGGTCCGACACGGGCCGTGCACGGCACGCAGATGTTACCGATGAGTTCGTAACGCTTGACAGATGAGTCTCGAAAGCGTGAACTCATCAACCGTATGGATTAACCATTGACTCCATCCGGCTCCGACCAGCGATGTTCACGGACGGGTAGGGTCACTGGGGCGTGATCTTATGACAGCGGGGAGTCACCATGACGACTGCTGCCGGTCGACCAACACTGACCGTTGACGACACTGACTCAACGGGCCACGGCAGCCTTACGCAGCTCTTGACGACGGGACCGTTCCCGGAAGCGTTGAGGGCGGCGATCAAGGCGAGCCGACTCAGCCTCGACCGCATCCAGCACCGGTTGGCACTGCGCGGCGTGACCATCAGCGTCGCGACGCTCAGCTACTGGCAGTCAGGACGGCGAAGGCCTGAACGCCCTGAATCGCTGGAGGCGCTGCGGCACCTCGAGTCGGTCCTGGGCGTGCCTCAGTCGGGTCTGTCGGCGTTGCTCGGTCCGCCTCGTCCGCGAGGCCGCCGGTGCCGTCCGACCACGATGATGCCGATCGACGCGCTCTGGGCGCGCCGGGAGCGGGTCGCGAACCTGCTCTCGAAGGTCGACACGTCGTCCGATCTGAAGCTCGGCCGGATCAGCCAGCACGACCGCATCGAGATCTCTGCCGACGGCGGGCAGAAATCCGTGTGGGTGCGGCAGATCCTGCGGGCGGAGCAGGACGGACCTGACCGGTGGGCGCTCGTGTTCGAGACCGAGGAGAGCGACGTGCTCCCCGAGATCACGAACGTGCGCAACTGCCACCTCGGCCGCATCGCCCGTGACCACGAGGCCAACATCATGGTCGCGGAGATGATGTTCGAACGGCCGCTGACCCGCGGCGAGACCCTGATCATGGAATACCAGCTGGTGTTCCCGGAGGGTCACGCCCCCAAGGGCAACAACACGTTCGCGCGCAAGTTCCGGCTGCCGGTGCGCGAGTACGTGATCGAGGTCCGGTTCGACGAGACGAACCTGCCGTCGCGCGTGCAGCAGTACAGCGTGCCGGCCGGGGACGAGACGCCGTCGCGGCGCCGCAACCTCACCCTGGACTCGGGCGGCGGCGTGCACGCCGTGGCGCTCGGGTTCGGTCCCGGTGTGTTCGGCATCCGGTGGGAGTGGCCGAACCGCTAGGAACGTTCTTGGAGGCCCTGCAACGCTCTGTGCGAGCGTTGCAGGGCCTCTTTCGTTTCACCTGGTTCCACGAGGAAGGCCCCCGGCTCGCGAGCCGGGGGCCTTCTTCTGTGCGGTAGCTAGCTCATCACACCCAGCCGGCGATGCTCAGGGTCACCGCGCGCAGCGAACCGCGGTCGGTGCCCACGACGTCGGCGACCTTGAACGTCCAAGTGCCGTCGGCCGGGTCGGCGGTCAGCGCCGACAGCGGCGTGACCGGCTTCCACGAGCCCGTGAACGGGGCCTGGGCGGACGTCACGCTCGAGAACGGCAGCGCGGCGTCGTCGGTGAACACGGCCTGGCAGATGTTCGAGCCGGTGCCGCCCGAGCGCGAGAACAGCGTGACGCTCTTGCCCGCCGGCGAGGTGAGCGTGCCCACCAGGTCACCGACGAACGTGTGGTCGATGCCGACCGTCGTCGCGCCGTCCGCGGCGGTGCACGTCGCGCCGTCCACGGAGAACTTCAGGTTCGACGCGGCCCCGACGCCCGTGACGGGCAGCGAGATCGACACGCCGGTCTGGTCGTTGTCCGGGATGGCGATCGGCGCACCGGAGTACGCGAACGTCTGGAACTGGCGGGACGGCTCACCCACGCGGAGCGTGAACGAGGTGGTCCCCGGCGAGGTCGCACCCGAGTAGGTCACGCGGGCGTCGAGCTTGACCGCCGAACCGAGCGTGGCGTTCGCCGGCACGGTCACCTTGAAGGTGTTGCTGACGGTCTGGCCCGGGTCGATGTTGCCGTAGTACTTGGAGCGCGGCGCGATGGTGACGCCGGTGGCCGTCGTCGACAGCACGACCGAGGTCGACGCCGCCGAGCCGTCACCGTTGTTCGCGACCGGGACCGTCACCGTGGACGTGGTGCCGGGCTTGAGGAAAGCGCTTCCGTCGTTGTCGTTGAGAACGGTCGGCTTCTGCGCGCGGGCCAGGGCCTGCGGCGACGCACCCGTGTAGGCGAGGGCGCGGTCGGCCATCACGATGCCGGCGCCGGTGCGGTTGTCCACACCGGACTCGACGATGTCGATCGCCGTCGTGGTCAGGGCTTCCTTGACCTCGGCGGGCGTCAGCGTCGGGTTGCCGGACAGGATCAGACCGGCGATCGCGGCGGCGTTCGGGGCCGCGGCGGACGTGCCGAAGAACGGCGCGAAGCCGGGCACCGACGTGGTCACGCCGTCGGCCGCGGTGAGGTCCGGCTTCTGCCGGGTCTGGGCGAGCGGGGTGCCGTCGGGCGCGAAGAACGTCTTGCGCGGGCCGTCGGAGGTGAACCGCTCCGGCTTCTGCGTGCCGTCGTAGGCGCCGGGGAACGGGCCCTTCGGGTTCGCGGGGTCGCCGGGCTCGAGGTCGAACGGCAGGGCGCCGGCGGCGGGTGCGGCCGCGACCGAGATCGCGCCGTTGGCCGCCGAGTGGCCGCGGGTCGTGCCGGGCGTGACGTACTTCTTGAGGCCGTCGTTGGAGTCGGCGAACCGGCCGCCGAACAGCGACAGCGCGAAGTACTTGTCCTCACCGCGGTACTTCACGACCGCGAGGCGCGTGCCCGTGGAGCTCGCCGGGGTGTTGATGCGCTCGTACGGGTCCTGCGCGCCGTCCTGGTTGTTCTGGCTGAACGTCACGACGTTGCCCTGGGCGTTGACCAGGTAGAGGTCGTAGTCGTTGGCCGACTGGCTCAGCGGGTCCGCCCAGTGCAGCACGGTCGGGGTGTCGCCGGAGAAGTTCGACAACGGGTTGAACAGCTGCTTCTGGTTGGGGTCCGGGTTGAAGTCGTGCGCGGAGCCCGCGAACTTGCCGACACCGACGCCCGAGTCGACGAACTGGCCCTCGTAGTGGCCCGAGGTGCCGTCGACGACGTTGCCCTGGTTACCGGCGCTGGAGAAGAACATCGCGCCGTCGGCGACGACAGCGTCGACCGCGCGCGCGATGATGCCGTCCTGGAAGGGCGACTCGTTGAAGTAGATGACGTCGTCGACGATGACGTCGCAGCCGAGGTCGAAGCGCAGCTTCTTGATGTTGTCGGCGAAGCTCGCGTCACCGTTGAACGCCGTGGCGAAGCCGAGTTCGGCGTTGGGCGCGATGTCGTGGAGGATCTCCAGCATCGCGGTGCCCTCGTCGCCGGAACCCGCCTGCCCGGTCAGGACGTCGACGGCCGGCAGTTCGCCGTTGTTCTGCGAGACGGTCAGCGAGCTCACGCCGTCCGACAGCGCGCAGAGCTTCACTCCGACACCGGTGACCCGGAAGCTGCCGCGCGCGGCCTCGGCGTTGTGCGCCTTGTCGCTCTCGGCGACCTTGGCGGCCTGCACGGAAAGCGTTTTCTCCGAGAGGCGGCGCTCGATCTCCCTGGCCTTGTCCTCTTTGGACGGAGCCTTGGACTTCTTGTCCCGCTGGCTCTTCACGTCCTGCGTCATCGCGTCGCTGCCGGGCTCGACGCGTGCCACGTCGCCCCTGGCCGCGATCTCGGAGATCTTCGCGACCGGGATCTCGGCCCGCACCGTGCGGTGCTCCGGGGACACGGCCCTGATCTGTCCGCCCGCCGCGCGGACAGCGTTGACGAGATCCTCGGAGTACTGCTTGGCGCGGATGTCCACGAGCGTGGTCGACTTCGGCGTCACGGCAACGCCGGTCTGCACCTGCGGAAGCGCACTGGTGGTAGCCGCCGAAACCCGCTTGCGCGCCTCGACGACGAGCGCGCTGTCCACTTTGGACTCAGCTGGGGTGAGCGACTTCTTGATGCTCTGCAGCGCGGCGATCTGGGCCGCGGTGCGGTCGGTGATGGTCTTCGCTGCCTTGACCGGGTCTGCGGAAGCCGGCGTGACAGCGGTGAGTGCGGCCAGAAGAACTGCGGTACCTGCGACGGCTAAGGTCGTGCCTCTTCGAGATCGGCGCACAGGGTTTCTCCCCCGAACGTTGGCGTGCCCCCGAGCACGCGGCCTGCGACCGGCGATTCCCGGTCGAGGCGTCAACGTATGGTGCTTGCCTGATCACAGTCAGCATCCGATTGGGCTACTTCTCACTTAGCAGACACAATCACACTTCACAGAACAAACCTCACAGGACCCAAACGGCACAGGCCCCAGCCGTCACACGACACGTCCGCCACAGGACAAACGCGTCAGGACACAGGCGTCAGGACGCAGACGTCACACGACAAACACGTCAAGACGTCGACATCACAGGACAAACGCGTCAGTCCACAACTGACCGGTTCGCCCGGAAAGGGCTTCCAGCAACGCCGCGGCCTGGTTGTCCGTCAGCGAAGCCACGAAGTCCACGACCGCCCGCCCCCGCGCGAGCCCCCGGACAACATCGGGCCCCACCGGCAACTCCCCGGCCGCACCGACCAATGTGGACGGCTCCGTCCGGGCGAGCGCCGCGTACTCCGTTTCGGCCAGCTCGACCAGATCGTGCAACCGCCGCGGCAGTCGATCAGCCTCGGCCCGATCGGTCACCCACTGCTCCAACGCGTCGACCAACGAGCTCAACAACCGAGCCTGCCCCCGCTGGTGCAACGCCAAATCGGGCCGCAACAACACAAACCGCCGGTGCACGAACTTCAACACCTGCACCTCGTGCCACTGCTGCACAGCCAGCACGACGTGTCCGGACCGAGCCGTGGGCTCCTCGATCACCCCGACGGCGTCCACCAACCGCCGAGTCCACCGAGCACTGAACCCGGCCACCGCCTGCTCGGCCTCGACCGACCCGTCGAACGGCACCGCCAGCAGCCCGTCCACGAGCTCCTTGCTGACCTTCCGCACGGCCATCGCGAACGCCTCGTCGCTCATGACCCACGAGTCCTTCAAATGCATCCGCCGCCGCAACGTCTCCAACGACCGCCCGGGCATCCGAATCTCGGCGTTGAGCTCGGCATCGCTCAACGCGGCCAGATCCAACGCCTGCGCCTGCCAAGTCCCCAGCTCCGCGGCCACAGTCGCGTGCTGCAACACCCCAACCCGATGGAAGTCCTCCAAGTCGTGGATGGCGTAAGCGATGTCGTCCGCGGTGTCCATGACACTCGCCTCGACGGTCTGCTGCCACGACTCGATCCGCCCGTCGAACGGTTCCCGCGCCTGCCGCAGATCGCTGATCTCCGTCACGTAGGCCGAGAACTTCGAACTACCGGTCCCCGGCATGTCCTCAGGCTCGGAAGCACCACGCGGCGCCACCTCCACCCCCAGCGCCTGGTGCCGCGTCCACGGGTACTTCAACATCGCCGCCCGCACCGCCACCGTCAGGTCCAGCCCGAGCGCCTTCGGCCCGCGGACGTCCGTCGTGGTCACGATCCGAAACGACTGCGCGTTCCCCTCGAACCCGTCCGGCAACCCGAACCGATGCCGAGCCAGCCGATCCAGCACCTGCTCCCCCAGGTGCCCGAACGGCGGGTGCCCCAGGTCGTGCGCCAGCGCCGCGGCCTCCACCACGTCCGGGTCACACCCACCCAGCTTCTCCAGCACCGCGGTCAGCTCGGGCCGGCCGGTCAACCGCTCGGCGATGGCTCGTGCCGCCTGCGCCACCTTCAAGCTGTGGGTGAGCCGGTTGTGCACCAGCAACCCGGAGCCCGTCGAGCTCACCACCTGCGTCACGCCACCGAGCCTCGCGAAGAACGGGCTGCTGGCCACCCGGTCCCGGTCCACCCGGAAGGGGTTGGTGGCGAGGTCTGCCGTCCTGCCCACACCGGCTGACCGACGGGCGGCACGTTGCTCGTTGTGCATGGAAGAGAAGGTACCCGGCACGCCTCGAGCTCCGGCGCCCCACGCGTCTTCCTCATTGCGCGGCGAAGATGACCATGCTTTCGTGACACCTCCCTCGAACCGACTCGTCGAAATAACTACTAGAGGGAGAACCGGCCGAATCAGGCCATCTCTCACCCGATCGAGTTATCAGCCCGTCTCCCGCTCCCGCGGCGGAAGCCCAGACTCGCAGGTCAGGAGGGTGGAAAACCCTCAGGTGGCAAGACGGGCAGGGGCGGTCGACGCGGCTGCACGGTTGGTGGTGTGAGCGAGCCCGTTCGTCGAGCCAGCCGGCACGAGGCTTATGCGCGTTCGTCGGCACGTGTTCTGTCGGGACGCGTCGGCACGTTGTTCGTCGTCGCGTGCCGGCAGGTGTTCGCTGGTGCTTGCTTACGGGCGCGTTCGCGAGTGAAGACAGCAGAAAGCCCCTGAGAGGAGCGCTTGTGGCGCTCGACCCTCAGGGGCTTTCTGTACGTAAGTTCGGCGGCGACCTACTCTCCCACACCGTAACCAGTGCAGTACCATCGGCGCAGAAGGGCTTAACTACCGGGTTCGGAATGGGACCGGGTGTTTCCCCAACGC